>NZ_JBSFKO010000011.1:0-8212 GCF_053598575.1 Streptomyces sp. NPDC001100
CCAGGGGGCGATCACGAGGACGACGCCGAGCGGGTCGTACTGCGTCCAGGCGGTCGCGTCCGTGCCGAGGTGGGCCGGGACGGGGGCCGACTCGGGGCGCAGCCACTCCTCCAGGTGGTCGAGGGTGTGGTCGATCTCGCGGATCGTGAACCCGATCTCGGTGCGCTGGGACTCGGCGGCACTCTTGCCGAGGTCGGCATGGAGGGCGGCGGCGAGATCGTCACCGTGCTCCGTGAGCAGGTCGCGCAGACGGTGGAGCTGCGCGGTGCGCCACTCGACGGGCTTGGTGCGGCCGGTGCGGAAGGTGGCGCGCAGCCGGGCCACGACGTCGGCGGGCTGCTCGGGGCTGGACTGGTTCACGGTGCCTCGCTGCTGGTGCGTGGGAGTTCTCTACGGACAGATGTATATAGCAACCATTCATGTACCGGGAAAAATTCCGGTGGGAACATGGTCACCTCCCACATGACGGCTGTCACATCCGCACGAGCTCCCGGCGGCGGCGTTCCAGGTAGCCCCGCTCCGCCGCGCTCTCCGTGCGGGCGACGGCCGCCTCGTACGCCGTCACCGCCTCCGTGTGACGGCCCAGGCGACGCAGCAGATCGGCGCGCACCGCGTGGAGGACGTGGTAGTCGTCGAGGTCCAGCGCGTCCACGAGGTCGAGAGCCTTGCGCGGTCCGTCCACCTCGGCGACGGCGACGGCCCGGTTGAGGGCGACGACGGGGCTCGGCGCGACGGCCATGAGCTGGTCGTAGAGCTGGAGGATCTGCTCCCAGTCCGTGGCGTCCGTGGTCGGCGCGTCGCTGTGCACGGCGTTGATCGCGGCCTGGATCTGGTAGGGCCCGGGGTTGTTCAGTCGCAGGCACCGCCGGACGAGTGACTGACCGTCGGCGATCAGCTCGCGGTCCCACCGGTCGCGGTCCTGCTCGGGCAGCGGCACCAGCTCACCGTTCGCGCCCTCGCGGGCGGCCCGGCGCGACTCGACGAGCAGCATCAGCGCGAGCAGGCCGGTGACCTCGGGCTCGTCCGGCATCAGTTCGGAGAGGAGGCAGCCGAGGCGCAGGGCTTCGGCGCACAGTTCGAGCGAGCCGGTGTAGCCCTCGTTGAAGATCAGGTAGACGACGGCCAGAACGCCCTTGATCCGGTCGGGGAGGTCGGCGTCGCGGGGCACCCGGTACGGGATCTTCGCGTCGCGGATCTTGGCCTTGGCGCGGACCAGGCGCTGCGCCATCGTCGGTTCGGGCACCAGGAAGGCGCGGGCGATCCGGGCGGTGGTGAGCCCGCCGAGCAGCCGCAGGGTGAGCGCGACCTGGGCCTGGGTGGCGAGCGCGGGGTGGCAGCAGGTGAAGATCAGTCGGAGCCGGTCGTCGCGCACGGGTCCCTCCTCGGCGGGCGCGTCGGACGCGTACAGCAGCGCGGCCTCGCTGTGCCGGGCCTCCCGGGAGGACTCCCGGCGCAGCCGGTCGATCGCGCGGTTGCGGGCGGTCGTGATGATCCACCCGGCCGGGCTCGGCGGCACACCGGTCTCCGGCCATTTCTGTACGGCCGTGGTGAAAGCGTCCTGGACCGCTTCCTCGGCGAGGTCGATGTCGCCGAGGAAGCGGACCAGGACGGAGACCGCGCGCCCGTACTCGCTGCGGAAGACGGCCTCGATGTCGGTGTCGAACGCCATCAGCCCTCGGAGGTGTTCATGAAGGGGCGCACCTCCACGGGCAGGGTGGTGGCCCAGGTCGCCCGCCTGCCCCACTCAAGGGCCGCGTCCAAGTCGGCGGCCTTGATCAGGCAGAGGCCGCCCAGATACTCCTTGCCCTCGGCGTACGGGCCGTCGGTGATGAGCACGTCACCGTCCTTGGGGCGCAGCACGGTGGCCGTCTCCGGTCCGTGCAGTCCGCCGGCGAAGACCCAGGCGCCGGCGGCCTGGAGTTCGTCGTGGAAGACATCCAGCTTGCGGCGGATCTCCGCCATCTCCTCGGGCGAGGGCATCTGTCCGTCGGTCGGCGTGATCACACTGAGCAGGTAGTGCTGCATGGCGTCCTCCATGGCGCAGGGGGTTCTCGGAGTCCCTTGGGGGATCTCTCACCTCCTACACGAACGCCGTGTTCCCGGATCGACAGCGCGCCTCAGGAAACCGGCAGGATTTTCTCCGCGGGTGCCTGGGTGGGAGCTTCCGCAGGCTCCTGGTCCAGGGCCGCGTTGAGCCGCGCGAGCAGTCGTACCAGGTCGCCGTGGTCGCCGATGGCGTCGAGCAGCCGGGTCTGGTCGGTGAGGAGGCGGTGCGCGGTGCGCTGGTGGAGGGTGCGGCCCCGGGCGGTGAGGTGGAGCAGGACCCGGCGGCGGTCGGCCCGGTCGGGGCGGCGGTGGACGAGGTTGTCGGCGACCATCCGGTCCACCAGCTTGGTCAGGCTGGGCGCGGGCATCAGGGCCTGGTCGGCGATCTCGGTCATCGGATGTCCCTTGCCGTCCGCGATGACCGACAGGACCCGCCACTCCTCGACCGAACAGCTCTCTTCGGCCAGCACGGCGGCCATGCGCAGGCCCAGTCGCCGCTCGGCGTGACTCAGCAGGTGGGCGAGGCCCGGCGACGGTACGGACGACATTGCCGCTGTCCTTCCGGTAGGTCTACTGTGCGGTTTCAGATTACGAGCCTCTGCGAGGGCGCCGGGGCCGGGCCCGGTTTCCGTGCCCTCATGCCCTCACGGAGGTGGTCTGGTGCGTTCCCTGCCGCCCGGGCGGATCAGCGGCCCGGTCAGGACCCTGGTCGTGGCGCTGGTCGTGCCCCTGCGGGGTCCGGCGGGCGTCTTCGGCCCGTCCTGTGAACTGGCCGCGCAACTCGCCGTCGAGGAACTCAACGCCACAGGCGGGGTGTTGGGCCGCGAGGTCCGGCTGATCGTGGTGGACGGCGGCGGCCCGGCGGAGCAAGTGGCCGCAGAGGTCGAGGTGTTGGTGTCGATGCAAGCCGTCGACGCGGTGGTCGGCTGGCACACCTCGGCGGTCCGCAAGGCGCTGGTGCCGCGCATCGCGGGCCGGGTGCCGTACGTCTACACCGCGCAGTACGAGGGCGGCGAGCGCACGCCGGGCGTGTTCCTGACCGGCGAGACCGACGCGGCCCAACTCCTTCCCGCCATGCGCCTGTTGGCGGAGGAGACGGGTGCGCGCCGCTGGTGCACGGTGGGCAACGACTACGTGTGGCCGCGCGTCACCGCACGGGCCGCCCGCCGCTACGCCCGGGAGTGCGGCGGCCGGGTGCGCGACGAGATCTTCGTCCCTCTCGGCACCTACGAGTTCGGCCCGGTCCTGCGCCGGGTCGAGCGGTGCGAGGCCGACGCCGTACTGATGCTGCTCGTCGGGGACGACGCGGCGCGCTTCAACAGGGCGTTCGCCGCCCACGGGCTGCACCGACGCTGCCTGCGGCTGAGCACGCACATGGACGAGAACATCCTGCTGGCCACCGGCGCGGAGGCCACCGAGGGACTGTGGGCGGCGGCCGGGTACTTCGAGACCCTCGCCACCGCCGAAAGCCTCGATTTCAGCGGGCGTTACGCGGCCCGCTTCGGCGTGGAGGCACCCGTCGTGGGCAGCCTCGGCGAGTCGTGCTTCGAAGGCGTACGACTGCTGGCGGCACTCGCCGAGCGGGCGCGGTCGCTCGATGTGGGCGCCATGTGCGCGCTCGGCGGCACGGTTTCCTACGAGGGACCGAGAGGCGTACTGCGCCTGCACGGCAATCACCTCCGCCAACGGCTGTATCTGGCGCGGGCAGACGCCTTCGACTTCGACATCGTCGCCCAACTCTGACCTCCCCCACCTGCCGGGATCGAGGCTACCTTCCCGCAGGAATAGTTTCCACAGGAAGTATCAATTAAATCTACGCGCGTCGCCAAAAGAATTTTGAAAGGTCTCTCATTTAAAGCATCCGAAACGGACGGGAAACAATTCGGCGTGACTCTTCCGTCCAACTCCCCCGGGCCGTCCGGGAGGTGACCCACACCCGTGGAAGAGGGAAGTGTCGTGACGGAGATCGTCGACAAAGAGGCGCCGGCAACGGCTGCCGGACGGACCTACAACGACTGGGCGCAGAACGACACGCTGGAGGACTACTCGCTGCGCTACGCGCCGAAGTCCTTCCGGCGCTGGACGCCGTACGTGGTGGCCACCACCGCGCTCGGCGGCATCGCCTACCTCGCCGACTTCGCCATCGGCGGCTCGATCGCGATCTCGAACGGCTTCTCCAGCGCCATGGTGGCGATCCTGGCGGCGGCGGTGACGATCTTCCTCACCGGCATCCCGATCTCGTACTACTCGGCCAAGTACTCGATCGACATGGACCTGTTGACCCGGGGCGCCGGCTTCGGCTACCTCGGCTCGACCCTCACGTCGGTGATCTACGCCAGCTTCACCTTCATCTTCTTCGCCCTCGAAGGCTCGATCATGGCGCAGGCGCTCGACCTGGGCCTCCACATCCCGCTCGCCGTCGGCTACCTGATCTGCTCGCTGATCATCCTGCCGCTGGTGATCTACGGCATGACCGCGCTCTCCAAGATGCAGGTGTGGACGCAGCCGGTGTGGCTGGTGCTGATGGTCGCGCCGTTCGTGTCCATCGCGATCCAGGAGCCGGGCAAGTTCTCGCAGTTCACGCACTTCGCGGGCAACTCCCCCACGGGATCGAGCATCAGCATGCTCGGGGTCGGTGCGGGCGCGGGTGTGGCGCTGTCGCTGATCGCGCAGATCGGTGAGCAGGTCGACTACCTGCGCTTCATGCCCGACAAGACCCCGCAGAACGCCAAGAAGTGGTGGGGCGCGGTGCTCTCCGCCGGTCCTGGCTGGGTGATCCTCGGTGCGGCCAAGCAGATGGGCGGCGCGTTCCTGGCCTTCTACATCGCGGGCAGCGTCGGCCTGTCGAAGGCCAACGAGCCCATCCAGCAGTACGTGCACGGCTTCAAGACCTTCGCCGCTCCGGTCGCCCTGGGCCTGGCCACGTTCTTCGTGATCCTGTCCCAGATAAAGATCAACTCGACGAACGCGTACTCCGGTTCGCTGTCCTGGTCGAACTTCTTCTCCCGTCTGACGCACCGTCACCCGGGCCGCGTGGTCTACATCTTCCTCAACGTCGGCATCGCCCTGGCCCTGATGGAGGGCGGCGTCTTCGGCTTCCTCAACACGGTCCTGGGCTTCTACTCCAACGTGGCGATCGCCTGGATCGGCGCGGTCGTCGCCGACCTCGTCATCAACAAGCCGCTCAAACTCAGCCCGTCCTACATCGAGTTCAAGCGCGCCCACCTCTACAACTTCAACCCGGTCGGCTTCGGCTCGATGCTCATCGCCTCCGCCGTCTCCATCGCCGCGTACTTCGAGGCCTTCGGCGACTACGGCAAGGCGTACTCCCCCTTCATCGCCCTGTTCCTGGCGATGGTGCTCTCGCCCCTGTTCGCGGTCCTCACCAAGGGCAAGTACTACATCGCCCGCCTCGACGACCTGGAGGAGCCGCTGCTCGGCCCCGACGGGCTGCCCTCCGCCGTGGAGCTGACCTGCACGGTCTGCGCGACGGCCTTCGAGCGCCCCGACGTGGCGAACTGCCCCTTCCACTCCGGCGCGATCTGCTCCCTGTGCTGCTCCCTGGAGAAGGACTGTCACGACTCCTGCAAGACCGGCCCGGGCGCCACGGGCCCGGTCGACCTCGCGATGCCCGCCGTACGCTCGGCGGACTGACCACCACCTCGTCCCCACCGCTCCGGCCCGCGTCCCGCGACACGGGCCGGAGCGTCGCACGTGGCCGGCCCGGCCGATCGGGAGAATCACCCGCATGACCTCCCACGTTCTCGTCACCCGCGCCCGACGGCTGGCGGACGACCTCCTCGCCCCGCACGCCGAACAGGTCGACCAGGAAGGCGTCCCGGCGACCCACATCGAGGCGGTCAAACAGTCCGGCCTGCTGGGCGTGAGCGCCCCCGTGGCCTACGGCGGCTCGGCGGCACCCGGCGCCGTGGCGAGGGAGACGGCGGAGATCCTGGCCGGGGCGTGCTGCTCCACATGGTTCGTCCAGACGCAGCACCACACGCCCGTCATGACACTGGCGAACAGCGAACTGCCGGTACGGGAAAGGCTGTTGGGACCGCTCTCACGGGGTGAGCTGATGTCCGGGGTGGCGTACGCGCATCTGCGGGCGTATCCGCGCGTCCCCGTGCGGGTGTCGCGGGAGCGGGACGGCTGGCGGTTCGACGGGACGGTGCCCTGGTACACGGGCTGGGGCCTGAACGACGTGATGCTGCTCGCGGGGGTGACGGACGCGGACGAGGCGTTGTTCGCGTTCACCGAGGCGCGGGAACAGCCCGGCCTGCGCCCCTCGACTCCGATGCGGCTGGCGGCCCTTACCGCGTCCCGGACCGTGTCCCTGGAGCTGGACGGCCTGTGGCTCCCCGAGGAGGCGGTGGCCCTGCGCACGCCGTACGCGGAGTGGGCGAAGACGGACCGCCCCAAGCCGACGAACGCGTCACCGGCGGTGTTCGGAGTCGCGGGGGCTGCGCTCGCCCTGCTCGACGACGACACCGCCGGCCCACTCCGCACCCGCCTCGACGAGGTACGCGAACAGGCCTACTCCCTGGCCGAACACCCGGTGCCGCACGAGCACTTGGCCGAGCGGCTGGCCCTCAGGACCCGGGCGTACGAGGTGCTGATGACCGCCACGACGGCGGCCGTGGTGGCCGGGGGCGGCAGATCCCTGTCCTTGACGAACAGGGCCCAACGCCTCGCGCGCGAGGCCCTGTTCCTCCTGGTCCAGGGACAGACGGCGGAGTCGAGAGCGGCTCACTTGAAGGCACTGGCCGGCTCGTAATTCGCTTGACCCCGTCACATGGCGACGCTGCACTGTGGCGGGGCATCACGGGACGTGGTGCCGCTACCCCTGGAGGCAGCAACAGTGGTGGAGATCCGTCCCACGACCGGCGAGGACCTCGACGTTTTCGTCGACACGCTCCATGCCGCGTTCGGGCAGTTCCCGGAAACCCCGACCGACGGCGGCGGTCTCTGGTGGTCGGCGCTCGAAATGGACCGCTGTCTGCTCGCCACGACGGCGGACGGACGGCCCGTCGGCACGGCCGGCGCACACTCCTTCGAGCTCACGCTGCCCGGCGAGACCGTCGTCCCGGTCAGCGGGGTGACCGCCGTCGGCGTCCTGCCCTCGCACCGACGCCAGGGCGTGCTCACCGCGATGATGCGCCACCAGCTCACCGAGCTGCGCGCCCGCGGGGAGTCCCTCTCCGTGCTCCTGGCCTCCGAGGCCCTGATCTACCGCAGGTACGGCTACGGACCGGCGACCTACACCCAGCGCCTGACGGTGCCGCGCCACCGGGCCGCCCTCACCCTTCCCCGGGCGGGCGCCACGGCCGACAGCTCGGCGTCCGGCTCGGTCGAGCTGCTGCGTCGTGCCGAGTGCGGCGAGATCCTGGAGGAGGTCTACGACCGCTACCGCCGCGCCCAGCCCGGCGCGCTGTCCCGGCCGCACCGCTGGTGGGCCCTGCGCGCGGGGCAGCCCCCGATCTCCCCGGCGCCGCGCTACGTCGCCGTCCACCGGGACGCCGACGGGGTCCCGGACGGCTACGCCAGCTACGCGCTCGGCGATTCCCGAACCCTGACCGTGGACGAGACCATCGCCGCCGATGACGCCGCCTTCACGGCCCTGGCCCGGTTCGTGCTCGGCCACGACCTGGTCGGTCAGGTCGTGTTCAAGCAGTTCCCGCCCGGCCACCCGCTGCGCTGGCAGCTCGCGGACTTCCGGGCCGGAGAGGTGAGCGGCGACACCGACTGGCTCTGGGTGCGACTGCTGGACGTCCCTCGGGCGCTGACCGAGCGCGGCTGGTCGACGGACGGCGAGCTCGTCCTCGACGTCGACGACCCGTTCCTCGACGAGCACGGCCGCTACCTGCTGACCGTCCGGGACGGCAAGGCCGACTGCGTCCTCACGGGCCGGGAGCCCGATCTGTCCATGGACATCAGCGACTTGGGCTCGGTCTACCTCGGCGGCACCGCCCCGAGCACGCTCGTACGGGCCGGACACATCCGGGCCCACCGCCCTGGCGCACCGGCCCTCGCCGACGCGCTCTTCCGGGCGGATCGCTCCCCGCACTGCCTGCACTGGTTCTGACCGCGGCCGACATCGAAAGGGCGCGAAGCCGGGCCGTCGTGCGGCTCGGCGGCCGCCCGGCCCTCACGCGGCCCCGTCCGG
>NZ_JBSFKO010000011.1:8310-63414 GCF_053598575.1 Streptomyces sp. NPDC001100
GGCTCACCCGGCTCACCCGGCTCACCCGGCTCACCCGGCTCACCCGGCTCACCCGGCTCACCCGGCGAACGGTACCTGTGCCCCGGCGGGCTGCCGGCCGCCGACCGGGTGTCGCCAGATTCCCTCCGCCGCCAGCCTCGGCAGCACGCCTTCGCCGAACCAGTACGCCTCCTCCAGATGCGGATACCCGGACAGCACGAACTCCTCGATCCCCAGCGCGGCGTACTCCTTGATCCGCTCGGCGACCTCCTCGTGGCTGCCGACCAACGCCGTCCCGGCCCCGCCCCGGACCAGCCCGATCCCGGCCCACAGGTTGGGATGGATCTCCAGCCCGGCCCGACTGCCCCCGTGCAGCGCCAGCATCCGCTGCTGCCCCTCGGACTCGCTCCGGGCCAGCCCGGCCTGTACGGACTTCACAGTCTCGGAGTCGAACCCGTCGAGCAGCCGGTTCGCCTCGGCCCAGGCCTCCGCCGAGGTGTCACGGGTGATCACGTGCAGCCGGATACCGAAGCGCAGCGTCCGCCCCTCCTTCGCCGCCAGCCCCCTGATCCACGCGATCTTCTCGGCGACCTGGGCCGGCGGCTCGCCCCAAGTGAGGTACACGTCCACGTACTTGGCCGCGATCTCGCCCGCGATCGGCGACGATCCCCCGAAGTACACCTCGGGCACCGGCTCCGGCAAACGCGCCAGCTTCGCGTCCTCGACGCGCAGGTGCTCCCCGGCCAGATCGACGGACTTGCCGTCCCACAACTCCCTTACGATCTTGAGGAATTCGCCGGTACGGCGGTAGCGGTCGTCCTTGTCGAGGAAGTCCCCGTAGGCCCGCTGCTCGTGGCTCTCGCCGCCGGTGACGACGTTGAGCAACAGCCGTCCGCCGGTCTGCCGTTGGAACGTGGACGCCATCTGCGCGGCGAGCGTCGGGGAGACGAAGCCGGGCCGGAAGGCGACCAGGAACTTCAAGCGTTCGGTGTGCTGGCTGACCATGGCGGTGGTCAGCCACGCGTCCTCGCACCAGGCACCGGTGGGCGTGAGGGCGCCCACGAATCCCAGGTCCTCGGCCGCGCGGGCGATCTGGCTCAGATAGGCGACCGTCGGCGGCCGGTCCCGTCCGGAGGAGGTGGCGGGGGTGCCGTGACCGCCGCCGACGACATGGCGGCTGTCCCCGTTGGTGGGGAGGAACCAGTGGAAGGTGAGGGACACGTGGGGTTCTCCGATCCGGACTGTCCTGAAGGGGGTTAGAGGAGGCCGTGGCGGGGTGGCCTGGTGCCGTTGAGCACGTACCTGCCGATGTGCTGGATCTTCCAGCGCGCCGGGTCGTGCAGCGTGTGGGTGCGGGCGTCCCGCCAATGGCGGTGCAGGTTCAGCGAGTTGAGGGCCGAGCGGGTGCCCGACACCTCGAAGAGGGCGCCCGCCACCTCCACGGCCGTCCGTGCCGCGTGCACCTTGGCCGCCGCCACCGCGACGGAGGCCTCCGCCGCCGAGTCGTCTGTCAGGTTGGCGCGCGCCGCGTCCACGGCCCGGGCCGCCTGGATCAGCAGGGCCTCGGACGCCCTTACCTGGATGGCGAGTTCACCGAACCGCTGGATCAGCAGCGGGTCCTCGGCGGCGGTCTCCAGCCCGCTCTCGAACCACGGGCGGCTCTTCGTCCGGACGAACTCGGCCGCTTCCGCCAGCGCTCCGCCGGCGATTCCGGTGTCGATGGCCGCGTGCAGCAACTGGGCGACGGCGCCGTGGAGTTGGGGGCCTTCGAAGGTGAGGTGGTGGGGCAGGACCCGGTCCGCCGGGACGGAGACCGCCTCCAGGCGGACCGTGCCGCTGGCCGTCGTGCGCTGTCCCATGCCGTCCCAGTCGTCGACGACCGTGACGCCCTCGGCGTCCCTCGGGACGTAGGCGACATGCAGGTTGTCGTCCGCGGTGCGGGCCAGGACGGGGATCCAGTCGGCGAAGAGGGCGCCGGTGGAGTAGTGCTTGACGCCGGTCAGCTCGTACGAACCGTCGGGCCGGAGTGTCAGCCGGGTGCGGATGTCCTGGACGTGTTTGGTGCCGGCCTCCGACTGGGCGTTGCCGAAGCGGCGGCCGGCGAGCAGTTCGGCGAAGAAGAACTTCCGCTGGTCCGGGGTGCCCTGACGGCGGATCACATTGACGTAGGCGAAGTGGCTCTGCGGGATCTGGGCGAGGCTGCCGTCGGCGGAGCCGAGCAGCCGGAAGATCTCGGCGAGGGTTTCCGAGCTCACGTCGGCGCCGCCGTACTCCGTAGGCACGGTGACGGCGAGCAGCCCGGAGTCGGAGAGCCGGTCCAACTCGGCGCGCGGGAGCCTGCGTTCGCTGTCGCGGGCGGAGGCTCCGGCGCGGAACTCGTCGGCGAGCGCGGCGGCGAGGACGAGGGCCTCGGCGTCGTCGGCAATCACGTGAGCGGTCCCGCGCGTGCTCTCGGGGTCGGTCATGGTGGTCAGCTCGCCGCCGCCAGGAGCGGGGTGCGGCCGAGGGCCGCCGAGAACTGGTCCACCACCTGGGTGAGGGCCTCGGTGGTCGCCGGGGCGACGGTCAGCGAGCCGTCCTCGTGGGCGGTGATGTCCTTGTCGAGGGTGAACCAGCCCTGGACTATGTGGGCCGCGCCCATGGAGTTCAGTACCGGGCGGAGCGCGTAGTCGATGGCCAGCACATGTGCGGTGGACCCGCCCGTGGCGAGCGGCAGCACGGTCTTGCCGGTGAGGGCGTACTGCGGGAGCAGGTCGAGCAGCGCCTTGAGGACTCCGGAGTAGGAGGCCTTGTAGACGGGCGTGCCGACGACCACTCCGTCGGCGAGGGCGAAGAGTTCGGTCGCCTCGACGATCGCCGGGTGGCGGAAGTCCGCGCCGAGCAGGGCCTCGGCGGGGATGGTGCGCACATCGAGCGGGATCACCTCGTGCCCCTGGGCGATCAGCCGCTGGTCCAGGTGGCGCAGGAGCCGGTTGGTGCGGGAGGAGACGGAGGGGCTGCCGGAGACGGACAGGACGGTGGCCATGGGTCCTCTTTCTGGTCTGCTGCGGGGGCGATCAGGCGTGCGCGGAGACGGACTCGGCCTCGGTGGCGGGGAGTTGGGCCTCCAGTTCGCGCACGAGGGGCAACACCCGCTTGCCGAAGTACTCGACCTCCTCGTGGTAGTGCACGAAGCCCAGCAGGAGAAGGTCGACGCCCAGCTTCCGGTAGGCGACGATCCGTTCGGCGATCTGCTCCGGCGTGCCGATGAGCCCCGTACGGAAGCCGTCGTTGTACTGCACCAGGTCCTCGAAGGTGGAGTCCTGCCACATGCCCTTGCCGTCGGCCGAGGACTGTCCGGCCTGCTTCACCGCGGCGCCGAACCCTTCCACGGCCTCGCGGTCGGCCTTGGCGACGATCTCGCGGAGCGTGTCACGGGCCTCGGCCTCGGTGTCACGGGCGACGAGGAAGCCGTTGAGGCCGAACTTCGGTGCGGTCCGGCCGACTTGGGCCGCCGAGTGGCGTACGTCGGCGATCTGCTCGGAGACGTCGTCGAAGTCCTTGCCGTTGGAGAAGTACCAGTCGGAGACCCGGCCGGCCATCGCGCGGGCCGCGGTGGAGTTGCCGCCCTGGAAGATCTCGGGGTGCGGTCGTTCGGGGGTGTTGAGGGGCTTGGGCTTGAGGGAGAAGTCGCGCAACCGGTAGAAGTCTCCGGCGAGTTCGGTGTGGTCCTCGGTCCAGATCTGGCGCAGCGCCCGGATGAACTCCTCGGAGCGGCGGTAGCGCTCGTCGTGCTCCAGCCAGGGTTCGCCGAGCGCGGTGAACTCGCCCTTGAACCAGCCGGAGACGACGTTGACGGCGAAGCGGCCGTTGGACAAGTGGTCGGCGGTGGCGCCGAGTTTGGCGAGGACGCCCGGGTGCCAGAGGCCGGGGTGAACAGCGGCGATGACCTTCAGGCGCTGGGTGGCGAGAAGGAGGGCGAGACTGAAGCTGGTCGACTCGTGCTGGAACTCGGCGCCGTAGCTGGCCATGTAGCGGACCTGGCTGAGCGCGTACTCGAAGCCGTTGTTCTCGGCGAGGACGGCGAGTTCGCGGTTGTACTCGTAACCCCAGTCGGTGCGTTGCTCGATCTTGCTGGTGACGAGTCCCCCGCTGACATTGGGGACCCAATAGGCGAATTTCACGGGCTCTGCGGGCATGGCGAACTCCTGTTGCGGAATGCGATTCCGGGCACGCCTGATCCGGCCGGAGCGATATCCGGCGAATGTCGGGCGGAGGCGGAAAGAGGGCGGCGGATCGGGAGGAGAAGAGGGAGATCAGGCCGCGGTGCAACAGGAGGCGCTGGAGACGCGCGCGAGGTCGACGTGGCGTCGCCGCGTGAGGTCCAGTCGCATCTTCATGCCGTCGATCGTGGCAGCCGTGCGCGAGGAGCGTCAAGGAAAACCCGACCGGTCTCGTATCGCGGACCATTGAATTTCACGAAGGTGTGACAGGGAAACCCTTGAACGGGCCGGGAAATGGGCCGCATTCTGCGGGCATGCGGACCGAACAGCTGGAATACATCGCGGCCGTGACCCGGCTCGGCTCGCTGCGCCGGGCCGCCGAGGAACTCCGCCTGTCGCAGCCCGCGTTGAGCGAGACCGTGCGGAATCTCGAACGCGAACTCGGGGTCGACCTCCTGGAGCGCAAACGGACGGGCGCGACGATGAGCGCGGAGGGACGCGAACTGCTGCCGAGGATCGTCGACGTGCTGGACGCGGTGGACCGGTTGCGGGCGGCGGCGGGAGAGCAGCACCGGATCAGCCGCATGGTGCGGGTGGGCACGGTGAACGCGGCGACCGTGCCGCTGCTGCTCCCCGTCGTCCGCGAGTTCCGTGCCTCGCATCCGCTCACCCAGGTCGAGGTGGTCGGCGCGCAGCAGACGGACATTCACCGGGCGCTGGCGGAGGGCGGTTTCGATCTGGGGCTGGTCAATCACCTCGACGGTGACGACATGCCGGCCGACTTCGAGTCCACCGAGCTGCTGTCCGGGCTGCCGGTGGTGTGTGCGCGTCCCGACAGCCCGCTGACGGCCCGGCCGACCGTCACGGTGGAGGACCTGCTCACCGAGCCGCTGATCGGTATGCGCTCCGGCTATGTGATGCACCGCTATGTCCACCGGCTGCTCAATGGGCGGGGACCGGCCTTCGCCTACTCGACCGATGGCGCCGAGATGGGCAAGCTCATGGTCGCGGAAGGACTGGGGGTGACGGTCCTGCCCGACTTCAGCGTGATCGGGGATCCGCTGGAGCGGCTCGGCGCCATCACCTACCGGCCGATCGCCGGCGACACCGCCCGGGTGCTGCTGATGCTGCGCCGACGCCGCGCGGAGTCCGTGCCGCAGGCGGCCGGGGATCTGTACGAGGCGTTCGTGCGCCGGGCGCGCGAGCTGGGCGGAACACGGCCCTGAGGCCGGTGTGCCTTGTGGTCAGTCCTCGTCGCCCACTGGGACCACCACGAGAAACGCGTCGGACTTCAGGTCCATGACGACCCTGGCGGGCTGACCCTCGGCGCGGCGCCGGGCCGCGAACTCCTCGGCGGGCCATGATCCGCGCGGGGCTCCCGCCGGAAACCGCTCCAACACCTTCGCGCCCATGTCCGCAGACACCTCCAGCATCGACCCTCGGTTCCCCACGGGGACCGTCGTACCTGTTCGCCTGCCCGCGATCGACGCTGACATGCCCACTTACTCCGTAGGACCTGACAGGTCTCGGGTCCGGGGGCATGAGGAGCCCTTGACAGCACGCACCCCTTGGAACGGGCGCGTGTTCCGGCCTCGGCGCCATGTGCGCGGCGAACGCGTGATCGTCCGTCGAACCGTGCATCCGCTTCGGCCCCGCACGGGGAAGTGATCACAGGGGGTACACCGACACGAAGGGCCGTGGACCGATGCACGCTGACGAGGCCGTACCGGGTCTGCGCTGTCTGGTGACCGGAGCGACGGGCTACGTGGGCGGCCGGCTGGTTCCGGAACTGCTCGCGGAGGGCCACCGGGTGCGCTGTCTGGCCCGGACGCCCGCCAAGCTGCGCGACCACCCGTGGGCGGCCGACGTGGAGGTGGTGAGCGGCGACGTCACGGATGCCGCGTCGGTCGCCGCCGCCCTGCGGGACGTCGACGTCGCCTACTACCTCGTGCACGCGCTGGACACGGGTGACCGCTTCGAGGAGACCGACCGGAAGGCGGCACGGATCTTCGGCGAGCAGGCCAGGGCCGCAGGAGTGCGGCGCCTCGTCTACCTGGGCGGTCTGACCCCGTCGGGCGTACCGGAACGGGAGCTCTCGCCGCACCTGCGGTCGAGAAGCGAAGTCGGCCGGATCCTCCTCGACTCGGGCGTGCCCACCACGGTCCTGCGCGCGGCCGTGGTCATCGGCTCGGGCTCGGCCTCCTTCGAGATGCTGCGCTACCTCACCGAGCGGCTGCCGGTGATGATCACCCCGAACTGGGTGCGCACGCGGATCCAGCCGGTGGCGGTGCGGGACGTGCTGCGCGCGCTCGTCGGCAGCGCGCGCATGCCGGCCGACGTCAGCCGCGCCTTCGACATCGGCGGTCCGGACGTGCTCACCTACCGCGACATGATGACCAGGTACGCGGCCGTCGCGGGCCTCCCCCGCAGGCTGATCCTCCCCGTCCCCGTGCTCACCCCCCGTCTGTCCAGTCACTGGGTCGGCCTGGTGACGCCCGTACCGGCGTCCATCGCACGGCCGTTGACCGAGTCGCTGCGCCACGAGGTCGTCTGCCGCGAGCACGACATCGCACGGTACGTGCCCGACCTGCCCGGGCATCCGCTCGGTTTCGACGAGGCGGTACGGCTGGCGCTGCAACGTATCCGCGAGGCCAAGGTCACCACCCGCTGGTCGTCGGCCTCGGTGCCCGGCGCGCCCAGCGATCCCCTGCCCACCGACCCCGACTGGGCCGGCGGCAGCCTCTACACGGACCTGCGGGAGCTGCCTGTGGACGCCTCGCGCGAGGCCCTGTGGCGGGTGATCGAGGGGATCGGCGGCGTGAACGGCTGGTACTCGTTCCCGCTGGCCTGGGCGGTACGAGGTCAACTGGACCGGCTGGTGGGCGGTGTCGGTCTGCGGCGGGGCCGACGGGACGCGGCGCGGCTGCGCGTCGGTGACTCGCTGGACTTCTGGCGCGTCGAGGAGATCCGCCCCGGGCGCCTCCTGCGGTTGCGGGCCGAGATGCGGCTGCCGGGCCTGGCCTGGCTGGAGATGTGCGCGGAGACCGACGACGCCGGCCGCACCCGCTACCGGCAGCGGGCCCTGTTCCATCCGCACGGGCTGGCGGGCCACGCCTACTGGTGGAGCGTCTCGCCCTTCCACGCCGTCGTGTTCGGCGGCATGGCACGCAACATCGCGGCGGCCGCGGCCCGGACGCCGACGAGACCGGCGGGGGAACCCACTCCGATCGGTTGACGACCGCATCCGCCGGGTCCTCCGCGCCGGAAACACCTCACCGGCCACTCTTCCCGTCTCCCGGAGTCCGCATCATGAACGTCTCGGTCGTCCTGTTCACCTCCGACCTGCGTCTGCACGACCATCCCGCGCTGCGGGCCGCCACCGAGGCCCGCCAGGTGGTCCCCCTGTTCGTCCGCGACCGCGGTGTGGCGGACGCCGGGTTCGCGGCACCCAACCGGCTGGCCTTCCTCGCCGACTGCCTGCGCGACCTCGACGCCGGTCTGCGCGAGCGGGGCGGCCGGCTGGTGGTCCGCTCCGGCGACGTCGTCGACGAGGTGTGCAAGGTGGCCGCCGAGACGGACGCCGACGAGGTCCACCTGGCGGCCGACGTCAGCGGCTACGCCCGGCTGCGCGAGCGGCGGCTGCGCCACGCCCTGGAGGCGGAGGGTCGCAGGCTGCACGTCCACGAGACGGTGACCACGGCCGTCGCTCCCGGCGCGGTGACCCCGGCGTCCTCGGACCACTTCGCCGTCTTCACCCCGTACTTCCGCCACTGGTCCGGGCTGTCGCTGCGCGATCCACTCGCCGCCCCGCGTACGGTGCGGGTCCCGGACGGCGTCGGCTCCGAGGAACTCCCCACCCGCGCCGGTGTTCCGGGCCTGTCGCCGGACCTGGCGACCGGCGGGGAGAACACCGGCCGCAAGCAGCTCGCCCGCTGGCTGCGCGACGGTGTCGCCGCCTACGAGGACCGCCACGACGACCTGGCCGGGGACGCCACCTCACGCCTCTCGCCCCACCTGCACTTCGGCACCCTGTCCCCCGTGGAACTCGTCCACCGGGCACGGCGAGCGGGCGGACCGGGCGCCGAGGCCTTCGTACGGCAGCTCGCCTGGCGGGACTTCCACCGCCAGGTGCTGGCGGACCGGCCCGCGGCCGCCACCGCCGACTACCGCACGAAACACGACCGTTGGCGCTCCGAGCGCACGGCCAAGGAGGACATCGCGGCCTGGAAGGAAGGCCGTACCGGCTATCCGCTGATCGACGCGGCGATGCGTCAACTGCGCCAGGAGGGCTGGATGCACAACCGGGGACGGCTGCTGACGGCGAGCTTCCTCACCAAGACGCTGTACGTCGACTGGCGTGTCGGCGCCCGGCACTTCCTCGACCTGCTGGTCGACGGCGACGTGGCCAACAACCAGCTGAACTGGCAGTGGATGGCGGGCACCGGCACCGACACCCGCCCCAACCGGGTCCTCAACCCCGTCACGCAGGCCAAGCGGCACGATCCCGACGGCGCGTACGTCCGCCGCTGGGTTCCCGAACTCGCCGGGCTGGAAGGGCCGGCGGTGCACGAGCCGTGGAAACTGCGCGGGCTGGACCGGGCCGTGCTCGACGACTACCCGGACCCGATCGTCGACCTCGCCGAGGGCCTCGCGCGTTTCAGGAAGGGCCGTGCGGGCGAGTGAGGTGTGCTCCGCGGGGCCGGGAGGTCAGGGCCGTTCCCCGGACGCCTCGGCCCCGTACACACCGGACAGGATCTCGACGGCTTCGTCGAGGGTCGCCGGCCGGGGCATGCCCCGCGCCGAGGAACCGGACCAGCCGGGTCCGCCCAGCACCACCAGGGGCTGCCGGCGTGCGCCCTTCACACCCCACCGGGTGCCGGCGACATGCCGGGCCAGCACCAGGCTCGCCGTGGAGCGCGCCTGCGCCCACAGGACGACGGCCGACGGCCCCAGCCGCCGTACCGCGGCGGTCAGCGCCTCGGCGGGCACGGCGGCACCGAACATCCTTGTGGGCAGGCCGACTTCGGCCAGTCCGGCGTTGAGTGCCTCGATCGGCAGGGTGTGCTGCTCACCCGGTACGCAGGCCAGGACGACGGGCCCGGCGGGCGAGACGTCCGTCCGCCGATCCGGAGGCGGGGTGTACCGGCGCAGGGTGGTGGAGACGTGCCAGGAGAGCAGGTGCTCCACCTCGACGTAGCGGTCCCCGGACGACTCCCACTTGCGTCCCACCGCGTGCAGGGTCGGCACCATCACCTCCTGCCAGGCGACGGCGACGCCGTACCGCTCGACGGACAGGGCCAGTTGCTCCGCCACGGCCGGCGCGTCCAGCCGTACGGCGGCGCGGGCCAGGCCGCGGCACTCCTGCCGCACGTCTCCCAGCGGGAGCGGGCCGGCCGCCCGTGAACCGCCGCGCGCCCGCGCTCCGTCCGACCGTACGGCCGCGCCAGCACTCCGCGCGGGTGACCCGGCGGTCTCCTTCGCGGCGCGGGCCGCCTCGGCGGGCGGTACTCCGGACGAGGTGAGCCGGCACATGGCCTCCAGCACGGCCACGTCCTCGGGGGTCCAGCGCCGGTGCCGTCCGTCGGCGCGGACCGCGGGTCCGATGCCGTAGCGGCGGTCCCAGGAGCGCAGGGTGGTGGGCGACACCCCCAGCCGACGGGCCAGCGCTCCGGTCGTCAGGGGCAGCGCGGTCGGCTCGGAGGGCCGGCCGGGCCGGTCGTCCGTGCCTCCGTCGGCGTACGGCTCACTCACACATCGACTATACGACGCAGAATCGACGCAAGTTGAGCCGCATGGCTCCCCGCTCCCACGATGGACACACCGGGGCACATCCCGGCAGACGCCCCGAACCGCCGTGGTGGCAGGTGCTCGCCCGGACCGCGTACGACCGGGGCGGACTCCGCCCGACGTGAGGAGCCGTCGTCATGAGCCCGCAGCACAGAGCCGCCCTGCCGAGCGACGAGGAGTTGGCCCGCGGGCTGGCCGACGGCGACGAGAGCTGTCTGACCGCCGCGTATCAGCGCTGGTCGGCCCTGGTGCACACCCTCGCCTGGCGCTCGCTGGGCGATGCCCGGGAGGCCGAGGACGTGACCCAGCAGGTGTTCCTCGGCGTGTGGCGCGGAGGGCACACCTTTCGGCCCGAGCGCGGCAGCGTCGGCGGCTGGATCGTCGGCATCACCAGGCGCAAGATCGCCGACGCGCTGTCCGCCCGGACCCGCCGGGTCGCTCTCGTGACCGCGGCGGGCTCGGCCCTGGCCCTCGCCGATCCGGCCGCCCGGCATCCCGAGGCGGTCCTCGACCGGGTCCTTGTCGGACGCGAGCTGGCCCGGCTTCCCGGCCCCCAACAGCGGGTACTGCGGCTGGCGTTCTACGAGGACCTCACCCAGACCCAGATCGCGGAGCACACCGGCTGGCCGCTGGGCACGGTCAAGAGCCACTCCCGCCGCGGCCTTCACCAGTTGCGGCGCGGCCTGCGGCAGCAGGACGTCTGAGGGCGCGCGGGTCTCCCGCGCGACACGCGCGCCCGTCAGCCACACGGGGGGCGGTCACCTCGTCGCACCCATGGCCTGACCTCTACACATAAAGCAAAAATAAGAGCAGAATGGACGAAAGCGGCTCTTACCGCACACCGCACCAGACGCGGTCAGGCCAGCAAGTCAAAGGAGACGAGTCATGGCCAACGTCTCGCACACCAGAGGTGACATGGCGAGCCACCCTGATGTCTCCGAAATGCAGGCGCGTTACGCCCGCATGCTCGGTGGACGCGATGTGGCGCTCGTGGACGGACCGGTGTTCCTGCTCGGTCTGTACTGCGCCGTATCCCCGTGGATACTCCACTACACGACGAGCCAGCCCGCGCTCGTGCCGCACAACCTGATCATCGGCATCGCGATCGGCCTGCTGGCCCTCGGGTTCACCAGGGCACCGGAGCGCATGTACGGCCTCAGCTGGGCGATGTGCGCCCTGGGTGTCTGGATGATCGTCTCGCCGTGGATCGTCGGCGACAACCCCGACAAGGGCGTCATCCTGAACAACGTCATCATCGGCGGACTGGCCGTGCTCCTGGGCATCGTGTGTGCCGCGACGGCGGCGCGGAGCACTCCCAAGCCGTAGGAATCCCCGTCATCGAGGCCCCGAAAGGAAGCCACGCCCCCTTCAGTGGTCGCCCGGCACCAGCCACGGCGACTGCGGGAGGGGGCTGCCGGTTTCGAGGACCGACTTCAGGTTGGACAGCACGGCCGGCCAGCCGCCGGACACGTCGGAGAGCTCGCCCTCGTCGGCGAGGTCCTCGTGCGTCACGGTGAGCCGCACGATGTCCTCGTGCCGCCGGATGTCGTAGGTGACGCGGGAGTACGTGTCCTCCTCGCCCTCGTTGTCCGGTGAGGTCCACGTGGTGACCAGGCGGTTGGGGCGGTCGCTCTCGACGACGGTCCCGACGACGTCGGCGATGCCGGAACCGTCGATGCGCACGTGCTCCCAGCGCGAACCCTGCCGCCAGTCGGACACATTGCTGTGCCCCCAGTAGGCAGCGGTCAGGTCGGCGTCGGTGAGGGCGTCCCAGACCTTCTCGGGAGTGCTCGCGATGTAGGTGACATAGACGAATGTCGGTTTGTCGGTCATGGCTTCCTCGGCTCGTCGCTTGAGTGCCCCGAGCGCGCGCAGACGCGGGCGCTCGAACTTGTCGATCCAGCGCTGCTGTATCTCGTGCAGCGGGACCGGATTGAGGTAGTGCAGCTTCTCCCGCCCGCGCCGCACCGTGCTGACCAGGTTGGCGGCCTCCAGGACGGCCAGATGCTGGGTCACCGACTGGCGGGTCATCTCGATCCGCCCGCACAGCTCGCCGAGCGTCTGCCCGTTGTGCTCGTGCAGCCGGTCCAGCAGTCGCCTTCGGGTCTCGTCGGCCAGCGCCTTGAAGACCGCGTCCATTCCTGGGTCGTGTTCGGATCGCACACCCAAAGTTATGCAGGCATTTACCTGCATGTCAAGGCGGGTGTTACGACGGCTCGGCACGTGCTCGTCTCAGGCCAGGAAGACGCCCAGCTCACGGCGGTGCGCGGCCACCCATTCGTACGCGGCCCGGATCTCGTCCACGACCCCGCTCGCCCGCAGGCCGACCATGGCCCGCTCACCGCGCTCGGCACCGGCCTCGATGCCTCGCGCGCACCGGTCCTGCCACCACAGGACCGTGTCGACGAGCCGTCCACTGTCGTCGAGGCCGTACGCCTCGCGGATCAGCGCGATCCGGCGGGCCGCCTCGGGTACGTCGGTGACGGCCGGCCCGAGGTCCAGGTACTGCCAGCAGACGTGGGCGACGTCGTGGACGCGCTCCCCCGGGGCGGCGAGATCCCAGTCGACGAAGGCCAGCGGACGCCACGCGGTGTCGTAGACGGTGTTCTTGGGGGCCAGGTCGTTGTGGCAGACGACGTCGTGGCCGCCCGCCTCCGGTGTGCCATGGGTCAAGTCGTGGAAGGCGCGGACGAGTTGTGCGACCCGGACCAGGCTGTCGTCGCTACGGGCGGCGGACCGTTCGTCGGGGGTGACAGCAGCCCGGCCCTCGATGTACTGGAACACCTCCCGCCCCCGCTCGTCCGTACCGAGGAAGCGCGGCGCCCCCGCCCACCCCCGCCGCTCGAACAGCGCGAGCAACTCCCTTACGTACTGCGACCGTTCGGAGGGTGTACGGCGCACGGTCGCCCCGACCCGCACGACCTCGTTGACCGCGCCTCCGCCGAGCGCCGACTCCTGCACGCGGTCCGCCTCCCCGAATCCGTTCGACCGCACGAGTATCGCCGGGGACGCTGATCCCGTGGATCGCGCGGAGGTACCGCTCATCGGGGGACGCGCCGGGGTCGGGAAGACGACCGTGGGCTGGGAGGTGTCGGCGCGGCTGCGGGCGTCGGGGATCGCCCATGCGGTGATCGACGGCGACTTCATGGGGCAGGTGCATCCGGCGCCGGACGGCGATCCGCACCGGACAGCGATCGGTGAGGCCAACTTGACCGCGGCGTGGGGGAATTACGCCGCGCTCGGGCGTGCTGCTCACCGCCTCCGGACGCCACCGCGGCGGAGCGGCTCAACGGGCGTGAGATCGGTGGCGAGTTGGAGCACGAGTTGGCCAACAGTGCACGTAGGGCGCGG
Source organism: Streptomyces sp. NPDC001100 (assembly GCF_053598575.1). NCBI lineage: Bacteria > Bacillati > Actinomycetota > Actinomycetes > Kitasatosporales > Streptomycetaceae > Streptomyces > Streptomyces sp. NPDC001100. Next base: position 21,630 of record NZ_JBSFKO010000011.1, read on the forward strand.
ATGTTGGACGAGCGGGCGCCCGCGGACACCGTGCGGGTGGTGACCGACGAGCGCTCCGTCGTGGACATCGCGGGTGAGGTGCCGGCCGCGTCAGGATGGGCCAACAGCCGTCAGGTGCCGGCGGGTTCCGGCACCGTCTCCGTGAGGTACTCCTCCGCGATCTCCTTCGGGCCGAACGGCCACACCTTCTCGAAGCGGGCCCAGACGAGGAACGCGACACAGCCCAGGGCGAGCCAGGCGAGGGACCACTCGATGGGGTGGCGGCCCGGGGAGTTCTTGTCGGCGTAGCCGTAGATCACGCACCAGCCGACGAAGGCGACGATGCTCGGCACCGGGTAGAGCCACATGCGGTAGGGGCGGCGGAGGGTCGGCTGGCGTTTGCGCAGGACCGTGAGGGCGATGATCTGGGCCAGCGCCTGGACGATGACCATGACCGTGGTGAGGAGTTGGATCAGGGTGGCGAGGTCGGTGTGGCGGCCGATCAGGAAGCCGATCGCGGTGATCACGCCCATGGTGGCCAGGCCGAGCATCGGGAAGCGGTGTTTGGGGTGGAGCTTGGCGTAGGGGCGGAAGAAGACGCGTTCGCGGGCCGCGTCGTAGGGCACCCGGGAGCCGCCGAGGAGGCCGGTGAAGACCGAGGCGAAAGCCGTGATCAGGATCAGGACGGTGACCGTGTCGGCGGCGCCCTTGCCCCAGGTCTTCTCCAGGACCGCCGAGGCGACGGAGGAGGAGGCGATGTCGTTCGGGTTGGTCATCCGGTGCCAGTCGATGACGCCGAGGGTGCCGATCTGGAGCAGCAGGTAGATCGCCATGATGCCGACGATCGAGAAGAGGATGGAGCGCGGCAGGGTGCGGCCGGGGTCCTTGATCTCGGCGCCCATGTAGGCGGTGGTGTTGTAGCCGAGGTAGTCGTAGATGCCGATGGTGAGGCCGCCGGCGAAGCCGAGCCAGAAGTGGTTGCTGCCCAGGTCGAAGGCGTGCGCGGGGTAGGTGAAGGCGAGGTGGCCGCTGAAGTGGGTGGCGGCGGCCAGGATCACCATGAACACCGCCGCGATCATCACGGTCCACATCACGGCGGTGATGCGGGCGATGTTCTCGATGCCGCGCCAGAGGAGGAGGACCACCAGGGCGATCACGCCGAGGCCGATGAGGTCGCCGGAGGTCTTGCCCAGGTCCGGTGCCAGATAGCCGAGGTACTGCACGAAGCCGACCACGCCGGTCGACATGATCAGCGGGATGAAGAGCATCGCCGTCCAGACGAACAGGAACGGCATCAGCCGCCCGGTGCGGTACTGGAAGGCCTGGCGGAGATAGACGTAGCTGCCGCCGGAGCCGGGCATCGCGGCGCCCATCTCGGCCCAGACGAGGCCGTCGGCGAGGGCGAGGATCGCGCCCGCGACGAAGCCGATGACCGCCTGCGGGCCGCCGAACGCGGCGACCATGAGCGGGATGGTCACGAACGGCCCGATGCCGCACATCTGGCTCATGTTGATGGCGGTGGCCTGGAAGAGGCCGACGCGACGGACGAAGCCGCCTTCTGGGGGCGGACTACCGGACATGGAGGCTCCTGAGGGGGTGCGTGACTCGGGGGAAGCGGGGTGCGGCGTGCGGGCCGGTATCCGGTGGCTGACTGGGCGATAAAGTTAAGGAGCCTTACTAGACTCGTCAAGAGGGTGTCCCCGATGAGTGAGAATGGTGCGATGCCCGCCAGCGACGCCGTAGAGCAGCAGGAACAGCCCTGGAGCCGGCAGCGGCTGCGGAGCACGAACGAGCGGCTGCTGCTCGACCGGCTGCGCACCGCCGGTGCCGCCTCGCGCGCCCAACTCGCCCGCGACACAGGCCTGTCGAAGCCGACGGTCTCCAGCGCGCTGGCGGCTCTGGCAGAGGCGGGACTGGTCCACGAGGTCGGCACCCGGGCACCCGAGCGCGGCCGGACCGCCGTGCTCTACGCCCCCGATCCCGCCGCCGGCTACGCGCTCGGAATCGATGTCGGGCGCAGCTGGCTGCGGGTCGCGGTGGCCAATCTGGACGGCGAGGTGGTGGCCCGGGCGGACGTCCGCAACCGGGCCCGCAGCTCGGGCACCATGGCCGAACTGGTGGTCGCCACCGCGCATCAGGTCGTGGCGAACTCCGAGGTCGCACCGGCCGCGGTGGTGCACGCCGTGGTGGGCACTCCGGGTGTGTACGACGAGCAGCGGCGGCGGGTGCGGTACGCGATGCATCTGCCGGGATGGGGGCGGGCCGGGCTGTTCGACCGGATGCGGGAGGAGCTGCGCGTTCCGCTGGAGGTGCACAACGACGCGAATCTCGCGGCGCTGGGCGAGTACACGTACGGCGTGGGCGCGGGCAGCCGACTGTTCGCGTACATCATGATCGGCACCGGTCTCGGCATGGGTGTGGTCAGCGAGGGGCGGCTGTTCACGGGGGCGCACGGCGGGGCCGGGGAGATCGGGTTCCTGCCGTGGCCCGGGCAGCAGAAGCCGGAGACGCTGGAGGACGCCGTCTCCGGGGTGGCCGTCGTCGAGGCGGCCCGGATGTTCGGCATGAGCGGGCAGCAGCTCACCGCGAAGGCCGTGTTCGACGCGGCCAGGCAGGGAGATCCCGCCGCGGTCAAGGCGGTCGAGCTGGAGGGCGAGCGGATCGCACACACGGTGGCCGCCGCCGCGGCCGTGCTCGATCCGGACCTGGTCGTCCTGGGCGGCGGGGTCGGGCACAGCGTGGATCTGCTGCTGCGTCCGGTGCGGGAGAACCTGCGCGCGCTCACCCCGCTGCGGCCGAAGATCGTGCCGAGCGCGCTGGGCGAGGACGCGGTGCTGCTGGGCGCGGTGGCCACCGCCTTGGGTACGGCCCGGGATCTCGTCTTCGAGCGTCACTCGGCGTCGTGAACACCTTCACCCACCGGCACGGCCCGGTGCCCTGAGCAACTCACCCACGCGCAACGGTGATTGACACACCCCATCGTCCGGCCTACCTTCTGTCGCAGTTAGTAAAGTTTCCTAACTTGACGAGGCTGGAGTCCCCCGTGTTCCACCGCCCCGCCGTCCACCCCCTCCTCAGAGGCCGTCTCACCACGGCCGCGATCGCCCTCGGCCTGCTGGGCGCCCTCACCACCAGCGCCTGGGCGGGAGCCCGGGAGCCGTCCCCGCAGCGGCGCGCGCAGGCCCCGGTGACCGCCGTACGCCCGACGGCCGGGGCCGCCACCCCGCTGTCGGGCTACGCGATCCAGTCGTCCGCCAAGGTCACCGACTCCCCCGCGGCCGTCTCCTCCCCGAGCTATCGGGCGAGGGGCTGGTACCCGGCGGGCGCGCGCTCGACGGTCCTGGCGGCCCTGATCGCCGACGGCGTGTACGCCGACCCCTTCTACTCGACCAACCAGCAGAAGATCCCGAAGGCCGACTTCAAGGTGCCGTGGTGGTACCGCAGCGACTTCACGGTCACGGACACCTCGCAGCGCACCTACCTCGACTTCAGCGGAGTGATCTCGGCGGCCGACGTCTACGTCAACGGCAAGCAGATCGCCAAGGCCGCCGACGTCAACGGCGCCTACACACACCACGAGTTGGACGTCACCTCGCTCGTCCGCTCCGGCACGAACACGGTCGCTTTCCGCATCCGGCCGAACGACCCGAACAAGAACCTCACCATGGGCTGGATCGACTGGCTCCAGCCGCCGCCCGACCAGAACATGGGCATCGTCCGTGACGTCCTCGTCCGCCGCGGCGGCCCGGTCGCCCTGCGCGACGCACATGTGGTGACCAAACTGGCCGTCCCGTCGCTCGCCACCGCCGACCTGACGGTCAAGGCGCAGGCCCGCAACGACACGAACACGCCCGTCACCGCACAGGTCGGCGGCAGCATCGACGGCCGGACCTTCACCACGACCGTCTCCCTCGCCGCACACCAGGCGAAGACCGTCACCTTCGCCGTCCACCTGAACTCCCCGAAGGTGTGGTGGCCGGCCGGCATGGGCGGCCAGCCGCTCTACGGCCTCGACCTCACCGCCTCCGTGAACGGCACCCCCTCCGACTCCTCGCACCAGACCTTCGGCATCCGCGACGTCCGGGCCCCGCTGAACTCGGACGGCGCCCGCCAGTACCGGATCAACGGCCGCAAGTTGCTGATCAAGGGCGGCGGTTGGTCGCCGGACGAGTTCCTCCGTTGGGACCGGACCTACGTCGAGGACCGCCTGAAGTACGCCCTCGACCTGGGCCTGAACACCATCCGGCTGGAAGGACACATCGAGCCGGACGAGTTCTTCGACCTGGCCGACCGCTACGGCATCCTGACCCTCCCCGGCTGGGAGTGCTGCGACAAGTGGGAGGGCCAGGTCAACGGCGACGAGACCGGCGACAAGTGGACCGCCGCCGACTATCCGGTCGCCAAGGCGTCGATGGCCGCCGAGGCCGCCCGGCTGCGCGACCACCCCAGCGTGATCTCGTTCCTCATCGGCAGCGACTTCGCCCCCGACGCGAAAATCGAGAAGACCTACCTCGACGCGCTGAAGGCGGCCGACTGGAAGACCCCGGTGGTCGCCGCCGCCTCCGACAACTCCTCGCCGGTCAGCGGCAGTTCGGGCATGAAGATGACCGGCCCGTACGACTGGATCCCGCCGAACTACTGGTACGCCAAGCGCGAGGGCGGCGCCACCGGCTTCAATTCCGAGACCAGCGCGGGCCCCGACATCCCCACCCTCGACACCCTGCGCCGCATGATGACCCCGGCCGAACTGGCCACCCTCTGGAAGGATCCGGCCGCCAAGCAGTACCACCGCTCCCCGTCACCGGTCTTCAACACCCTCAAGCTCTACGACAACGCGCTCACCGGCCGCTACGGACCGCCTACGAGCCTCACCGACTACGTCCGCAAGGCCCAGCTCGCGCAGTACGAGAACGTCCGCGCCCAGTTCGAGGCCTACGAACGCAACGCCACCGACGCCACGAAGCCGGCGACCGGAGTCGTCTACTGGATGTTCAACAGCGGATGGACCTCGCTGCACTGGCAGTTGATGGACCGATACCTCGACCAGGGCGGTGCCTACTTCGGCGCGAAGAAGGCGAACGAACCGCTGCACATCCAGTACTCCTACGACAACCGCTCGATCGTCGTGGTGAACAACCGGAACGCGTCCGCACACCAACTCACCGTGCGAGCAACGCTGTTCAACACCGACGGCATGCAGAAGTACGACAGGCAGGTGGCCGGGGTGACGGTCTCCGGCGGCGGCGCGCACAGCACCGCGCTCACCCTGCCCTCGTCGGTGGCCGGGCTGTCGACGACGTACCTGGTGCGGCTGACGCTCACGGACGCGTCCGGCAAGGAGGTGAGCCGGAACGTGTACTGGCTCTCCGCGAGGCCCGACACGCTCGACTGGGCGCACACCGACTGGTACTACACGCCGACGACGAGCTATGCCGATCTCAAGGGGCTCAACTCGATGGCGCAGGTGCCGGTTTCGGCGACCGCGTCGACCTCGGTGGGCACGGACGGCACCTCGACCACGACCGTCACGGTGCGCAACTCCGGGAAGGCGAAGACTCCTTCGCTTCTCACCGACGTCCACCTCGTGGACTCGGCGGGCCGGCCGGTGCTGCCGGTGACGTGGTCCGACAACGAAGTGAGCCTGTGGCCCGGGGAGTCGAAGACGCTGACGGTGACCTACCGGACGTCCGAACTGCACGGGTCGGCGCCTCGGGTGCGGGTCTCCGGCTGGAACACACCGGAGCGGACGGTCCCGGCGGCGTGAACACCTGAGAACCCGTGGGGCCCGGCCGCCGCCGGGCCCCACCGGCCGTCATCAGCTCACATTGAGCGCGGTGTCGTCGATGACGAAGGACGTCTGGAGGGTGGACCCTTCGACGCCGCTGAAACTGATCGTGGCGGTCGTTCCGGCCAGCGAGGACACGTCGAAGGACTTCAGGACGTATCCGGAGGCCGCGTTCAGGTTCGAGTACGTGGCCAGGGTGGTGGATCCGGCGGTGACCGTCAGTTTGTCGTAGGCGGTGCTGGTGGTGGTCTCCGCGGTGTCCACGTGCAGATAGAAGCTGAGCGTCGCGGAGCAGCCGGACGGGATGGTCACCGACTGGGACAGGGTGTCGGTGTGGGCCGATCCGTAGCCGTCCAGCCAGGCCTTGTAGGAGCCGGTGCGGGCGGCCTCGCTGCTGGAGCTGGTGATGACGCCGCTGCTGGCGGTCCAGGTGGTGTTGCCGGACTCGAAGCCCGGGTTGCCGAGCAACTGGGCGGCGGTGCAGGTGCCGCCACCCCCTCCGCCACCGCCGCCGGTGCTGCCGTCGCCGGCCAGCCACGCGGTGGCGTTGAGGGCGAGGGCGGCGTTGGTGGCGCCGGTGTCGTTCCAGCCGTCGTAGAGCGTGTTGCCCGACTGGCCGGTGCCGTCGTCGATCGGCGAGCTGTCGCCCCAGAAGGCCACGCGACCGCTGCCGAAGGTGCTGGTCGCGAAGAACGCGCCGGAGTTGCCGGAGTAACCGCTGCGGTACACAAGGCCCTTGACGTTCGCGTTGTCGGCGGGCTTGAGAGTGGCCGTGGTGCCGTCGGCGATCAGGCTCTTGGTGACCGTGCCGAAGGCGCCGTTCAGGACCGCGTTGCTGCTGTCGCTGATCGCCGCGGGATAGCCGGAGCTGATGTCGAGGGTGTCGATGGAGAAACCGAACGGGTCGGTCGAGTCGACGCTGTTGTTCGTCATCAGGTCGTTGAGGATCTCGACCGCGTCGTAGCCGTCGCTGTTGCGGTCGGCGCCGGTGTGGTCGGAGATCATGAACAGGCCGCCGCCGTTCTTGACGAACGTCATGATCGCGGTCTTCTCGGCCGTCGTGAACAGCGTGTTGGGCTCGGGCAGGACCAGCGTGTCGAAGTTCGACAGGTCGGTCGTCGAGGAACCGCCGTACGTGAGCGCGCTGGTGGCGGTCTTCAGGCTGTAACTACCGGTCTTCTGCAGGGCGACGCCCCACGAGGAGAGCGCTCCGGTCCAGTCCGTCTCGGCGGACGGGGAGGAGTCCTGGGCCAGCGGGTCGGGCTTGCTGGTGGAGATGATCCAGTCCGCGTTGCCCGCCTCCTCGGCGTGGCCGTCGTCGAACAGGACACGGTGCGTGGTGGCCGCGTGCGCGGGCGTGGCCGTGGTGGTGACCTGGAGGGCCGCCCCCGTGACGAAAAGTCCCAGGCCGGCGAGGGCGGTGGTGAGTCTGCGGCGGGATCTTCTGGATCCAAGCATCCGGCGAACCTCCGTGAGGGATGGGAAAGGTGCGGTGCGGGCGCCTGATCTGCGCGCGTAGAACGGTAGGTGGGGACTTCTACACGCGTTGAACGATTGAAAGGTACATGGCATGAAGGGGTAGTGAACAGAAAGTCGCGGCAATAACAGTCGGCAGAACTCGGCGGAGTGGCTCAGCCCGCAACGGGCACAAGATGAGAGCGAGGACAACGACAAAGAGGGGCGGAGATGGAGATCTCGGGCATCATCAGTGCCATCATCATCGGCATCATCATTGGCGTGCTGGGGCGGCTCGTCGTCCCCGGCCGCCAGCACGTCGGCGTTCTGCTGACGATCGTGGTCGGCATCGTGGCCGCGCTGCTCGGCGCGGCGATCGCTTCGGGCCTGGGGGTCGCCGACACCAAGGGCATCGACTGGATCGAGTGGCTCATCCAGATCGGCCTGGCGGCCGTCGGCATCGCCGCGCTGGACCGGACAAGGGTGCGCCGCTGAGCGGGGGCCGGGAATTGCGTTGCGGGTGAGACCGGGCGGCGGCAAGCTACTGCGAGCCCGCCGCCAGGTCCCGTGCTTCGCGCATCCCTCCCGGAGAACCCTTGTCACCACGCGTCATCCCGCTCGTCGATCCGGACTCCGGCCCGTCGAGCCGTCGTCTTGTCTGGCTCGCCCAGGACGGTGACGGCGTGCCCGTCGGGTCGGCTTCGCTGCGCCTGTTCCTCAAGGAGGGGCAGGCGCATCTCGGTGAACTGGAGCTCTCGGTGCACGCCGCCGAGCGCCGACTGGGCATCGGCACCCGGCTGTTGGAGGCCGCGACGACAGCCGCCCGCGCGGAGGGCCGGCGCTCCATCGTCACCCAGGCCCAACAGGGTTCACCCGCCGACGAGTTCCTGCCCGCCCGCGGCTTCCGTCCGGTACTGACCCTGACGTACGCCCGGCTGTCACTGACCGACGCGGATCTCACGGCGATCGGCGAACAAGCCCAACGCCCGCACCCCGGCTACGAGTTGACGGAATGGCACGGCACGGTTCCGGCCGGACTCGCCCACTCCTACGCCGAGTCGCGCAGCGCGATGGACGACATGCCGATGCAGGACACCGACTACGGCACCGTCGCATGGGATGTGGAACGACTGGTCGCGGCGGCCGAGGCGGTCGCGCGCCGCGGGGAGCTCCTGCACACCGTCGCCGCGGTGGACACCACCGACGGAAGCGTCGTCGGTTTCTCCGAACTGGTCGTGCCGGGCGACGGACGCGGCGACGCGCAGCACTACGGTACGGCCGTACTGCCCGCCCATCGTGGCCGCGGTCTCGCCCACTGGATGAAGGCCGCCTCGATCCACCGGGCGCACCAACTCCACCCACTGCTCGCGGGGTTGCTCACGGACACGGCGGACGGCAACGCGCCGATGCGGGCGGTGAACGACGCGCTCGGCTACGTGCCGACACATCGGGCGGTGAAGTACCAACTCGACCTGTAGGCACGGCCATTGCCCGTACTGATCAGCGCACGGCTCGCAACGCGGCGAGGCCGTCCCGACTGGACTGATGTTGTACGCCTGCGCCGGGCACCCGTGTTCGACAGCGGCGGCCTCGATGAGGTGTGGTGCCGTGCAGGCCGACGGGGTCGTCTTCGGCGAGCGGGCGGGTGCCGCTGCCGTTCTACGGCTCGTACAGGTACGGCGTGGTCGTGGTGAGCGGGGCGAGGCCGAGGCGTTCGAGGATGGGGCGGCTCTGGTCGGAGGCGTCGACCTGGATGTAGTGGTAGCCGCGGTCGGCCGCGATGCGGGTGCGGTGGGCGACCAGGGCGCGGTAGATGCCGCGGCCCCGCCAGCTCTCCACCGTGCCGCCGCCCCACAGGCCGGCGAACCGGGTGCCGGGGACGAGTTCCATTCGTGCAGCGCTCACCGGTTCGTCCCCGGCGAGGGCGACGACGGCGACGACCGTGTCCGGGTCCGCGGCGAGCTGGGCGAGCAGGCTGGAGCGCAGCCGGGAGCTGTCCGAGCCGAAGGCCTTCTCGTGGACATCCGCCACGAGGTCGACGCCGGCGCGGTCGGTGGCGGGCAACAGGCGGATGCCGTCCGGCAGTTCGGCGTCGAGGGCGAGTGCCGCGATCTCGCCGATCATCAGGGTCTCCTGCGGTTCGGGGGTGAACCCGGCCGCCGTCAGCCGCTGCCCGAGGTCGGTCGGCAGATCGTGGCCGTAGAGCTTCCACTCGAAGTCACGGCCGAGTCCCGTGAAGTACGCGATCTGTTCGGCGATCGCCGCGTCGGCGTCGGTCTCGTCCAGGTCCGTCCACAGGACGCCGTTCCAGCCGTCCGCGCCGGCGACCTGGCGCACCACTCCCCCGGACCGCTCCACCCGGGCACCCGGCTCGCTGGGTCGGGCGCGTTCGCGCAGGTCGCGGTCGTGGAGGGCGAGCACCTCGGCATGATCCATGGGTCCACTTGAACATCCGAGGGGCAAGCCCGGCAACGGGATTACGTGCCCGGGGCGTGGCGCCGCGGCCGGGAGCCCTTCTTTCCTACTGCACGTCGGTGTACCACTGCGCGTCGAAGTACTACTCCACGTCGAAATAGTGGCCCGCTTCGAGGTCGGCCAGCAGGCCCACCTCCACCGGCTGCCACCCCGTCTGCTTCTGCGTGAGCGTGCTCGACGCCGGGCAGTCCAGCGAGGCGACGAGGCCCAGGAATCCGAAGTGCGCGACCGCTTCCTCGGGCGTCACGCTGCCCGTCGGGACGTCGAGACGGGCGGCGACGACCTCCGCGATCTCCCGGAGCGGCAGCCCCTCGTCGCCGACCGCGTGGTACTGCGCGCCCGCCGGGGCCGACTCCAGGGCCCACAGGTACAGGCGGGCCGCGTCCAGGCGATGCACGGCGGGCCACCGGTTGGTGCCGTCGCCGACGTACGCCGACAGTCCCTTCTGGCGAGCGACGGCGATCAGCCCCGCGACGAATCCCTTGTCGCCCTCGCCGTGCACGGACCGGGGCAGCCGGACGACGGACGACCGCACCCCGCGCTCCGCCAGCGCGACCGCCGCGATCTCGGAGGGCTGCCGTATCGCCGAGAAGGACTCCGGGTCGACCCTGTCCTCCTCCGTCGCCACCCGCCCCTTGTCGAGCGCGGGGGTGCCCGAGGTCACCACGAAGGGTTTGCCGGTACCCGCGAGCGCCTCGCCGATCGCCTCGATCGCCCGCAGGTCGGTGGCGCAGTTGGCGGCGAAGTCCGTGAAGTCGTGGATGAAGGCCAGATGGCAGACCCCGTCCGCCGCCTCGGCGCCGCGGCGCAGGCTGTCGAGGTCGTCGAGCGAACCCCGGTGCACGGCGGCGCCCGCGGCCGTCAGCGCCTCGGCGGACGCGTCGGAGCGGGCCAGACCGGTGACCGTGTGTCCTGCGTCGAGCAGTTCACGGACCACGGCGGAGCCGATGAATCCGGTCGCGCCGGTGACGAATACACGCATGCTGCGTTCCTTCGATGGGTGGGTGTCGAACTGGGTCGTGCTGTGCTTCCATCGTGGTCAGGACACCGACTCCGGGTCCAAAGCCTGTTTCGCATCACGCAATGCGGATGAGGCATCACAGCTGATGAGAAGTCCTTTCCGTGCGATGTCCGGTGCGTCGCGCAGTACGCTTGGGGCATGACGGACCTCACTTCCGCGCCTGATCTCGAACTGCGTCTCGTGCGGTACTTCATCGCCGTCGCCGAGCAGCGTCACTTCGGTCGCGCCGCCGAGGCGCTGCACATCACCCAGCCGTCCCTGAGCCGTCAAGTCCGGCGGCTGGAGGAGCAGTTGGGTGCCCGGCTGCTGGACCGCACCCCTCAGGGCACTCGGCTCACGGAGGCCGGGGAGGTCTTTCTGCCGCGCGCAAAGGGGCTGTTGCGTGCCACCGCCCAGGCCGCCGCCGAGACCCGCGCCGCCGCGGAACCCAGCCGTCTCACCGTCGGATACATGGCGAACCTGTTCGTGACCCCGGCGGTGCGCGAGGTACGGCGCCGGCACCCGGACGCCGACGTGCACGTCGTACATCTGGCCTACGACGACGTACGCGCCGCGCTGTTCGAGCGTCGGGTGGACGCGGTGGTGGCCCGACTGCCCTTCTCCACAGACGAGTTGGAGGTCACGATCCTCTACGACGAGCCGCGCGTCCTGCTCGTGCCGCTCGACCACCGGCTGGCCGGCAAGGAGTCCGTGACCGTGGACGACATCGCCGACGAACCCGTGCCGCAAGTCCCCGGCGCGGACCCGGCGTGGGCCGCCTTCTGGCGTATCGATCCCCGGCCCGACGGCCGGCCGGCGCCCGGGGGTCCAGTGATCCGGGCCCTGGAGGACAAGTTCGAGTTCGTCGCCGACGGACGGGCCGTGGCCATCGTGGCCGGCATCCGCCCCGGGCAGACGATCCGCCCCGACATCCTCGCGATCCCCCTGCACGGCGTCGAGCCGAGTCATGTCGCCCTCGCGACCCGGGCCGGCGAGCACAACCGGCTGCTGTCCGCGTTCCGGAAGGCGGCCCACGCACTCCTCAGGGCTCCGGCCGATTCCGGGGAACACCCTCACACGGCCCACTAGTTGGGGTCCCCGACGCTTGTCCGGCATGACCGCGGACAACATCGCACTGCGACCGGTGGACGAAGTCGGCCTGGTCGTCATGGAGCGCTTCCTCGGTGACCCGGAGGCCGCGTCGGAGTTCCAGTGGTACGGCTGGAGCGACGTCCGGCGCTGGCGGCGGCAGTGGTCCGAGGACCGCCTGCTCGGCGGTGACCGTTCCTGCCTGATGGCGATCCGGGGTGACGAGCCGGTGGGGTTCGTCGCCTGGCGGAAGGTCGCCCCGACCCCGACCTGCCACTACCGGAACATGGGCATCACCCTGCTGCCCGAGGCGCGCGGACAGGGTGTCGGGACCGAGGCGCAACGGCAGTTGGCGCGCTATCTGTTCGCGCACACCCTGGTGATGCGCGTCGAGGCGGACACGGAGTCGGAGAACATCGCCGAGCAACGCGCCCTGGAGAAGGCCGGGTTCACCCGGGAGGGCGTCCTGCGCAGCGTCGCCTACCGGGACGGGCGCTGGCGGGACGGGGTGCGGTACAGCGTCCTGCGCGGCGAACTCCCCTGATCCATCAAGGCGGTTCGAACGGCGGAGGCCCCACCGGTCGCCTGCCCGGTGGGGCCTTCCGTCCTGGCGCGGGTGCTCGTCTCAGCGGTCCGCCCCGGGGCGGAAACGCCGGTACAGGGCGGCGCCGCCCAGGACGAGGGCCGCGCTCGCGGCGGCGGCCGGGATCGTGTCGTCCGTACCCGTGTGGGCCAGTGAGGCCGCGGCGGCCGGCGGGGCGAGGTGCCCCCGGACCTCCGTGGCGGGTGCCGGGTGCGGCTTCGGTGGTGCCGGAGTCGGTGCCGGCGGCTCGGGTGACGGCCGCGCCGGGTGGTGGGGGTGGTCACCGGAGGTGTTCTCCGAGCGGTTGCCCACGACGGGATTGCCGACACCTACGACATTCACGGAATTTCCGGTGACATTCACCGGGAGATGGATCGGGAGCTGCACTCCGTTTCCGGTCAGCACACCGGGTGAATCCTTTGCACCGCCGTGCGCCGAGACCCCTCCGCGTGGCGCGGCGGGGCTCTTCGCGCCGTCGCCTTGATTGACGCAACTGTTGCCCGCGGCCGGATTGAGCAGCCCCACCACGTTCACGGTGTTCCCGCACACGTTCACCGGCACATGCACCGGAAGCTGGATCGTGTTGCCGGAGACCACTCCCGGCGAACCGGCCGCCGAGCCGTCCGCGGCGGAGTCGGCGAACGCCGGCAGCGCGGTGGCCATCGCACCGGACGCGGCGGCGACGACGATCATCCCGTTTCGGGTAACCCGTTTCATAGGCTCCCTGCCTTCCAGACTTGGTCGCGGGCAGTCACCCGCACCGAATAAAACGTGGGCGCACCATCCGAGTTATGGCTTATCGGCCTTTCACTCCATCGAGCGTCACGGTTATCGAACTACTCGCAACAACACCTCGCCAACACCCTCGACCAATCGGAAAACCATTAGTCGGAAAACCTCTTATGCCTATTGAAGGGGCGCAGAATACGGCACCGATCACCGTTCCGCTCGCCGGGAGGCGAGCCCCGTACGGCCCGCTTATCGTGATCGAGGGCGCCGGTCACAGCGCGTCCTTGGAGGCATTGATGCTGGCCAGGCTGTCATCGCGGCCCGCGTTCCGGCGCTGCGCGTTCACCGGGATCCTCACGCTGGCACTGCTCGGCGCGGGGCTGCCCACGCTCGCCACGGCCGACGTCGGGCCGCGGCCCGACCTGTCCCGGTTCTACCGGCAGAAGGTGAAGTGGGCCGCGTGCAAGGACGCGGACGCGCCCAAGGATCTGCAGTGCGGGAAGGTCACCGTCCCGCTCGACTACGCGAAGCCCGGCGCGGCGACACTCGATCTCGCGCTGGCCCGATATCGGGCGACCGGGAAGTCGAGGGGTTCGGTGCTGCTGAACTTCGGTGGTCCCGGCGGTGCGGGCGTCAGTGAACTCGCCTCGGACGGCAAGGAGTTCATGGATCTGACGAACGGCTACGACGTCGTCACCTTCGATCCGCGAGGTGTCGGCCAGTCCTCGCCCGTGAGTTGTGGTGCGGGCGCCGACCAGGGCTCGGCCGCGACGGACGAGGATCCGGCGAACCTCGACAGCAGCGATCCGAAGGTCGTCCTCAGGCAGCTGCGGAAGGCGGCGGCCGTCTGCGCCAAGTACTCCGGCCCGGTCCTGCCCCACATAGGCACGGTCAACGCCTCGCGGGACCTGGACGTGATGCGCCAGGCCCTCGGCGACAAGAAGCTCAACTACCTCGGCTTCTCCTACGGAACGCGGCTCGGCGCGGTCTACGCGGCCCAATTCCCCAAGAAGGTCGGCCGGTTGGTGCTCGACGGTGTCGACACCCTCACCGAGCCGCTGTCCGAGCAGGGCATGGCGGGCGCCGAGGGACAGCAGACCGCGCTGGAGGACTTCCTCAACTGGTGTGTGCAGGACATCGCCTGTCCGTTCGGCACGGACGCGCGGTCGGCGCCGGACCAGGTCGTGGGGCTCGTCGACTCGCTCGACCGGGATCCGGTGCAGACGGACTTCGGCGACACCTTCTCCGGCCAGGACCTGGTGGGTGCCATCGGCCAGGCGCTGTACAGCAAGCAGTTGTGGCCGACGCTGGAGCGCGCCATCGCCTCCCTGGTGGAGGACGGTGACACACGCGCCGTGATGGCGTTCTCGTCCGGCGGGTCCGGGCTGCCCGGCCTGCGGAGCGGCGGGGAGGAGTCGGGCGGCGGGCTCGTCGACGCGCAGAACGTCCCCCTCGACAACCTTCCGGCCGCGCTGATGGCCATCAACTGCGCCGACGACCCCGACCGCCCCACCGCCGAGCGGATCACCAAGGACCTGGCCGGGCTGCGCGCCGAGTACCAGACCGCGTCACCGGTCTTCGGCCGCTACCGGCTCACCGAGGTGCTGATGTGCTATGGCCGCCCCAAGGGCACCGACTACATCCGCGACGACGTCAAGAACGTGGACACGTCGAAGATGCTGCTCATCGGCACCCGGGGCGACCCGGCCACGCCGTACCGCTGGACCGTGGAGACGGCGCACAGGCTCGGCTCCTCGGCCGTGGTGCTCGACAACAAGGGTGAGGGCCACACCGGTTACGCGTCGTCCAAGTGCGTGCACACCAAGGTCAACGACTTCCTGCTGTACGGCTCGCTGCCCCCGAGCGGGAGTTCCTGCCAGCCGGACACCCCGGCCTCAGGCGAGTGAGATCTCGGGCTTGTAGAGGTCGAGCCAGAGCGCCAGGTCGAGGGCACGTTCCAGGCCGCGCCGGCCCGCCTGGGTGCTGATCGGGGCGTCACTGTGGGCGACCCGGCGGAGCCGCTCGCGGTCCACGAGGTCGAAGACCGGGTGGGAGGGGCGGGCGAGCAGGTCCTTGGCGTGGTCCTGGAGGGCGACCGCGTACTTGGGGTCCTGGGTGGACGGGTAGGGGCTCTTGACCCGGTCGTACACGGACTTCGGGAGGACGTCCGCGGTGGCCTCCCTGAGCAGGGTCTTCTCCCGGCCGTCGTAGGACTTGAGGGACCAGGGCGTGTTGTAGACGTACTCGACGAGCCGGTGGTCGCAGAACGGCACCCGGACCTCCAGGCCGACGGCCATGCTCGCGCGGTCCTTGCGGTCCAGCAGGATGCGGACGAAGCGGGTGAGGTGGAGGTGGCAGATGCGCCGCATGCCGTACTCGAAGTCACTTTCGCCGTCGAGCCGTTGGACGCCGGCGACGGCGGTGCGGTAGCCGTCGGCGATGTACGAGGGCGTGTCCAGTGCCTCGGTGAGGTCCGTACGCAGTACGTCGGTGTCGTCCCCGAAGTCCCGGCCGAAGCGCACCAGCCAGGGGAAGGTGGCGGCGCGCCGGGCCTCCTCGTCGAAGAACTGCTGGTAGCCGCCGAACACCTCGTCGGCGGACTCGCCGGACAGGGCGACGGTGGACTGGTCGCGAATGGCGCGGAACAACAGGTACAGCGAGGAGTCCATGTCGCCGAAGCCCGTGGGGAGATCGCGGGCCCGGATCATCTTCGCCCGGACATCGAGATCGGCCAGGGCGTGCGCGTCGAGCACGATGTCCTGGTGGTCGGTGCCCGAGGCGCGGGCCACGTCGTGGACGTACGGCGTGTCGGGGGTGCCGCGGAGCTGGTCGGCGACGAAGTTCTCGCTCTGGCCGACGAAGTCGACGGCGAAACTGCGCACCTTCTCGCCGTGCTCGCCGAGTTGGCGGGCGGCGATGGCGGTCATGGCGGAGGAGTCGAGACCCCCGGAGAGCAGGGTGCAGCGGGGCACGTCGGCGACGAGCTGGCGGCGCACGATGTCGTCGAGGAGGGTGCGGACGGTGGCAACGGTCGTCTCGCGGTCGTCGGTGTGCGGGCGGGTCTCCAACTGCCAGTAGGTACGGCGGCGCGGGCCCGCGCGGTCGACGGTGACGACGGTGCCGGGTTCGACCTCGAACATGCCGTCCCAGATGGCGTGTCGAGGTGTCTTGATCATGGTGAAGAGTTCCCGCAGGCCGTCCAGAGTGACCCTGGCGGGGGCCAGCGGGTTGGCGAGGATCGCCTTGGGTTCGGAGCCGAAGAGGACGCCGTCGGAGGTGGGGTGGTAGTAGAAGGGCTTGATGCCCATGCGGTCCCGGATCATGACGAGTTGATCGCGGCGGCCGTCCCAGATCGCGAAGGCGTACATGCCGTTGAGGCGTTCGGCGACGGCGTCGCCCCATTCGAGATAGCCGCGCAGGACGACCTCGGTGTCGGAGTCGGTGGTGAACCGGTGGCCGCGGTCGGCCAGTTGGCGGCGCAGTTCGGTGAAGTTGTAGGTCTCCCCCGAGTAGACGAGGGCGACCGTGCCGTCCGCCGTGTCGGCGCTCATCGGCTGGTGCCCGCCGGGCAGGTCGATGATCGCGAGCCGGCGATGTCCGAGCGCGGCGGGGCCCTGTATCCAGACGCCGCGGTCGTCCGGGCCGCGGCAGGACATCGTCTCGGTCATTGCATCCAATGTCGCGCCCTCGGTCCGCAGATCGCGGTCGAAGGAGACCCATCCGGTGATGCCACACATGCGCTACCTCCTGCGTCCGGTCGGTCGGCCAACCTCGTTCCACCTGGAACTTTCCTCAGGTGGAGGTTGCCTGAACGAACCAGTTGTATCTAGCACCTACAGATCGAGAGTGAGTCACCGCAGCGAGGTCGGTCAACATGTCCGTAACCTGAACGGCCGCGCCGACCCACCGCTTTCGGCCGTGCTTTGCGTCCGCGAGATCCGCCGACCGGCGTCCCACCGGGCGGTGCTCGTCAGGAACCGGCCATGGGCAAAGAGTTCACCAACATCCCCGGTTGGCCCGGCAGTTCAGAACTCCACCGGGTCCCGCACGATCGGGCAGGTCATGCAGTGCCCGCCACCCCGGCCGCGCCCCAACTCGGCGCCGACGATCGTGATGACCTCGACGCCGGCCTTGCGCAGCAGCGTGTTGGTCTGGGTGTTGCGGTCGTAGGTGAAGACCACGCCCGGCTCCAGCGCGACCGCGTTGTTGCCGCTGTCCCACTGCTGGCGTTCGGAGGCGTAGACGTCGCCGCCCGTCTCCACGACCCTCAGCTCGGGCAGTCCGAGCGCCTTGGCGACGACGTCGGTGAACGGGGTCGGGCCCTCGTCGACGATGTCGATGCCGGGGCCCTTGTCGCCGGGGCGCAGGGAGAAGGTGTGGACGGCGTCCATGATCGCCGGGTACAGGGTCACCAGGTCGCGGTCGGCGAAGGTGAAGACGGTGTCGAGATGCATCGCGGAACGCAGCTTCGGCAGACCGGCCACGACGACGTGTTCGGCGGCGCCCAGGTCGAAGAGCGCCTTGGCGACCTGGGTGATGGCCTGGCGCGAGGTGCGCTCACTCATGCCCATGAGAACCACGCCATTGCCTACGGGCATGATGTCGCCGCCCTCGAACGTGGCCTGCCCCCAGTCGAGTTCGGGGTCGCCCCACCAGACGAGGGAGCCCGCGAAGTCCGGGTGGAAGGTGTAGATCGCCTTCATCAGCAGGGTCTCGTCGTGCCGGGCGGGCCAGTAGAGCGGGTTGAGGGTGAGGCCGCCGTAGAGCCAGCAGGTCGTGTCGCGGGTGTAGAGGGTGTTGGGCAGCGGTGGCATCAGGTACTCGCGGACGCCGGTGGACTCGCGGGCCAGGGCGACGTAGTCGGAGCGGTAGTCGTCCGGGAGGTCGGTGGTGGCGAGGCCGCCGATCAAGTACTTGGCCAGTTCGGCCGGTTCGAGGCTCTCCAGGTAGGCGCGGGTCGCGTCGATGAGGCCCAGGCCGACCTCGTTGGCGACGATCTTCCGGTCCAGGAGCCAGTCCTTGGCGGCGGGAATCGTCATGGTCTGGGCGAGCAGTTCGTGCAACTCGACGACGTCGACGCCGCGTTCGCGGAGTTTGTTGACGAAGTCCGCGTGGTCGCGCTGGGCGTTCTCGACCCACATCACGTCGTCGAAGAGCAGGTCGTCCGAGTTGGTCGGGGTGAGCCTGCGATGGGCCAGGCCAGGTGCGCAGACCAGCACCTTGCGCAGTCGGCCGACCTCGGAGTGGACGCCGTACTCATGTCGGTCCACGGTGTCTGGGTTGGTCACGGTGCACACACCTTTCCGGAGGTCACAGGCGGGTCAGAGACTGATCCGGCCCGCCGCCAGGGCGACGACGCCGACGACGGCGCCCGCGACCGAGACGGCGAGGATCACCAGTTCGCGGGCCGCGAAGGGCGAACGCCCCTGTTCCCTGCGGGCCTTGACGAACAGGAAGGTGGCGGGCGCGTAGATGATGAACGAGACGAGGAGGTACTTGAAGCCGGCCGCGTAGATGAGGAACGCGGTGTAGACGGTGGCGAGCACGGCGACCGTCAACTCGCGTTGCCCTGAGCGGGTTTGCGCGAGGGCGATCCGTACGGCGAATCCCGCCGCCAGCAGGAACGGGATCAGTGTCAGCGAACTGGTCAGGTCCAGAGCGAAGTTGAAGGCGTCGTCGGAGAAGTAGGTGACGACCAGGACGACTTGGCTCAGCAGGGTGGTCATGACCAGGGCGGGCACGGGCACGTCGGCCGGCGTGGACTTCTTCAGGAAGCGCGGCATGTCGTCGTCCTTGGCGGCGACGAACAGCACCTCGGCGGCCATCAGCGTCCAGGCGAGATAGGCGCCCAGCACGGAGACGATCAGTCCGACACTGACGAAGACCTTCCCCCAGGTGCCCACCGCGTGTTCCAGCACGCCCGCCATGGACGGCTGCCGCAGTTCGGCGATCTCGCCCATCGGCATCACGCCGTACGACACGATCGTGACGGACGCGAAGACGGCGAAGACGCTGAGGAAGCCGAGGACGGTGGCGCGGCCGACGTCCTCGCGGCGGCGGGCGTGCCGGGAGTACACGCTCGCGCCCTCGACGCCCAGGAACACGAAGACGGTGGCCAGCATGGTGCCCTTGACCTGCTGGAACAGGGAGCCGGCATAGTCGGCGCCGCCGAAGTTCTCCGCGAAGACATGGGGTTTGAGGTAGAAGAGCGCGAGGACCACGAAGACGAGGATCGGTACGACCTTGGCGACGGTGACGATCCGGTTGATGGCCGCCGCCTCCTTCACCCCGCGGCTGATGAGCAGGAAGAAGAGCCACAGTCCGGCCGAGGAGAGGACCACCGCGAGGACGGTGTCGCCTTCACCGAGGGAGGGGGCGATGGTGCCGATCGTCGACATGATCAGCACCCAGTACGTCACGTTGCCGACGCAGGCGCTGGCCCAGTAGCCGAACGCGGCGAAGAAGCCGAGGTATTCGCCGAAACCGGCCTTCGCGTAGGCGTAGACACCGGCGTCGAGGTCGGGTCTGCGGACGGCGAGGGTCTGGAAGACGAAGGCCAGCATCAGCATCCCGGTACCGGCGACGGCCCAGGCGATCAGGGCGCCGGCCACGCCCGTCTCCTGCGCGAACCTGCGCGGGAGCGAGAACACCCCGGCCCCGACCATGGAGCCGACCACCATGGTGGTCAGCGTCGGCAGGCTCAGCTTGGCGGCCGTGGTCCGGGAGTCGGTGGTGGCGGCTTGCGTCACTCGTGGGACGTTAGCAACCATTTGCCCCAATTGCCTGGCAGGCTTCCCCCATATGCCCCATCCGTCAATCGGCCCTATCGTGCTGTTATGGAGCACGCACTGAGTCCCGCCACCCTGACCGAACTGCGGCGCCCGCGCCCCTACCCCGCGGTCTCCGTGCTCACGCCGACACATCGTCGCGAGCCCGACAACGCCCAGGATCCGGTCCGGCTGCGCAATGTGCTGGCCGAGGCCAAGAAGCAGCTGGAGGCCGATCCCGCGGTCCCCCGGGACCGGCGCATCGACGTGGTCCGCCAGCTCGACCAGGCCCTCGCCGAGATCGATCTCGCGCACGCCGAGGACGGTCTGGTGATCTTCGCCGCGCCGGGCGAGCACCAGGTGTGGTCCCTCGCCAGGTCCGTGCCCGAACGTGTGGTGCTCTCCGACACGTTCCTCACCCGCAATCTCGTCTCCGCGCAGGCCTCCGAGCGGCCGTTCTGGGTGCTCTCCGTCTCCGCCGACCGCGTCACGCTGTGGAACGGCGGGGTCGACCGGGTCACCGAGGACCACACCGGCGGCTTCCCGCTGACCCGCGACCACCGGGACAACTTCGACGCCGAGCGCCAGGAGCGCATCGGCGACATCCCTAGCACCTTCCGCGACGAGGACACCCGGCACTTCCTGCGCGAGGCCGACACCGCGATGGGCCGGATCCTGCGCGAGCACCGGCGCCCGCTCTACATCACCGGCGACCAGGCGGCCCTGTCCGCACTGGACGAGGTCGGCAGCGCCACCAAGGGCGCGGTCCACATCCCCCACGGCGGTCTCGCACACGGCACACCCGACGCGGTGTGGCAGGCCGTACGGCCGCTCGTCGACGCGGAGGCGCGCAAGAGCACGGTCACGGTGACCCGGGAGCTCGAATCGGCGCGCGGCCGCAAGGAGTTCGCGGCCGGCGTCGACGAGGTCTGGCAGAACGCCCGCGAGGGCCGGGTCCGGCTGCTGGCCGTCGAGGAGAACTACCGCGTCACGGTCCGCGACGACCACGGCGACCACCTGGTCCCGGCCGACAGCGGCGACCTCGACGCCCGCGAGGACATAGTGGACGAGATCGTCGAACAGTGCCTGGAGACGGGTGCCGAGGTCCGCTTCGTCCCCGACGGCAGCCTGACCGACGCGGACGGCATCGCGGGCGTACTGCGGTACTGAACCCACCGCGCTGCCGGTCCCCGCGCATTCCGGAGGCCGCCTCCCCTACGGGCGTACGCTACGGCGTGATCGTCGACGTAGAGGGAGAGCACACGTGGGTGACCTGCTGGGCGTGGCCGTGCTGGGTGCGGGACACATGGGAGCCGACCACATACGACGCCTCGACCAGGTGGTGAGCGGTGCCAGGGTGGCCGCGGTGGCCGACCCGGACATCGAGCGCGCCAAGGAGGCGGCGGCGGGTCTGGACGCGGTCGCGGTGCACGAGGACGGGGTGGCCGCGCTGGACGCCCCCGGGGTCGAGGCGGTGCTCGTCGCCTCGCCGGGTCCCGCGCACGAGGAGGCGCTGCTCGCGGCCTTCGCACGCGGACTGCCGGTGCTGTGCGAGAAACCCATGGTGCCCGACGCCACAGGGGCGCTCCGGGTGGTGGAGGCGGAGGCACGGCTCGGGCGGCGGCTGGCGCAGATCGGGTTCATGCGGCGCTACGACGCGGAGTACCAGCGCCTCAAGTCCCTCCTGGACAGCGGGCAGTTGGGGCGTCCGCTGATGCTGCACTGCACGCACCGCAATGTGTCGTCGCCGCCCTACTTCACCTCCGCGATGCTCATCGACAGCTCGGTCTCGCACGAGATCGACGCGGCCCGCTGGCTGCTCGGGCAGGAACTCACGGCGGTGACGGTGCTCAGCCCGCGCTCGTCGGCGAGCGCCCCGGAGGGGCTGGTCGACCCGCAGCTCGTGCTCTTCGAGACCGAGGGCGGCGCTCTGGTCGACGTCGAGGTCTTCGTCAACTCCGGCTTCGGCTACCAGGTGCGCTGCGAGGCCGTGTGCGAGGCGGGCAGTGCCCGGATCGGCGAGGACCACACGATGGTCGTCACCACGCACGGCAGCGCGCACGAGGACGTGCCGCTCGACTACCTCGTCCGCTTCGCCGATGCCTACGACCGCGAGGTGCAGTCCTGGGTCGACGCCACCCGGCAGGGCCGCGTCACCGGCCCGAGCGTCTGGGACGGCTACGCGTCCTCCGTGGTCGCCGAGGCCGGGGTCCGGGCGCTGGAGAGCGGCGGCCGGGTGGCCGTGGAGCTCGCCCCGCGCCCGGACCTGTACGCCGACGTCAGCCGCTGATGCTGGCCGCGCCCGACTCCAGGTGTCCGGTGAACCGGCGCAACCAGGTCGCGTCGGAGTCGACGGTCACCGTGAAGTCGTACCAACCGCCTTGGTACGCCACGGCGTTGAAGAAGTCCTCCGTCGACGCGCCCGCTGCGACCGTGTAGGTCCACGGCCCGTCCGTGCGGTAGTGGTTGGAGGCGATCGTGAACTTCACTGTCGCGGAGCCCGAGTTGGTCATCCTGAAGTAGATCGCGAGCTTGCCGGTACCCGACTCGACCGCGTAACGGGTGCTCACCTCAACGGACTTGCCCGCCTTCGTGGCGTCGCCCTGGAAGCGGCGCAGGAAGCGGTTGGGCCCGACCATGGAGAGGTCGTACTTGCCGCTGCCGTAGCCCGTACCGATGTTGAAGAAGTCGGAGGCGGTGCCACCGGGGTCGATCGTGTACTGCCAGGGCGTGGTGTCGCGGTAGGCGTTGGGGTGGATGGACAGATGGGCGGCGCTCTTGGCGGCGCCGCCCTGGTTGGCCATGGCGAACCAGGCGAGGATCTTGCCGCTCGACCCGAACTCCAGGTGATCCAGGTACCCGTTGGGCTGGTACGGCAGCGCGCGGGCGGGCCGGGTGCCGGTCTCCTGCGTCGGCAGGGCGTTGTCCGTCGGCACCGGGTTGGGCAGCGGGCCGCAGGTGGAGATGCCGATGACGCTGGTCGCGGGAAGCGCGACGGAACCGTAGACCGGGTTCGCGAAGTCGAAGACGCCGGTCAGGTCGCCGCTGACCTTGCGGCGCCAGGTGCTGATGTTGGAGCAGGTGGCCGGCTTGCCGAGGGCCGTGGTCCACGTCTCCAGGAAGCGCAGGACCGAGGTGTGCTCGAAGACCTCGGAGGAGACCCAACCGCCGCGTGTCCAGGGAGAGATGACGATCATCGGAACGCGGAAACCGAAGCCGTACGGGACGCCGTTGAGGAACTCGCCGTCGGTGCCGGCGGGCGGGACGGGTGGCGGGACGTGGTCGAAGTAGCCGTCGTTCTCGTCGTAGTTGAGGAACAGGACGGTCGAGTCGAAGACGTCCGGGTCGGCGGCGAGGGCCTGGTAGACGAGGCCGATGAAGTGGGCGCCGTCGCCGGGCGGGGCGTAGGGGTGCTCGGAGAAGCCCTGGTTGGGGACGACCCAGGAGACCTGCGGGAGGGTGCCCGCGAGGACGTCGGCCTTGATGGCAGCGGCGATGTCGTCGGGGGTCGAGCCGGTGGTGGCCGGGACGGAGGCCATGCCTCGGTCGTAAAGCGGGCTGCCCGCCTTGGAGTTGGCGAAGTTCTTGAAGTAGGCGCAGCCGTTGTCGCCGAAGTTGTCGGCCGCGTTCTGGTAGACCTTCCAGGTCACTCCGGCGTTCTGCAGCGCCTCGGCGTAGGTCCCCCAGGTCAGGCCGGACTCGTCACCGCCGTCGTAGCTGGCGGAGTCGACCTTGCCGCTCCACAGATAGGTGCGGTTGGGGCCGGTCGCGCTGAGGGTGGAGCAGAAGTACGCGTCGCACACGGTGTAGTTGTCGGCGAGCGCGTAGTGGAAGGGGATGTCTGCGCGGTCGAGGTAGCCGAGCGAGCGGACATTGCCCACGCCCGAGACCCAGTTGTCGAGGCGGCCCTTGTTCCACGCGGAGTGCTGCGAGGACCAGGAGTGCGGCAGGTCGCCGTTGCACTGCGCGAGAGTCTCGCCGTCCTTGCCGCCCGCGGCCGGGGTGGCGCTCAGCTTCCACGGGTACTGACGGCCACCGCCATTGGGCTGGTTGAAGACCGGGTAGCCGCCGCCGAGGGTGATGCCGCTGCGGTCGTCGAAGCCGCGGACGCCCTTGAGGCGCCCGAAGTAGTGGTCGAAGCTGCGGTTCTCCTGCATGAGGATCACCACGTGTTTCACGTCCGAGATCGTGCCGGTCGCGGCCTGCTGGGCCGCGATCGCGGGTCGTACTCCGGTGCCCGTCACCATGCCCGCCGCCACGGTGGCACCGAGCCCCACGAAGCCTCTTCGGCTGATCGGTGTCATGCGCTCCACCCTCGTCACAGGCGTGCCCGAGCGGCACACCGCGCGCAAGGGTGCACGGGGTGATCGCCAAGGTCCATACCTGAACGGTGAGATGGAGGTGAACAAAAGTCAAAGTCGCTGCCCTGACGCCGAGTTCGCCGAAACCTGACGTCGAATGCGCCTCAGACGCTTCCGAACAGCGCGCTGAGCCCCCGCTCGACGACCGCGTCCATGTCCTCGTTCCCGGTGGCCACCACGTCGTACGTCCGCAGCAGGAAGCGGCGCAGCGCCGGGGTGTGGAAATGGAGCAGGGCGAGCCCGAACGGCGAGTGGAACTCCAGCACCGTACGGGTCAGGCCGCACGGCCACAGGTGCACGTCCCCGCTCCCGGCCGGCCGTCGCAGCCCCTCCTCCAGCAGCGTCCGGGCGAAGGTCCAGGTGACACCCTCGCCGTCGAGGGACACCTCGGGCGGGAAGTCGAGGTGCACCGCCAGCGGGTCCGAGGCGAGGTAGCGAAGCGTGGCCGACACGGGAATCTCGGTGTCGTCCGCCGTGATCAGCCTTGCTCGGGTGGGCTGTTCGAGGGTGATGTCCATGCTCGGTCTCCGCTACGGGTGAGAGGTCGGCCGGATTGCCGTGTGCCTGTACGACCTCGCAGGTGCCGTTTGCATTACGCGGAACCCCGAACGAGTTAGTGTGACGTGCATCACACTGCTGGAATATCGCCCCCTCCGGGGCTCGTGTCCCCGCCGTCGAGTGCGGCGGCACGCAGAGCGGCCGCCACCCGGGTGACCGCCTCCGCGGGTGCCCCCGGAAGCCGGGCCAGCAACAGCCGCCGCTGTTCCTGGGGCCCGCCGCGTACCGGCAGGACGCGTACACCGGGCGGGACGGCCGCAGCGAGGGAGGCGGACACGGTCGTCAACCCGCAGCCCGCCGCGACGAGTTGGAGTTTGGCCAGCCAGTCGCGGGCGGTGTGGGCGATCTCGGGGCGTTCGTCGAGACCGGGCCACACACCCATGAGGCGGTCCTCGCCGGAGGAGGAACCGGCGATCCAGCGCCGGCCGCGCAGGTCGGCCACGTCGACGAAGTCGGCGCGGGCCAGCGGATGGGTGGCGGGCACCGCGAGGTACAGCGGGCGCTCGACGAGGGTGTGCAGCACCAGCGGGGGCGATTCCGCGTCAGGCGGACGGAACGGCGGCGCCGACGCCAGCAGGGCCAGGTCGAGGCTGCCGGCCCGCAGGGCGCGTACCAGTGCCGGTGTGCCGCCCTCCCGGCTGACGACGTTCAGGTCCGGGTCGCTGCGGCGCAGGGCGAGCAGGGCGCGGGGCAGCAGGACCGCTCCGGCGCTGGGCAGCCAGCCCAGGCGGACCGTCGCGGCCTCGGTGGGCAGCCCGGAGAGTTCGCGGGCGGTGGCGTCGATCTCGTCGAGTACGACCGTCGCCCTGCGCATGACGACGCGGCCGGCCGGGGTCAGCCGTACGCCGTCGCGGCGCCGTTCCAGGAGTTCCGCGCCCGCGGCCCGCTCGATCGCGGCGATCTGCCGGGACACCGCCGACTGGGTGTAGCCCAGCGACACGGCGGCGGCCGTGAAGGTCCCCTGTTCGGCGACCGCGCGGAAGACGCGCAGAGCGGTGAGTGACACATCCGTGAATTCCATGATGATTACGCATACTAGCGGTGCGTAATTCTCGTTGGACGCATGGATGGGGTCGTTCCTACCGTGGAGGCATGAACGCTTCACGCATCGCCCTCGTCACGGGCGCCAACCAGGGACTCGGCCGCGCCCTCGTCGAGGGGCTGGCGGCCCGTATGGGTCCCGACGACACTGTTCTGCTCACCGGCCGCGACGAGCGGCGGGTCACCGACGCGGCCCGTGAGGTGGCCGGCCTGCCCGGCACGCGCAGCCGGGTGGAGGGCCGGGTCCTCGACGTCACCGACACGGACGCCATCGCCCACCTCGCCGACGAACTCCGGCAACGCCACGGCGGCGTCGACATCGTGATCTCCAACGCCGTGACCCGCATGCTTCCCGGGGAGTCGCAGTCCGAGCGTGCCGACGAGTTCATCGACGTCTCCAACACCGCCACCCACGCGATGCTGCGCTCCTTCGGGCCGATCCTGCGCCCGGGCGGCCGGTTCCTCGTCGTGGCCAGCAGCCTCGGCACCCTCGGCCATCTCGACCCCGCGCTGCACGAGCTGTTCGACGGCGCGAGCCTGGACCAGGTCGAATACGCCGTCGAGTCCTGGCGCAGTGCCGTCCACCACCGGACCACCGCCGAGGCGGGCTGGCCGCTCTGGCTGAACGTGCCCTCGAAGGTGGCCCAGGTCGCCGCCGTCCGCGCGGTCGCCGCGGAGCGCCGTGAGGAAGACCTCGCGTCGGACACCCTGATCGCCTCGGTGTGCCCCGGCATGGTCGACACGGCCACCTCCCGCCCCTGGTTCGACGACTTCAGCCAGGCCAAGTCACCGGCCGAGGCCGCGGTCGCCGTGCTCGACCTCGTCTTCGCCGAGCACGTCGATCCCGGGCTCTACGGCGAACTGGTCCGCTTCGGCGCCGCTCTGGACTGGCACTCCGGCAAACCGCTGGTCGAGCAGGACCCGAAGCTCACCCCCTGACTGTCCCGCCAACTCCTGCGCCTGCGCGACGAGTCGGCACCGGGGACGCCCCGCCCTGGACCGCGCGGGCCGGGGCCCGAGGCTCACCCCAGTCCGGGCAGGCTCCGCAACTCCCCTGTCCGCAGCAGCCGCGCCAGAAGCAGGAACAGCACGGCCATCGCCGTACCGCCCGCCGCCAAGGAGAGCGCCGGAGTCCAACTACCCACCGCCAGGCCCTGGTTGCAGATGCGGGCGAGGAGCCACCCGGCACCGCCGGCGGCGGTGGCGGCCACGGTCAGCTTCCCGTAGGTGCGACAGATCCGCCGTCCGTCGAGCAGTCCCTCGGTACGGCGCCGCAGGCGCAGCGCGGTCAGCAGCAGACCGATCCCGTACGACAGGGCGTAGGCGCCGGCCATCCCGGTGACCGCCCAGCGCGGGGGCAGCAGGAAGTGGCAGGCCACGGCCAGCGCGATGTTGACCGCCGAGATCAGTACCGCCATCCGGAACGGCGTGCGCGTGTCCTCGAAGGCGTAGAAGCCGCGCAGCAGCAGGTACTGGGCGGAGAAGGGGATCAGGCCGAGGCCGAAGGCCTGCAGCATGTGGCCCAGAGGGGCGGTGGACGCGGCGTCGGCGGAGCCGTGGGCGAAAAGGAGTTGAGCCGTCTGCGGACCGAAGGCGAGGAAGAAGAAGGCGGCCGGGACGATGACGACACCGCTGACCCGCAGCGCGCGCGACAGGTCCGCGCGCAGGTCGTCGAGGCGGTGCTCGGTCGCCGCCCGGCTCATGCGCGGGAGCAGCGCGGTCACCAGGGACACGGTCACGATCGACTGCGGCAGCATCCAGATCTGCTGGGCGTAGCTGTATGCGGTGTAGCCGACGCCGTCGCGGGGCCGGGCCGCGTCGGCGGCGGAGGCCAGCCGGGTCACCACCGTGCTCGCCGCCAGGTTGGTCAGCACGAACAGCAGTGTCCAGCGGGCCGCGTTGACGCTCTTGCGGAGCCCGGTTCCGCGCCAGTCGAAGCGCGGCCGGAACCGGAACCCGGCCGCCAGCGCGTAGGGGATCAGGGCGAGTGCCTGCACGGCGAGGGCGAGTGTGGTCCCGATGCCGAGGAGCCTGACCTGGGCGCCGGTGATGTCCGACACCTGTTCAGGCGCGGTCAGCAGGCCGAGGTAGAGGCCGAACATGGTGATCAGGACGACGTTGTTGAGGACCGGGGTCCACATCATCGCGCCGAACCGGTCCCGGGCGTTGAGGACCTGGCCGAAGATGCTGAAGACGCCGTAGAGGAAGATCTGCGGCAGCAGGAACCGGGCGAAGACGACGGTCAGTCGGAACGCGTCATGGGTTGCGGGCGTGTCGTGCTGGTAGACGCTGATGATCTCGGGGGCAGCCCAGGTGGCCAGCGCGGTGCCCACGCCGAGGACACACAGCACGAGTGTGACCAGTCGCTGCTCGAACGCGGCCCCGCCGTCGGGGTGTTCGGTCCTGGCCCGGACCAACTGGGGTACCAGGACGGAGTTCAGGGCGCCGCCGATGAGCAGGAAGTACAGGCTCGTCGGCACGGTGTTGGCCTGGTTGTACGTGGTGGCCAGCAGTCCGGTGCCCAGGGCCGCGGCCTGAAGTACCTGGCGTATCAGGCCGGTTGCGCGCGAGACCAGGGTTCCCGCCGCCATCAGCGCGGACGAACGCAGCAGTCCGCCCCCGCCTTCGGTCTTCCTTGGCGCGCCATGCCTGCGTCGGGTGCTCGACCGCTGTAACCGCTCGGGCGACGTCTCCTCGATCATGGACACAATCTACGACCCCGGGCAACGGCTCCGGCCGCGCCGCCCTCCGGTATGAGCCGGAGTGCGGGCGCGGCCGGGACCGTCAGGGACGGTCAGTCACGCGGGCTGCGGGTCAGGGGGTCAGCTGCCACTGCTCGATGTAGCCGACGTCGATCGCCGCGTGGTCCTGCACCCGCAACGTCCAGGTGCCGTTGACCGGTTGGGCGGAGGCGTCGACGGTGAAGGTCTGGTCGATGTTGTCGGCGGAGCCGCCCGCACGGTTCGACAGGGAGTAGACGGTGCCGTTCGGACCGACGAGGTCTACGGTCAGGTCGCCCCGGTAGGTGTGGACGATCTTGACGTAGACCTGGGTGGTGGCCGAGGCGTTGCCGTCGCGGCCGGTGACCGTGATCGGGGACTCCACGGCGGCGGCGTTGTCGGGGATGTCCACCCGGGTGCCGTTGGCGTAGATGTTCGCGACCCGCCAGGTGAAGGAGACGGTGGCGGTCGCGCCCGTGTCGTCGGTGACGGTCACCGTGACGTCACTGCTGCCGAGGGTGGTCGGGATGCCGGAGATCAGTCCGGTGCTGTCGATGGAGAGTCCGTCGGGCAGCCCCGTGGCCGAATAGGTCAGCCCCGCACCGGAGTTGGTGGTGTAGGCGCTCGTCTGGAGGGACACGGACTGTCCGACTCCGCTGATCTGTGCGGAGATCGGGGCCACGTTGACGCCGAGCGCGATCCGGCTGCCGACGTTGATCGCCGCCCACGCGTCGGCCACGGCGAGGTACGTCGGGCTGTACGCGCCGAAGAGGTCCGCCGCCGCCTGGAGGGTCGCGGTGCGGGCACCGGCGTAGTTGGTGGACGAGGTCATGTACGTGGTGAGCGCCCGGTACCAGACCTTCTGGGCGTTGTCGATGCCGATGCCGGCGACGGGCACGCCGTCGTAGGTGGGGCTGTCGTAGGAGACGCCGTTGACGGTCTTCGCGCCGCTGCCCTCGGACAGCAGGTAGAAGAGGTGGTTGGCCGGCCCCGAGGAGTAGTGGACGTCGACGCTGCCGAGCGTCGAGCTCCAGTAGTCGCGGGACGCGCCGTCCTTGGAGGGCTTGTCCATGTACCGCAGCGGTGTGCCGTTGCCGTTGATGTCGATCTTCTCGCCGACGAGGTAGTCGGGGACGTCGGCGGGCAGGTTCTCGTGGAACTCCACCGCGGCGGCGAAGATGTCCGAGGTGGCCTCGTTCAGGCCGCCCGACTCACCGGAGTAGGTGAGGCCGGCGGTCGCGGCGGTGACGCCGTGGGTCATCTCGTGCGCGGCCACGTCCAGCGCCGTCAGGGGGTGGGTGTTGCCCGAGCCGTCGCCGTAGGTCATGCAGAAGCAGGTGTCGGACCAGAAGGCGTTGACGTAGTTGCTGCCGTAGTGGGCCCGGCTGTAGGCGGCCACGCCGTCGTTGCGTATGCCGTTGCGGCCGAAAACGTCCTTGTAGTAGTCCCAGGTGGCCGCGGCGCCGAACGCGACGTCCACGCCCGCGGTCTGACGGTTGGTCGCGGTCCCGTCGCCCCAGACATCGTTGTCATCCGTAAACAGGGTGCCCGTACCCGAGGTGCCCTGGTTCAGGTCGTAGGTCTTGTGTCCGGCGCGGTCGCCGTCGACGAGCTGGTACGTCGAGGTGGCCGGGTCGAGCGTGGTGCTGAGCGGGACCGTTCCGTTGAACTGGCCGGTGCCGGTGCCGGTTTCGATGCCCTGGTACTGGAAGACGGGCTTGCCCGAGTCGGCGTCGGTGATCACGTGGAGTTCGCTGGGGGTGCCGTCGTCCTGGAAGCCGCCGACCACCGCCTCCCAGGCGAGGACGGGCTTGGCTCCGGCGGCCCAGACGACCAGGCGCGGTGCGCCGTCGAGCTTGGCGTCCTCGCCGCCCTTCTTGGCCGCGGCCACGAGCGCCTTGGCCTTCACCGTCGCCGATGTCACGTTCGGGGTGGTGTCCGCCAGCTTCAGGTCCGCCTTCGCGGCCTTCGTCACCGTGAGGCGGCCACTCTTGGCGTGGACGACCAGGTCGCCGCCGAGGACGGGCAGTCCGGCGTACGTCCGCTCGTAGCGGGTGTGGGTGGTGCCGTCGGCGTCCTGGGTGACGTCCTTGACGACGAGCTTCTCCTTGGCCCCGAGGCCGAGGTTCTTCGCCGTGCTCCTGACGGCCGCGCCCGCGCTCTTGAGGAGGGCGGCGTGCTTCGTCGGTGTCAGCGTGGCCGGGGCCGCTCCGGCCCGGGGGGTGGCCAGGATCTTCGCCGGGGCGTGGCCGCCGCCGGGAACCGCGGAGGCGGCGCCGGTCTGCATTCCGGCGGCCAGCAGGGTGCCGACTGCGGTGAGCACCAGAGCGGCGGTGTATCTGGGGTGGTGCGGATAACGGTCATGCCGGGTCAAGGCGTTCTCCTTATGTGGGGTGGTCGGACTCGGTGGAGTCCTGGAGAGCGGGTCGGGCCGGGGTACGGCCGTCCGGCGGCGCGCGGGTACGAGGAGGAAGGGTGAGGAGGAAGTGAACGCTCGGTGAGCGTGATGCACAGCAGAGTGGCATCGACCCCGCAGAATTGTCATGGCTATAACAAAGCAACGGCTCAAAATGACTGTTGCGTACTGCGGATCACTCACCCGGGCAACACTTTTCGGCCTCCCGTCGGACAGGTGCGCCACGCGGGAACACAAAGTGGTCGAACAGGTGGTTGAATGTCGACTCCGGCGGGTGATCCATACCCCAACTCGCGTACGGCGTATACGACTTGCCCCACCGCGGCAGCTACGCCACCAACACGGCACCATCCGTCCGTGAAGACGCTGGCATATGCCAGAAGCACCACCGGATCGGGTGTTGCCAAATCCCTTACAGGGCGTCGCGGGCTGTGCGACAGTCGTAACTGGTCCCTCCATCCGCCTTGGTCGAACCGTTCCCGCATCGGAGTGCGTCATGCCGTCCCATCTCTCTGCGGACCGCCCAGCCGCCCAGCCGCCCGCGCGCGGCTCGGTCGACGCGCTGATATCGCAGGCGCGGCAGCTCATGGGCGACGTGGACGCCGTACGGCGGGACGCGCAGCGGGACGGTTCGGATCCCCGCGAGCGGTGGCAGCGGGCGCTGTGCGATCTGGCGCTGCATCAACTCAACGACGTCGACGAGCACTTGGCCCAGCTGCGGGACGGCCCGCCGCCCGTGCCGGCGACCGTCGGGACACCACAAGCACCGGCTGCTCTACCGGAAGCGCCCCGAGCCGACTCGCTGCTCAGCCGGGTCGGCAGTGCCGAGTGGAATCTGCTGACGGACGCGGTGAGTTGGTCCGGGGAGCTGTACCAGATCCTCGGCCGCGATCCGGCCGCTCCCCCGCTCACCCTCGACGAACTGCCGTCCCTGGTCCTCGACGAGGACCGGCCCGGCCTGACGGCGATGGTCACGGACTGCCTGGTCGACGCCAAGCCGATCGACGGCGAGTTCCGCGTCGTACGGCCCGACGGCGCCGTACGGACCGTGCACATGATGGGCGAGCCCGTGCTCGACGCCGACGGTGGCACCGCCTCGATGTGGGCCGTGCTGCGGGACGTCAGCGAACTGCGCCGCAGCCAGCGGACGGTGAGCGAGACCCGTGACTCGCTGCAGCGCCACCGGCACCACGCGCAGACCGAGCGCCGGCTCGCGGTCGAGCTGCAGGAGGCCGTGCTGCCGCCGTGGCGCGGTTCTCTGCGGCTCCCGCACCAGGGGCCGGAGACACTGGACCTGGCCGCCCGCTATCTGCCCTCCTCGACCAACGCGCTGATCGGCGGCGATTGGTACGACGCGCTCCAACTCTCCGACGGCGCCACCCTGTTGAGCGTCGGCGACCTCACCGGACACGGGGTCGCCGTCACCTCGGGCATGGCGATGCTGCTCGGCGCCCTGCGCGGCATGGCGATGGCGGGCACCGAGCCCGGCCAACTGATGTCCTGGCTCAACCAGTTACTGGACGCCACCGTCCAACCGGCCCTGGGCAGCGCGGTGTGCTGCCGGTACCGGCCCGAGACCCGCACCCTGACCTGGGCGCAGGCAGGACACCCCGCCCCGCTGCTGTTCCGCGACGGGACGGGGCGCATGCTGAGCGCACCGGACGGCGTCCTGCTCGGCGCCACCTCGGGAGCGTCCTACGGACAGGCCGAGGAGATCCTCGAAGCGGGCGACGTACTCCTGCTGCACACGGACGGACTGGTGACCGGGCACGACAGGCCGGAGGCCGTGGACCGGCTCCTCGACCTGGCCCCGCGGTTCGGCGAGGCCCGCACCGCACAGGACTGCGTACGCATGGTCGTCGAGGAGTTCGGCGACTCCGCGCGCGAGGACGACGCCTGCGTGCTGGTCGCCAGGACCACCTGACAGGAAAGCGGCGGCACAACCTCCTTATGCCTGGGCGCTGTTGGCGTTCCTGGTCCGCGCGCTCCTGGACTGTGGCCTGGGCAGGGCGAGTTTGATCTCCTCCCGGAGCTCGTGGATCCTCGGGTAGTTGGAGTACTGGGCGGTGAGCCGGTACATCTCGCGCAGCCGGTCCCAGGTGCGGTGGGAGGAGTTCGATCCCATCGACGCCAGGGCCAACCGCGCGTACCTGTCGGCCTGTTCGGGGTCGTCCGCGATGAAGCAGGCGGAGGCCATCGACAGGAAGTCGAAGATCTTCGACCGCTGCCGTCCGTCGACCCGCAGCGCCAGCGCCTTCTCCGCGAAGTACTGGGCGTGCACGGCCGCTCCCGGCTCGTGCTCGGCCAGGGTGCGGTAGGCCAGGGCCTGCATGCCGTAGAGGTCCTCCTCCTTGAACGTCTGCATCCAGCTGGGGGACGGTACGTCGCCGCGGTCGGAGACGAAGAGGTCCTCCGCCTGGCCGAGGGTGCGGCGCATGGCCTGGCCCTTGCCCATCGACGCCTGTGCCCAGGCCTCGACGGTGTAGAGCATCGCCCGGGTACGCGGCAGCACCTCGTCGCCGGAACCGGTCTTGGCGAGTTTCATGAGATCGAGCGCGTCGTCGGGCCGGCCGAGGTGCACCATCTGACGGGCCGCCCGGGAGAGCGCCTCCCCGGCGCGGGGCCGGTCGCCGCCCTCACGGGCCGCGTGGGCGGCGATGACGAAGTACTTCTGGGCCGTGGGCTCCAGGCCGACGTCGTGCGACATCCAGCCCGCGAGTACGGCGAGATTGGCGGCGACGCCCCACAGGCGCCGCTGCAGATCGGCGGGGTGCCGGTAGGCCAGCATGCCGCCCACCTCGTTGAGCTGTCCCACCACGGCCTTGCGTTGCAGCCCGCCGCCGCGGGCCGCGTCCCAGGCTCGGAACACCTGGACGGACTCCTCCAGTTCCTCGATCTCCTGCGACCCGATGGGGGCGGCCTCATA
The DNA here is from genome assembly GCF_053598575.1 of Streptomyces sp. NPDC001100. Lineage (NCBI taxonomy): Bacteria > Bacillati > Actinomycetota > Actinomycetes > Kitasatosporales > Streptomycetaceae > Streptomyces > Streptomyces sp. NPDC001100. Next base: position 55,514 of record NZ_JBSFKO010000011.1, read on the forward strand.
GCGGTCGAACCCAGCGGGGTCGGCGTGCAGGGGATCGTCGAACCGGGGAGCGTCGGCGGAGAGAGTCGGATCGGAGTGCAGCCATGCGTACATGGCGCTGCTGAGTGCGGAGCCTGCGGCGAGCGCGGCGCCCGCGCCCACCAAGCCGCGTCGGTTGAGCATGAGGTCCATTCCCGTGAATTCGGTGAGGACCGCAGCTGTCCGTTCGGGCGCCCACGGCACACCGTCGGGATGTTCCACACTCCCGTCGTCGGGCCGTTTCCCCACACGCCCGTGCCGGACCAGACCGAGGTCCTCGATGGTCACGACACGGCCGAGACGCTCGGTGAACAGGGCCGCCAGCACCCGCGGCACCGGATCGCGCGGGATCTCTCCCGTGTCGATCCAACGCCGTACCCGCGAGGTGTCGGTCGAGAGCTGGGGGTGGCCCATGGCCGCCGCCTGCCGGTTGACCAGCCGCGCGAGTTCGCCCTTGGACCAGCCGGCCAGGCCGAACAGGTCCGAGAGACGGGAGTTGGGTTGTCCGTTCACGTCAAGCCCCCAGGTTCTCGGCTGACTTGAACATAGCCCGGTGCGCTGTGCCGGGCGACTATTCGCCAGGGTTCGCCAGGGTGCGCCAGATGGTGTGCCACTGCGCATCTGGTGTCAGGTAGGAACGCGCCACCCCGACCCGGTCACCGAGGGACATTCCCCAGGATGCACCTGCGGGACCGGGCCGGGTAGCGCGCTTGCTTGGACAGGCACTGCAGGCACACGAAGGGATCTGTCTCTCCCATGTACACAGCATCGTCCTCCGTGTCCGCCCCGCCCCGGTCGCTGCACCCCCGCCCGGGCGCCGGCGGCCCCTACCTCGACCCGGCGCGCCCGGCGGCCGGCCCCGTGCTCGGTGCGGGCAGGCCGCGGCGCGTTCCGGGGCTCGGCACCCAACCGCTCAGCGGGAGACTCGACTTGTCCGGCCCTCAGGGCGCCCAGCTGCGTACGGCGATCGCGTCGGTGCACCGGATCTGTCCGGAGTTCGCTCCGGTGCAGGTGCTACGCCGCAACGGGCGCTCCGTGCTCCTGGTCGGAACGACCGGACGCAGCACGGCCGTAGCGAAGTGTTTACTGGACCACTCCCCCGCGTGGGCCGAGCGGATCCGGCATGAAATAGCGGCGTACCGCTCGTTCGTCCGGCACCGCCCCCCGGTGCGGGTGCCGCGACTGATCGCGGCGGACCCCGACAACTGCACGCTCGTCATCGAGCGGATGCCGGGCCGGGTGGCGGCGCTGCACCGGCACCCGGCGGAGGCCCCGCCGCGGGCGGACATCAGGGCGGCGCTCGGCGCGATCTGCCGGCTCAACGCCTGGCGGCCGCCGGCGGGCACCTTCGACGCCCCGCTGGACTACGCGGCCCGGATCTCCCGCTATCACGAGCTGGGGCTGCTCACCGACCGGGACATGGGAGACCTGCAGAAGCTGCTGCACGGCATCGCGCACTCGGCGGGCCGCGGGGGCATGGGCCAGTTCTGCCACGGCGACGCCCTGCTGTCCAACATCCTCCTCTCACCGGCCGGTCCAGTGCTGGTGGACTGGGAGCACGCGGGCTGGTACCTGCCGGGCTACGACCTCGCCACGCTGTGGGCGGTCCTCGGGGACGCTCCGGTGGCCCGGCGGCAGATCAGCCAGATCGCGCAGTCGGCGGGACCGGCGTCGCGTGACGCCTTCCTGGTGAACCTGATGCTGGTGCTGACCCGGGAGATCCGCACCTACGAGATGGCCGTGCAGCGTTCGATGCACGACACGACCCCGGCGGCACCGGGAGCAGCCCACCCGGGTGCTGCGCCGTCCGGCGAGGAACAACGGCTGCTGCTGAGGCGGCTGCACGACGACTGCCAGTTGGCCCGACGGGCCGTGCGTGCGGCGGTCGGCACTCGCTGACGGGGACGGGGTCCGCAGTGCGCCCTTCAGCGGCGCACCGCGGACCCTCGTGTGTCTCGGCCACCTGTGCGTCCCCCGCGCACGACTCGCCCATTGGTGTAGTCCACTGACGCCCCGCAGGCCCGAAAGCCTCCGCCACGAAACTCCTCCCATCCCCTGTTGACAAGGGAAATCGCCTCCCTCTGGGCATGATTGACGGATCGTCGGCCAGCCGGTACCACTGACGCACGCCCGGCCCCGAACGGATCGTCACACCCCCACCGTCCCAGGAGGCTGCATTGCGAGGATCCCCGACCGACCCCACCCGCGCTCCCGGGCACAGACGCGCGCGCAGAACCGCAGGCGCGCTCGCCGGCGCCGCCCTGCTGCTGCCCCTGCTGGGCGCGGCCCCCGCCGAGAACACCACCGGCTCCGCAGCCTCCACCCTCCAGCGGGCGTTCGCCTCGGCGTCCGCCGAGTACCACGTGCCTCAGACCGTGCTGCTGGCCGTCTCCTACCTCCAGTCCCGCTGGGACACGCACGGCGGAGCACCGAGCGTGACCGGCGGCTACGGCCCGATGCACCTCACGGACGCACGCACCGCGATCGCCACGACGGAGCACCTGAGCGAAGGCACCGAGGACCCGCGCGGTGACAGCGCCCGCGCGGCCCTGCACCCCACCGCGCAGCTCCCGGCGAACTCCCAACTCCCGGCCCGGCTGCGGACGTTGACGAAGGCGGCCGAGCTGACCGGACTTCCGGCCGCCGACCTCCGTAGCGACGAGGTCGCGAATGTGGCGGGCGGCGCCGCGCTGCTCGCCGACGCGCAGAAGGGCCTGGGCGAGCCGCTGAGCGCGGACCCCGCCGAGTGGTACGGCGCGATCGCGCGCTTCTCCGGCGCCGACGACACCGCGACGGCCGCCGCCTATGCCAACGATGTCTACGACGTCATCCACACCGGCGAGCAGCGCACCACGGACGCCGGGCAGCGGGTCGCTCTGGCCGCGCAGCCCGAACTCGCCCCCGACACCGCACAGTTGGCGGAATCCGGACTGCGCACGGTCTCCGCCGACGGCACGGAGTGCCCGAAGAAGGTGTCCTGCGAGTGGATCCCGGCGCCGTACGCCCAGTTCGGGGACAACGACTACGGCAACCACGACCTGGGCGACCGGCCCGCGTCGCAGAGCATCAAGTACATCGTCGTCCATGACACGGAAGGCCAGTGGGAGGGTGTCCTGAACCTGGTCCAGGACCCCACCTATGTGTCGTGGAACTACACGATCCGCTCCAGTGACGGTCTGATCGCCCAGCATGTGAAGGCCAAGGACGTGGCCTGGCACGCGGGCAACTGGTACATCAACGCCAAGTCGATCGGCATCGAGCACGAGGGCTTCCTCGCCGCGCCGGACGCCTGGTACACGGAGGCGATGTACCGCTCGTCGGCCCGGCTGGTGAAGTACCTGACGAAGAAGTACGGCATCCCGCTGGACCGGCAGCACATCCTCGGCCACGACAACGTGCCCGGGCCGACCACCTCCACCGTCCCCGGGATGCACACGGACCCGGGCCCGTACTGGGACTGGGCGCACTACTTCGCCCTGCTGGGCCACCCCTTCGAGCAGACCGGCAAGAAGAGCGGCGGCATGGTGACGATCCGTCCCGACTACACCGCCAACCAGCCGGTGTACACGGGCTGCGTCACCGCCGGCCAGCCGTGCGCGGTGCACGGTTCCAGCGAGGTGCGGCTGTACTCCGGGCCCGGCGAGACCTACCCGCTGATCAAGGACATCGGCCTCGGGACGACTCCGACGACCGGCGTCAACGACCTCTCCTCGCGGGTGTCCACCGGACAGCAGTACGCGGTGGCGGATCGTTCCGGCGACTGGACCGCGATCTGGTACCTGGGCCAGGAGGCCTGGTTCAAGAACCCGAAGAAGCATCCGACGGCGGTCGGGGCGGCCGGCTGGGTGATCACGCCGAAGGACGGTCTGGACAGCGTCCCCGTGTACGGCCGCGCCTACCCGGAGGCCTCGGCCTATCCGACGGGAGTGCCCGTCCAGGCGGTGTCCCCGCTGCCGTACACCCTGCCCAAGGGCCAGAAGTACGTGGTCGGCGGCAAGGTGCCCGGCGAGTACTACTACGCGGTCACCTTCACCACCGACTCGCACAAGGTCGTCGTAGGAAACGATCTCTACTACGAGATCCAGTACGGCCACCGGGTCGAGTTCGTCCGGGCCGCCGATGTGACGCTGGAGCGGTCGGGCCGGTAGCCGGGCCTCAGCCCTGCTGGAACAGTTCCGCCGGGAGCGGCTTCAGCAGGGCGTAGAGGTCGTCCGTGATGGGGCGGTCCCAGGCGGCGATGGTGACCAGCACGTTGTCGCTGCGGTCGAACTGGACGCAGGAGATCCGGCTCTCGGAGAGCTTGAGGCGGCGCACGATCAGCAGGTTGTCGCCCTGCATCACCGGCATGTCCTCGGTGTCCACGACGGTCACCTCCTCGTCGTTCTCCAGCGCGAGCAGCAGCTGCGCGACCTCGAAGGGGACCTCGTCCTCGGCGACGTCACGGGCCGGAGAGCCCTCGGGGAGGTTGCCGATGACCATCGCGGGGCCCCGGCCGCCGAACAGGTCGTACCGCAGGAACACGCCCTGGCAGGTGCCGTCGGGGGCGGGCAGCAGACCGGCGCCGAGGTTGCCGGGCCAGTCGCCCGGGTCCATGGCCAGCACATCGAATTCGGGGCCGGCGGGGGTGGCGCTGCGGCGGCGGAGGAACGACATGGAGACATGGTACGGGGTGCCGTTCGGCGATGGGCACGTGGTTTGGTGCCGGTTCCTTGTCGGGTGCGGGCTCGTCGTGGCTTGTCGCGCCGTTCCCCGCGCCCCTAGGGGGTTCGGCCTTCCGTTGGTTTGATCAGTGCCGTTTCCAGGCCTGTCCTGTCTGTGCCCAGTTTTTGGTAGGCCGCTGAGAGCAGGCGTACCGCCGACTGTTCGTCCGTGTCCAGTTCTACGGCGATCTCGTGGTCGGTGCTGCCGTGCGCGGCCAGGGTTGCCGCTGTGCGTTCGTCGGTGGTGAGGGTGTCCGTCTCGGTGCTGTGGAGGCGGCGGGGGCGCAGGCCGGCGGCGGCGAGTTCGGCTCGGGTGGTGTCGGCGAGGCCGTCGGCGCCGCACTGGACGGCGGTGTCGAGGCCTCGGTAGAGGTAGTCGGCGGCTTCCCTGGAGCGGCCGGTGCGGCGGAGTTCGGTGCCGAGGGCGACCAGTGCGCACGCCAACTCGTAGGCGGCCGGGGAGCGTTCGAGGTGGGAGACGGACTCCTCCAGGAGCTTGGCGCGGTCCGAGCCGGAGGAGACCTCGGCGGCGACGCGCAGGGCCTGGCCGATGGCGGACGGGGTGCCGAACTGGCGGGCGCGGGCGACCGCTTCGTGGGCGGTGGCGACGGCGCGCTCGGGGGTCTCGTGGCGTTCGGCGCGGGCGAGGTGGAGCTGCCAGGGGCACCAGGCGGGGTTGCGGATGCCGCGCGGGTCGAGGCGGCGGCCGGCGGCGGACAGTTCCTCGGCCGCTTCCTTGGTGAGGCCGCGGGCCAGCAGCAGCTCGCCGTACACGGTCTGGGCGTCGGGGAAGACGACGGCCGCGGGGAAGGGTTCCGCGAAGTCGTGGTCCTCGGCGAGCTGGGCGGCCTCCGCGACCCGGCCGCGGGCGAGCAGGACCTCGATGAGGATGCCGGTGCCGTACCAGTAGACGGGGGTGCCGGGGCCGACCCGCTCGGCGAGCCGGAGGCCCGCGCGGGCGAAGTCCTCGGCCTCGGCGAGCCGACCGCGCCGGTAGCGGAGGTAGCCGAGGAGGGTGTAGCCGAAGGCCAGGTGGGCGCCGCGCCAGCCCTGTTGCTCGAAGTCGGCGATGCCGGTGGCGAAGAGTTCCTCCGCGCGGCCCGGCCGGTCGCAGTACATGTGGGCGAGCGCGACCAGCACCGGTACTTCGAAGCCGCGGTCGGCCTCCGCCCAGCCGAGGCCGCCGTCCAGAGCGCGCTCGGCGTGGTGGAGGGCCACATGTGCGGGTTCACCACGGAGGACTGCGTCCCAGGTGCGCAGGCCGATGATGTACCGCTCGGTGAGGTCGCGGCCCTTGAGGCGGTCGGCGAGTTTGGTCAGGCGGCGGGAGCGCGAGGGGTGGTCGGGTTCGTCGGCGCGGAAGGCGTCCCACATGAACTGCTCGGAGAGCATGCGGAGTTTGACCCGGGCGTCGTCGGTGACGCGGATCTCGCGGGCGAGGGTGTCGGAGGCCTCGGCGAGGCGGTCGCTGTGCGCGAGGACCTGGGAGAGGCGGTAGACGATGTTCTGCCGCAGGCCCGCGTCGCTGATCGGTTCTTCGAGGGCGGCCCGGAGATGGTTGACGGTGGTCGCCGGTTCGGTGAGCAGGGAGGCGCTGCCCAGTTCGTAGAGGACGGCGGCCCGGTCGTCGAAGGGCGGGGGTTCGCGCAGGGCGCGGGCGAGGTAGCTGCGGGCCGTGTCGGGGGCGCCGGCGCGCAGGGTTTCGCCCGCTGCGGCGCGGAGTTGCTGGACCACCCAGTTGTCGCCGTCGGGGTGGGTCTCCATGAGGTGGCGGGCGGCGGCGGAGGGGCCCTGGCCGTCGTTGATGACGCACCAGGCGGCCTGGCCGTGCAGGGCCACGCGGACGCCGGAGGGGATGGCCCGGTAGACGGCGGTGGCGATGAGCGGGTGGACGAATTCGAGGGTGCCCGCGGCGGTCGGCGTACTGGTGAGGATGCGGGCGCCGCGCAGCGCCTCGGCGGCGTCGGCGGCTTCCTCGTGGCCGAGTCCGGCGACGGCGGCGGCGAGCGCCGGGCGGGTCTCGGTGCCGAGGACCGCGCAGGCCCAGGCGAAGCGGACGGTCGAGGTGCCGAGGCGTTCGAGGCGGGTGAGGAGGCCGCTGCCCTTGACGGCGGCGGCGAGATCCCGCAGCAGATAGGCGCCCGACTCGGTGGGGGGCAGGCCGCGGTCGTGGATCTTGGCGGTGAGTTCCACGGTCTCGAACGGGTTCCCGGCGGTGACCGCCCAGCACTCCCGGCAGAACGCGTCGTCGGCGTGCTCGCCCAGCGACTCGCGCACCAGGCCGGCGACGGCGTCGACGCTGAGCGGTTCGAGGTCGAGGGGACGGCCGCCGGCCCGGCCGGGCAGTCCCCTGAACGACTCTGCGTGGGCGGGGAGTTCGTCTGGGCGGTAGGCGACGACGACCAGCAGCGGGAGTTGTTCGGCGCGGGGCGCGAACGCGGCCAGCCAGCCCAGGGATTCGGGGTCGGCCCAGTGCGCGTCGTCGAGGACGAGCACCATCGGGGCGCGTTTCACCGCGAGGTGGGTGAGCACCCAGTCGAGGCCGTCGCGCAGGCCCTGCTGGTCGGGCGGGGAGCCTGCGGTGGGGGCGCACAGGCCGAGGGCCGGGCCGACGATGTCGTACCAACTCCCCAGCGCGGTACGGAGATCGGCGTCCGCGGAACCGGCGAACTGCGGTTGCAGCAGCTGGCGGGCGACATGGAAGGCGACGCGCTGTTCCTGGTCGCCGCCTCGCGCGGACAGCACGGTGCAGCCCTGTGCGGCGGCGCGGCGGCGCACCTCGGTGAGGAGGGTCGTCTTGCCGATGCCGGCCCGTCCCGCGAAGGCGAGCAGGGCGCCACGGGGCCGGTGTCCCGGCTCGGCGCCGTCCGTGCGCAGGCCGGTGAGCTCGCCCAACGCGTCGTCCACGGCGAGGAGTTCACCCTCCCGTTCGAAGAGCGTCCTGTTGCCGCGCGCACTCCGCTGTCCCATCCCATACCCCCTGCCACGGCGGGTGCGTCCGCGCGGGGAGCGAACGCATACCGTGAGCTACAGGGACCTCAGCGTACGCTTTCCGAGGGTGCGGTGGCCTGTTAGTCGACAAAGGCGTACTGGCCAGTTTCCTCGGGGGCGCGGTCCGGTTTTCCCGGGGGCGCGGTCCGGTTTTCCCGGGGGCGCGGTCCGGTTTTCCCGGGGGCGCGGTCC
>NZ_JBSFKO010000011.1:63510-296954 GCF_053598575.1 Streptomyces sp. NPDC001100
GTCCGGAGCGATCTCACTCCTCCAAGGCCTGCGGCGGCACCACCGCGACCGGGCTCGCCGCGTGCAGCAGGACCGCCTGGGTGACCGAGCCGAGCAGCCGTGCCGGGGACAGCAGGCGGCGGCGATGACGGCCCACGACGACGAGATCCGCGTCCTTGGAGGCGGCGACGAGGTGACCGGCCGCGTCGCCCGGTGCGACGTACGGTTCGACGAGGACGTCCGGGTGGTCCTTGCGGTGCGGGGCGAGGAGGGACTCGGTGAGGACGCGGGTCTCGTTCTCGATGGCGTCCTGGTCGATGACCGGCGGGACGAGTTCACCGGTGGACGCCCAGGTCTGCGGCGGCCACGGGTAGGCGGCGACGACCTGGAGACGGGCTTCGCGCAGGGCGGCCTCGGCGAAGGCGAAGGCGAGGGTGGTGCCGTCGGGGCTGTCCACGTGCAGGCCGACGACCACCCGGGGTCCGGGCTCGGCCGGTGGCGCGTCGTGGACCTCGCGTCCGGGCCGGGGCACCACGACGACGGGGCAGCCGGCGTCGCGGGCTGCTGCCATGCCGTTGGAGCCGAGCAGCAGGCTGGCGAAGCCGCCGCGGCCACGGGAGCCGAGCACCAACAACTGTGCGCCGGCGCCGAGTTCGGGCAGTACGGCACCCGGTGCGCCCTGCAGCCCGAGGTACTCCGTGACCGGCCGGTCGGGGCGCCCGTCGAGGTGGGCACGGACCTGGTCGAGCACCTCGTCCTCGTCCGTGCCGGGCGGTCCGGCGACCGGGACGCCCGGCGGTGTCCAGGCGGCCGCGTTCTGCCACACATGGACGACCCGCAGGGGCGCCCCGCGTCCACGCGCGGCACCGAGGGCCCAGTCCAGGGCGCGCAGGCTGTCGTCCGAACCGTCGACCGCCGCGATGACCGGCAGGGTGCTCTTGGGGGTGCTCATGGGGTTCCTGACCTCCGGAGTAACGGGACCTTCCCCTCCGGGGCCAGCCTGGCTCAGCCGCCGGCTCCGGAAGGGCACTCAAGGTCGCGTGTCCGGAAAAACAGGTGGGACACCCTCCAGGTCAGGTGAAACGCCCTTCAGGTCAGGTCGAACTCCCCTTCCCGCGCCCCCGACACGAACGCGCCCCATTCCGCGGGCGTGAAGATCAAGGAAGGGCTTTCCGGGCGGCCACTGTTGCGCATCGCGATGAATCCCTCGACAAAGGCGATCTGGACATCCCCCAGTCCACGGCTCCCTGAATGCCACTCGGCGTCACTGAGGTCCAGCTCCGGCTTGTCCCAGCCCGCAAGCGGGTGCTGCTGGATGGTGCTCTCGGCCACGTCCGTGCTCCTCCCGGTTCGTCGTCCGCGGCCAGCCTAGCGATCGGTTTCTGATGCCAACAGGCCACGTGAGGGGGACCTTTCAGGAGGCGGGGGGTTCGCTGCCCACGAGCCACATCGAGAAGAACTGGGATCCGCCGCCGTAGGCGTGTCCGAGAACCCGTCGGGCCCCTTCCACCTGGTGTTCTCCGGCCTGGCCGCGCACCTGGAGGGCGGCCTCCGCGAAGCGGATCATGCCGGAGGCGCCGATCGGATTGGTCGAGAGCACCCCTCCTGACATGTTCACGGGAAGGTCGCCGTCCAGCTCGGTCACCCCCGACTCGGTGAGTTTCCAGCCCTCGCCCTCGTCGGCGAATCCGAGGTTCTCCAGCCACATGGGCTCGTACCACGAGAACGGCACATACATCTCGACGGCGTCGATGTCCCGGCGCGGGTCGGCGATCCCCGCCTGCCGGTACACGTCGGCCGCGCAGTCCTTGCCGGCCTGCGGCGACACACAGTCCTTGCCGGCGAACAGTGTGGGCTCGCTGCGCATGGCGCCACCGTGCATCCAGGCCGCCGGACGTGGCGCCCGGGCCGCACCCGCCCGGTCGGTGAGGACCATCGCGCAGGCGCCGTCCGAGGAGGGGCAGGTCTCCGAGTAGCGGATCGGGTCCCACAGCATCGGCGAGGCCTGGACCTTCTCCAGGGTGATGTCGTGCTCGTGGAGATGGGCGTACGGGTTCTTCAGCGCGTTGCGCCGGTCCTTGTACGCCACCAGGGAGCCGACCGTGTCGGGCGCTCCGGTGCGCCGCATATAGGCGCGCACATGCGGGGCGAAGAAGCCGCCCGCGCCCGCCAGCAGCGGCTGCTGGAAGGGGATCGGCAGGGACAGTCCCCACATGGCGTTCGACTCGGACTGCTTCTCGAAGGCGAGGGTGAGGACGGTGCCGTGCACGCGGGCCGCGACGAGATTCGCGGCGACCAGCGCGGTCGACCCGCCCACCGACCCGGCGGTGTGCACCCGCAGCATGGGCTTGCCCACGGCGCCCAGCGCGTCGGCGAGGTACAGCTCGGGCATCATGACGCCCTCGAAGAAGTCCGGCGCCTTCCCGATGACGACGGCGTCGATGTCGGCCCACGTCAACTCGGCGTCGTCCAGGGCCCGTCGGGCCGCCTCCCGCACCAGCCCGGCGATCGACACGTCCCGGCGCGCGGCGACATGCTTGGTCTGGCCGATCCCTACGACGGCCACGGGCTCCTTGCTCATCGCGGATCCCCTTCGAGTACGGCGACCAGGTTCTGTTGCAGACAGGGGCCGGAGGTGGCGTGGGCGAGGGCCCGGTCGGACTCGCCCCGGTGGATGCGGGCGGCGGCCTCGCCGATGCGGATCAGTCCGGCGGCCATGACCGGGTTCGCGGCGAGGGCTCCTCCGGACGGGTTGACGCGCACGTCGTCGCCGAGGCGCAGCGCCTTGCGCAGCACGACCTCCTGCGCGGTGAACGGCGCGTGCAACTCAGCGGTGTCCACCGGCCGTTCAAAAGCCCCCGCCCTCTCGGCGGCCAGCCGCGTGGACGGCGAGTCGGTCAACTCCCGCACACCCAGACCGTGTGCCTCGATGCGGTGGTCGATGCCCCTGATCCAGGCGGGCCGTTCGCACAGTTCGCGGGCCCGGTCCCCGGCCGCGAGGATCACGGCGGCGGCTCCGTCGCCGATCGGCGGACAGTCACCGGTACGCAGCGGCCGTACCACGTAGTCGCCCTGTGGCACCGAACCCCGCACCTGAGCATGGGAGTTGGCGCTCGCATCGGTCCGGCTGCGGGCCGCGACGGCGGCGAGCGCGGGTTCGTCGGTGTCACCGGCGTCGATGAGGGCCTGCGCCTGGAGGGCGGCCAGCGCGACGGAGTCGGGCCACAGCGGGGCGACGTAGTACGGGTCGAGCTGCCGGGTCAGGACGTCGCGTACGGAGCCGGGGGACGACTTGCCGTACGAGTAGACGAGCGCGGTGTCGGCGTCGCCGGTCAGGAGTTTGGTCCAGGCCTCGTAGAGCGCCCAGGCGCCGTCCATCTCGACGTGCGACTCGGAGATCGGCGGCCAGGCGCCGACGCCGTCGAGGGCGAGGGTGAAGGAGAAGGCCCGGCCGGCGAGGTAGTCGCTGGAGCCGGAGCAGGTGAAGTCGATGTCCGCGGTCTTGAGGCCGGTCTGTTCGAGTACGCCGTGCAGGACCGGCATGAGCATCTCCACCTCGGAGAGCTCGTCGGTGGTGCGCCGGTGGTCGGTCTGCGCGAAGGCGACGACGGCGATCTCACGCATCGCGGCAGCTCCATGCATCACAGCAGCTCCTTGTAGGCGTCGTAGTCGGCGTCGGGCTCGCCGGTCGGCCGGTAGTGGTCCGGATAGCGACCGCCCTCGCTCCACACCGCCTCGACACGCAGCCCCATGCGCACCTGGTCGTAGGGGATGCCGCCGATCCGCCCGTGCAGCGCGAGGTCGGCTCCGTCGAGGGCGATGTGCGCGTAGACGTACGGCACCTCGATGTCGAGGTTCTTCGCCTTGATGTTGACGATGCAGAACGTGGTGACGGTGCCGCGCGGCCCCACTTCGACGTGTTCCGCCGTGGCGACACCACAGGTGGGACACGCACCCCTCGGCGGGACGTACACCTTGCGGCAGGAGGGGCAGCGTTCACCGACGGTGCGCCGCTCGGAGAGCGCGTGGATGTAGTCGGTCTGGGCGCGGCCGGGCGAGTAGACGTAGTCGAGACGGGCGGGGGCCACGATGCCGGTGACCATGTTCTCGAACTCGCCGCTGTGGCCGGTGGATTGGGGTGAGTCGTCGCCGTCGTACGGCTCGAAGCAGGCGATGTCCGTGATGGCGCCGGTACGTTCCCCGGCCCAGCGGACGCGGACGCGCATTCCGGTGCGCACGGCCTCGGGGCCGGGGGCGTCGAGGGCGTGCAGGAGGGCGGTGTCGGCTCCGTCGAGCCGGACCAGAACCCAGGCGAAGGGTGTGTCGAGGGGCTGACCGCGCCGGGGTTCGTGGTTCCAGGCCCAGGTGGTGACCGTGCCGGTGGATGCGACCTCGACCAGGTCGCGGATCTCCTCGGCGGTGACGGGGTCGTACTCGACGGGAGGCACGAGGGTACGTCCGTCGCCGGTCTTCACACCGAGGACGACGCGTTCACGCAGCCCGGTGAGAAACGCACTCTGGACGGGCCCGAGGGATCGGGTGAACGGAAATTCAAGGACCAGAGGCGCTTTGAGTATTTCGGGCACAGCATCTCCTATGACTGAAAAGCTCGGGCCACGCTTCCCCACTCAGGGGCGCGGGGCTGTGTCGTATGAGCGGCTCCGCCGCGTGGGCGCGACCGGCCACAACGAACCCGCAGATACGAACCGGCCTCCTGATGGAGCACTACGCCCGCTTGTAAACAGGCGGCCTCTTCTCCGCAAAGGCACGCGCCCCCTCCTTCGCATCGGCGGTGTCGAAGATCGGCCACCCGCGCTTGAGTTCGGCCGCGAGGCCCTCCGTCTCGGTCAGCTCCGCGGTCTCGTACACCGACGCCTTGACCGCCTCGACCGCCAACGGCCCGCATGCATTGACGAGTTCGGCGATCTCCAACGCCTTGGCGAGAGCCGTCCCGTCGGGGACGACGTGACCGACCAGACCGACATCCGCCGCCTCCCGCGCGCTGTACGGCCGCCCGGTGAGCAGCATCTCCAGAGCATGGGTGCGCGGAATCTGCCGCTGGAGACGGACAGTTGAGCCCCCGATCGGGAAGAGCCCGCGCTTGACCTCGAAGAGCCCGAAGGTCGCGGACTCACCAGCCACCCGGATGTCCGTGCCCTGAAGAATCTCCGTACCGCCGGCCACGCAGTACCCCTCGACCGCAGCGATCACCGGCTTGCGGGGCCGGTGATGCCGCAGCATCGCCTTCCAGTGCAGATCAGGATCGGCGGTGAGCCGCTCGCGGTACTGCTGACCCTCCATGCCTTTTCCGGCAAGGGCCTTGAGGTCCATGCCCGCGCAGAACGCACCGCCCGCCCCGGTCAGCACGATCGACCGGATCCCGTCGTCCGCGTCGGCCTCGATCCACCCGTCGTAGAGCCCGACCAGCATCGGCAGCGAGAGCGCGTTCTTGGCCTCGGGCCTGTTGAGCGTGAGCACCAGTGTGGCGCCTTCGCGCCGCACGGTCAGGTGTTCCGTACCGCTCATTGCCGTCCTCCCGTCGCCGTACCGCCTCCGGAACGAGAACAGGTTGCAGGAGGCGCCCTGCCAGTACAAGAGGTTTCTGACACTCAGTCAGATTTCTTCTGCGCGGACCCTTCACAGTTGCCGCGCCCTTTGCTCTGATGACCGGCGAACCGACGTCAGGAGGAGTGGTGGAGTACAACATTGCCGACCTGTTCGAGTCGGTCGTCGACGTGGTCCCGGACCGCGAGGCGCTCGTGTACATCGACCACCCGGGCTCGGGCGCGGAACGCCGCCTGACCTACGCGGAGTTGGACGCGGCGGCGAACCGCATCGCCCACCATCTGATCGATGCCGGGATACGCCCGGGTGAGCACCTGGGGCTCCATCTCTACAACGGCGTCGAGTACTTGCAGACGGTGCTGGGCTGCCTGAAGGCGCGGGTCGTGCCGGTCAACGTCAACTACCGGTATGTCGAAGAGGAGTTGGTGTACCTCTACCGGGACGCCGATCTCGTCGCGCTGGTCTTCGACACGGAGTTCACCGAGCGGGTGGCGGCCGCGCTGCCACGCGCGGAGAAGCTTCGGCACCTGGTCCGGGTGGGGGCACCGGCCCAAGACGCTCCGGAGGTACCCGCCGTGGCCTTCACGGACGCGGAGGCCACCGGGTCCTCCGGGCGGGGATTCCCGGACCGTTCGGGGGACGACCAGTTCATCATCTACACCGGCGGCACGACCGGCATGCCCAAGGGCGTGATGTGGCGCCAGGAGGACCTGTTCTTCTCGGGGCTCGGCGGTGGCGCGCCGACCGGCGAACCCGTGAAGACACCCGAGGAGTTGGCCGAGCGGGTGGCGGCCCGCGGGGCGGGGATCACGTTCTTCCCCACTCCTCCGCTGATGCACGGCACCTCCACCCTCACCGCGTTCATCGGCTTCAACTTCGGCCAACGCATCGTGATCCACCGCAAGTTCGTGCCGGAGGAGGTGCTGCGGACCATCGAGAAGGAGAAGGTCACCAGCATCTCCCTGGTCGGCGACGCGATGCTGCGGCCGCTGATCGACGCCCTCAACGGGCCGATGAAGGGCACGGACTGCTCGTCGGTGTTCAGTGTCTCGTCGTCGGGCGCGATCATGTCGGAGACGGTGCGCCGGCAGTTCCAGGAGCTGCTCCCGAACACGATGCTGCTGAACAACTACGGTTCGTCCGAGTCCGGCTTCAACGGCACGGCGACGGCCGACTCCGGGGCCGGGCAGTCCTTCCGTATCCGGGTCAACTCCCGTACCCAGGTGGTCGATCCGGCCACGCACGAGCCGGTCGCCGTCGGCGAGATCGGCCGGGTCGCGCAGTGCGGCCATGTGCCGCTCGGCTACTACAACGACGAGCGGAAGACCGCCGAGACCTTCTTCGAGAAGGACGGACGGCGGTGGGTCCTGCTCGGCGACATGGCGACCGTGGACGAGGAGGGCGTCGTCACGGTGCTCGGCCGTGGTTCGCAGTGCATCAACACCGGTGGGGAGAAGGTGTATCCGGAGGAGGTCGAGCAGGCGCTCAAGTCGCATCCGGATGTCTACGACGCTCTGGTGGCCGGGGTGCCGGACGCGAAGTGGGGCAATCATGTGGCCGCCGTCGTCGAGTTGCGCGCGGGTGCGGTACGGCCGTCGCTGGACGACATCCAGACGCACTGCCGTTCCCAGCTCGCCGGGTACAAGATCCCCCGGCAGTTGGTGATCGCGGAGACGATCCAGCGGTCACCGAGTGGCAAGGCGGACTACCGGTGGGCGCGGGAGGTGGCCGTCTCCGCAGATCAGTGAGTCAACAGTGGGTCAACACGCAGGCCGTATTGAACTGGCGGTAGCGTGCCACCGTACTTTTGGTGACGGATCTGGTGGCCCGGGCCAGGTGCGTCATGCCATCACCGGGCTCAGCACGGAAGGACGTTCGGGTGCCGCTCTTCACTCGCTCTCACCCATTGGCGCAGCAGAAAGCCAGCGGGGAGACCGACTCGACAGCGGCGACGGAGGCCGCCGCACCGTCCGAACCACAGGACCCACCCGAGCCACACGACTCGGCGGACACGTCCGGGCAACTCGAACAGGTCGACGCGCCCGAGACGGCCGCCGAGTCCACGGGCCCCGCGGAATCCGCCGCGCCCGACGAGCTCTCTGAGCCGACGGAGTCCTCTGAGTCCTCTGAGTCCTCTGAGTCCTCTGAGTCCTCTGAGCCAGTGGAGCCTACGGCCTCCGAGGCGGAATCCGCGGCCGACTCCGCCGAGCGGTCGTCCCAACTCCCGCGCCGCGCCGGTTGGTTCGGCTGGCGGACTCGGTACCCCCGTACCGCAGGCGCCGTAGGGGTGGGCACGACCGTACTGGCCGGTGTCCTGTTGTTCGTCGCGCTGCTCGTGCCCGACCGACTCGACCGGATCACTCCCCAGTCGTTCTTCCGCTTCCCGGTCGAGGCGATCGTGCTCGCGATCGTCCTGCTCGTACTGCCCGCGAAGGCACGGCGGATCGTGGCCGTCGTGCTGGGGGCGTTCGTCGGGCTGTCCACCGTCCTGAAGTGCCTCGACATGGGCTTCTACCAGACCCTGGCCCGGCCGTTCGACCTGGTCTTCGACTGGGTCCTGCTGAGCGACGCGGCGGACTTCCTGAAGGACTCGGTCGGCCGCTCGGGCGAGGTCCTCGCGATCGTCGGGGTGATCCTGGCGCTGATCGCCGTGCTGGCGGGGAGCGCGCTGGCGATGGTGCGGCTGTCGGACGTGATGGCCAGGCACCGGCCCATGGCGGTACGCACCACACTCGTCCTCGGCGTTGTGTGGATCATGTGCTTCACGCTGAGCTTCCAGGTGGGCGGCGTCACGCTCGCCACGAAGGGCTACAGCACGTTCCTCGCCAACCGGGTGCAGTACGTCCGCGAGGGTCTGGGGGACGCCGACGTCTTCAAGAAGCAGCTCAACGTCGACGCCTTCGCCAAGACCCCGCCCAACCAGCTGCTGACCGGCCTGCGCGGCAAGGACGTGCTGTTCACCTTCATCGAGAGCTACGGCCGGGTCGCGATCGACGATCCGACGATGGCGCCGGAGATGGACGCGACGCTGAAGGCGGGCGACGCCCGGCTCAAGGCGGCCGGCTTCGCCTCGCGCAGCGGCTGGCTCAGGTCACCCGTCACGGGCGCCGGCAGCTGGCTCGCCCACTCGACGTTCCTGTCCGGCCTGTGGGTCAAGAACCAGCAGCGGTACCGGACCGTGACCACCAGCACCCGCGCGACCCTGACCAGTTACTTCCAGAAGACCGGTGCCTGGCGCACGGTCGGCATCGTCCCCGGTGTGCGCAAGGCCTGGCCCGAGGGCAAGTACTTCGGTCTCGACAACATCTACGACTCCACGCACCTCGGCTACCACGGCCCGTACTTCAGCTGGACGCCGGTGCCGGACCAGTTCAGCCTGCAGTCCTTCGAGGATCTGGAGTACGGCAAGAAGAACCGCGACCCGATCATGGCGGAGATCATCCTCGCCTCCAGCCACAACCCTTGGTCGCCCATCGCCCACACCATCCCCTGGAACCAGCTCGGGGACGGCACGATCTTCAACCAGATCAAGAAGGAGGGCACCAACCCGACGGAGGTCTGGAAGAGCGCCAAGCGCGTGCGCACCGAGTACCGCAAGGCCATCCAGTACTCCGTGGACAGCCTGACCCAGTGGATGCAGCGCTACGGCAACAAGAACACCGTCCTCGTCTTCCTCGGCGACCACCAGCCCGTCCCGACGGTCACCGGAGGCACCTCCGACCGGGACGTGCCGATCACGATCGTCGCGCACGACCCGAAGGTGCTGGACAAGATCTCCAGCTGGAACTGGACGGACGGGCTCAAGCCGGCGGACAACGCACCGGTGTTGAGCATGGACAAGTTCCGGGACCGCTTCATGACGACGTTCGCGAAGTGACGGTCGCCGTCCGGTCGTCGCCCGGCTCCCCGCTCCGCCCCGCGAGGAACGGCTCCACCGCCGCCAGGAACTCCTCCGGCCGGTTCTCGTGCACGAGGTGTCCGGCGTCGATGGTCACCAGGCGGGCGTCGGGGATCCGTTCGGCGAGCGTGACGACCCGGTCCTGAGGAACCCCGCTGGAGGGACCGCCCGCGATCACCAGCGTGGGCATGGTGATCCGCCCCATGTGGTCCCACCACGTGGGGTCGGGGAGGTTCGCCTGGACGTCGGCGGCCTCGATCATGGCCCAGTCGAACGGCAGTTGCCCCTCGGGGCGTTCGGTGGGGGGCCTCGGCGGATCGAAGGGGATCGGCGCCGGCACATCCTCCAGGACCAGTCGCCGTACGACCTCGGGCGCCTCCTGCGCGAGCAGGTACGCGACGATGCCGCCCAGCGAATGGCCGATGACGTCGGCCCGTTCGAGGCAGAGGACGGTGAGGAGCGCGCGGATGTCGTCCCGCATCGCCTCGTACGCGTACACGTCGGCCGTGGCTCCCGGCGCGGTGCCGGGCCAGTCGCTGCCTCCGTGGCCGCGCAGGTCGGGGGCGTACACGCGGCGCGGGTCGGGTCCGGTGGCGAGCCGTTCGGCGATCCGCGTCCAGTCGCTGCCGTCGGCGCCCCGGCAGTGGAGCAGGAGGACGGGCGGCGCCTCCTCGGGGCCCCGGGCGCGAAGGGCGAGGTCGATGCCGTTCGCCTTGACGGTACGGGTCTCGGTGTCCATGTCGGGAACGTAACCGCCGCGGCACCGGTCCCGCCCCTACTCTGCCGAGGGCAGAACCGCACCGTCCACGTCGAGAAACGCGACGACATGGCGCACGAACCACTCCGGATCGTCCAGCCACGGGTAGTGACCGGAGCCTGGCTGCACAACCGAGGTGGCGTCCCTGAAGACGTCGGCGCTGCGACGGGCGAGCTCGGGTCGGGGACCGCCGTCGAGTTCACCCGCGAGAACCAGCACGGGTGCGGGCAGCCGGCCGAGGGCGGCCCGGAGGACCGGTGGGTCGAAGGCGCCCTCCGAGAAGTACCGTTCGGCGGCTTCGTCGTTGGTCTGTTCGTCTTCGAGTGCGGAGTTCTGTTCGGCGACGGCATCCCAACGGCCGTAGAAGAAGGGCTCGAAGACGGGGTCGAAGTCGGCGGTGCCCGCGAGCCACGCCTCGAATGCCGGGAACGCGTGCTCGAACCACGGTTCGCCCTTCCGCAGCCGGGCGGCGGCGAGCCGTCCCTCGGCCGTGGCCGGCATGCCCAGCGCCCAGGGGGTGACGGTGATCAGTGCCAGGCGTGTCACCCGCTCGGGGTGGCGGGCCGCGTACAGCATCGCGAGGCTGCCGCCCGCCGAGTGCGCGAGCAGATCCATGTGGTCCAGGCCCATGTGGGCGCGCAACACCTCGACGTCGTCGACCAGTCGGTCGCAGCGGTACGTCTCCTCGTCGGCCGGCACCGCGGAGTCACCGGTGCCCCGCAGATCCAGCAGGATCAGCCGTCGGTGCGCGGTGAGCCCGCCCAGGTCGCCGAGGTAGGCGGAGGCCCGCATGGGTCCTCCGGGCAGGACGACCAGCGGCTCGCCCGCACCCCGTACGTGGTAAGCGAGTTGGGTGCCGTCGGTGGTGGTGAAGGTGCCGGTCACGGTCTGCATGACGGTAGATCCTCACGGCCGACCGGGCACGGGCGCAAGGCAGGGCTCAGCCGTCGAACCGCTCCCGCAACTCCCGCTTCAGGATCTTCCCGCTGGCGTTCCGCGGCAGCCTGTCCACGAACACGACCCGCTTCGGTGCCTTGAAGTGGGCGAGCTTCTCGCGGGCGTGGTCGATGAGTTGGGCCTCGGTGACCTCGCCGCGCGGGACGACGACCGCGGTGACCGCCTCGATCCAGCGGTCGTCGGGAAGGCCAATCACGGCGACCTCGGCGACGCCCTCGTGGGTGTAGAGCGCGTCCTCGACCTGGCGTGAAGCGACCAGTACGCCACCGGAGTTGATGACGTCCTTCACCCGGTCGACGACGGTGAAGAAGCCGTGCGCGTCCCGTACCGCGAGGTCGCCGGAGTGGAACCAGCCGTCACGGAAGGCCGCGGCGGTCTCCTCGGGCTTGTCCCAGTAGCCCTCGCACAACTGCGGTGAGCGGTAGACGACTTCGCCCTGGGTGCCGTCGGGTACGTCCTTGCCGTCCTCGTCGACCACGCGCGCGTCCACGAAGAGGACCGGACGTCCGCAGGAGTCCAGCCGGCCCTTGTGCTCGTCGGGGCCCAGGACGGTGGCCAGGGGGCCGATCTCGCTCTGTCCGAAGCAGTTGTAGAAGGCCAGCTTGGGGAGGCGTTCGCGCAGCCGCTCCAGGACGGGCACCGGCATGATCGACGCCCCGTAGTACGCCTTGCGCAGGCCGCTCAGGTCGCGGGTCTCGAAGTCAGGGCGGTTCGCCAGACCGATCCAGACGGTGGGCGGCGCGAACAGGCTGTCCACCCGCCCGGCCTCGATCAGGTCCAACAGTCGGTCGCCGTCCGGCGCGTCGAGGATGAGGTTGGTGGCGCCGACCGCCAGATACGGCAGCAGGAACACGTGCAGCTGCGCCGAGTGGTACAGCGGCAGCGCGTGCACGGGCCGGTCCCCGGCGCTCAGGTCCAGGGCGGTGATCGCGCTCAAGTACTCGTGCACCAGGGCCCGGTGGGTCATCATCGCGCCCTTGGGCAGCGCGGTCGTGCCCGAGGTGTAGAGCAGCTGCACCAGGTCCTCGGTGCGCGGCTCGGGACCGTCGTACGGCGGCGCGGACGCCAGCCGCTCCAGCAGCGAGCCGTCCGCGTCCCGCAGCGGCAACGTCCGTACTCCGTCGGGGAGTTGACCGGCGAGGTCGGGGTCGGTGAGCACGAGCGCGCTGCCGGACTGGCCGACGATGTACGCGAGGTCGTCGCCGGTGAGGTTCTGGTTGACCGGCACGTGCACGAGGCCCGCGCGGGCGCAGGCGAGGAAGCCGATCAGATAGGCGTCCGAGTTGTGGCCGTAGGAGCCGACCCGGTCGCCCGGTGCGAGGCCCTGGTCGAGGAGCACGCTCGCCGCCCCGGAGACGGCGTCGTCGAGTTCCTGGTACGTCCAGGAGCGCTCGCCGTAGTCCACCGCCACGCGGGCGGGAGTGCGCCGGGCACTGCGTCGCAGTACCCCGTCAACCGTGCTGCCGTGTCCGGGCGTCATGACACATGATCCTCGGGCCGGCGCCCGGGCGGGTCAAGCCGGGTGGCCGAGGTGGGCCCGGCCCCCATGGTCCGGGCCCGCGCGGGCGGCACTCACATGGGCCTCGTATGCCCCTCCCAGTACGGTTCCCGCAGCCGCCGCTTGTACAGCTTGCCGTTGGGGTCTCGGGGCATCTCGGTGATGAAGTCGATGCTCTTGGGCCGCTTGTAGCCGGCGAGTTGCTCGGCGCAGTGGTCGAGGAGGGCGGCGGCGAGGTCCGGGCCCGGCTCGTACCCCGGGGACGGTTCGACGACGGCCTTGACCTCCTCGCCCCAGTCGTCGTGCGGGATGCCGAAGGCGGCGGCGTCGGCGACGGCGGGGTGGGCGAGGAGCGCGGAC
Source organism: Streptomyces sp. NPDC001100 (assembly GCF_053598575.1). NCBI lineage: Bacteria > Bacillati > Actinomycetota > Actinomycetes > Kitasatosporales > Streptomycetaceae > Streptomyces > Streptomyces sp. NPDC001100. The sequence continues at coordinate 76,525 of NZ_JBSFKO010000011.1, forward strand.
TCGATCTCGGCCGGGTAGATGTTGACGCCGCCGGAGATGATCATGTCGATCTTGCGGTCGCGGAGGAAGAGGTAACCGTCCTCGTCGAGGAAGCCGAGGTCGCCGACGGTGAAGAAGTCGCCGATGCGGTTCTTCTGCGTCTTGGCCTCGTCCTTGTGGTAGGCGAAGCCGCCCGTGCTCATCTTCATGTAGACGGTGCCGAGTTCACCGGGCGGGAGCCGGTTGCCGTCGTCGTCGAAGACCGCGAGTTCGCTGATCGGCCAGGCTTTTCCGACCGTGCCCGGCTTCTTCAGCCAGTCCTCGGCGGTCGCGAAGGCACCACCGCCCTCGCTGGCCGCGTAGTACTCCTCCACACAGTCGCCCCACCACTCGATCATGGCCCGCTTCACATGGTCGGGGCACGGGGCGGCGCCGTGGATGGCGTGCCGCATGGACGAGACGTCGTAGCGCGCCCGGATGTCCTCGGGGAGGGCTAGGAGGCGGTGGAACTGGGTCGGGACCATGTGGGTGTGGGTGCACTTCTCGCGGTCGATGAGGCGGAGCATCTCCTCCGGGGTCCACTTGTCCATCAGGACCAGGCGGTGCCCGATGTGCAGGCTGGCGCCCGCGAACTGGAGGACGGCCGTGTGGTAGAGCGGCGAGCAGACCAGATGCACGTTGTCGTCGAACGGCCTGATGCCGAAGATGCCGAGGAAGCCGCCGAGGTACGCCGACTCGGGCGGCTTGCCCGGCAGGGGGCGACGGATGCCGCGGGGGCGGCCGGTGGTGCCCGAGGTGTAGTTCATGACCCAGCCGAGCGTGCGGTCCGCGGGCGCCGACTCCGGTTGTCCTGCGAGGAGTTCGGGGTACGGCCGGAAGCCCTCGATCGCGCCGACCGCGTACCGGTGGGTGGCCGGGAGGCCGGCCTCGTCGGCGGACCGGCGGACGGGCTCGGCGAACCGCTCGTGCGCGATGAGCACCTTGGCGCCGGAGTCGGCGACGATCCAGGCGATCTCCGGTGCGACGAAGTGGTGGTTGACGGGGACGAGGTAGAACCCGGCCTGGGTGGCGGCCAGATGGGCCGTGAAAAACTCGACGCCGTTGGGCAGGACGACGGCGAAGGCGTCGCCGCGTTCGAGTCCGGCGGCGCGCAGGCCGTGGACGAGCTGGTTGGCGGCGGCGTGCAGGCGGCCCGCGGTCCACACCTCGCCGTCGGGAGCGACGAGGACCTCACGGTCGGGGTTCTGAGCGGCCTGGGCCCAGAAACCGGCGGGGGGTGTGCTCACGCCCTGTGCGGCGGACGCGCTCCCCGTAGCCCCGCCCTGTGCAGCGGCGGACCCGCTCCCCGTGGCCCCGTCCGGCGTGGCGGCTCCATCTGCCGCGACCCCGCCCTGCGTGGTCTCACCCCGTGCGCTCTCGCCCTGTGTGCTCACTGGCCGCTCCTTCCGGCGATGCGGTTGATGCGGTCGACGGCCTGCTCGAAGCCGCGGGTGAGGTCGTCGAAGACGGCCTGGACACTGCGTTCGCTGTTCATGCGGCCGACGATCTGGCCGACGGGGGTGCCGAGCAGTGGTTCGACCTCGTACTTCTGGATGCGCGAGACGGCCTCGGCGACGAGCAGGCCCTGGAGTGGCATGGGGAGCGTGCCCGGGCCGTCCGGGTCGTCCCAGGCGTCGGTCCACTCGGTGCGCAGTTGGCGGGCCGGTTTCCCGGTCAGGGCGCGGGAGCGCACGGTGTCGCCGGACCCGGCGGCGAGCAGTTTGCGGGTCACGCCGGCCGAGTGCATGTCGGCTTCCGTGGTGGTCAGCCACAGGGAGCCCAGCCACACACCCTGGGCGCCGAGGCTGAGCGCGGCGGCCACCTGCTGTCCGCTGCCGATGCCGCCCGCGGCGAGTACCGGCAACGGGTCGACGGCGTCGACGACTTCGGGCGTGAGCACCATGGTCGCGATCTCGCCGGTGTGTCCGCCCGCCTCGTAGCCCTGGGCCACGACGATGTCGATACCGCCCTCGGCGTGCTTGCGGGCGTGCCGGGCACTGCCCGCGAGCGCGGCGACCAGTACGTCCTGGTCGTGGGCGCGGGCGACGACGTCGGCCGGTGGGGAGCCCAGCGCGTTGGCGAGCAGCTTGATCGGGTAGTCGAAGGCGACGTCGAGCTGGTTGCGGGCGACCTGTTCCATCCACCCGGTGATGCGCCAGCCGGACGCCTCGCCCTCGGCGAGTTCGGGCACGCCGTACTTGGCCAGGGTCTCGGTGACGAACCGCCGGTGCCCCTCCGGGATCATCGCCTCGACCTGGGCCTCGGTGACGCCTTCCACCTTCTTCGCCGGCATGACGACGTCGAGGCCGTACGGCATCCCCTCGACATGCGCCTCCAGCCAGTCGAGGTCGCGCTTGAGATCGTCGGGGGCGGTGTAGCGGACCGCGCCGAGCACACCGAATCCGCCGGCCCGGCTGATGGCCGCGGCGACGGCGGGGAACGGCGTGAAGCCGAAGATGGCGTGCTCGACTCCCAGTTTCTTGCTCAACTCCGTCTGCATGGGCGCAGAATGCCGCAGTCCTCCGGACGACGGAAGGCCTTTTCTGATGCTCCGTCAGATTTTCCCGACGGTCAGGTACCCCGTGCCGTGAGGACGGGCTGGTAGAAGCCGCTCCCCTCCGGCTCGTGCCAACTGACGTCCGTGAAGCCCGCGTCGAGCACGGCGTCGGTCAACTGGCGTCGGGTCAGGGCCCAGTAGGCGGTGCGGCGGACCCGTACCTCCCAGCCGTTCCCGTCCGGCACGAGCTGGAAGTGCTCCAGGTCGTAGCGCTCACCGTCCTCGTGCCAGTGCCACAACTGGAAGGTGACCACGCGGCCTTCGGCGGTCGTCGCCACCTGCGGAGGCGCGGACGCCGGGCGGGCGGCGCGGATCGTGTCGTAGTCCCGGACGCTGAGCAGCAGGAGCCCGTCCTCGCGAAGGACCCGGCGCATGTCGGCCAGGGCCGTGCGCAGGTCGTCGGCCGCGAGCAGATGCGGCAGCGAGTTGTCGGCGCAGACCACGACCTCGAACACGGAGGCGCGGAACGGCAGTGCCCGCATGTCGGCGGCGGTCGCAGGAAGGCCGACACCCCGCGCCGCGGACTCCGCGGCGGCGCGCGCGGCAGCCGCCGGACTCAGGTCGCTGCCGACCACCCGGTGTCCGCGCCCCGCCAGCCCGATCGCCTGGGTGCCGATCCCGCAGGAACAGTCCAGCACCCGCTGCGGCCCCGCGCCCAGCCGGGCGCGGACGACCGCGTCCAGCGCGGCCGCCTGCCGGGCCATGCTCGCGTCCCAGTCCGGGAAGATCAGGTGGTAGTCGGCGGCGAGGCCGTCGTAGAAGTCCCGGACCGAGGACACGATCACCTTTCCGTCAGCGGCTTTCCAGTCGGACGTGCAGTTCCCGCTCCTGATCGCCCGACGTCACCGCGAGGTCGTGCACGGTGAACAGGGAGTCCAGGGTCGTACGGAACTGTTCGATGGCCCAGTAGCCGCCCTGGAGGTCCGCGTCGACGGAGGCCGAGAGGCGGGCCGGGGTGCCGGTGGGGCGCTCGTGGGTGTCGGCGACGTCGAAGGTGCCGAGCCAGACCGTGGGGCGGGTGTCGTGGTGGTCGCGGGGTACGTCGTCGGCGCACCGGTCGGATCCGAAGCACGCGCACAGCGTGTCGAACACGATCCGGGCGTCCTCCTTGCTGCACCCGCTGATCTCCACCGAGACGGATTCCGGGTGTCCTGGCACTGTGTGCACGCTGTCCATGGCGAACACTCCTCTCGTCCACTCCCAGAAAAGCACCACTCCCCCGGCAGGGCACCAGGGCGGTCAGCCCGCGTCGCCCGCAAGTACCGCCATCGCCGCGTTGTGCCCCGGTACCCCGCTCACTCCCCCGCCGCGCACCGCGCCCGCCCCGCACAGCAGCACGTTCGCGTGCCGGGTCTCGACGCCCCAGCGGCCGGTGTCGTCCTGGGCGTAGGGCCAGGTCAGTGCGCGGTGGAAGATGTTGCCGCCGGGGAGCCGGAGGTCGCGTTCCAGGTCGAGCGGGGTCTTCGCCTCGATGCAGGGGCGGCCGTCCGCGTCGGTGGCGAGGCAGTCCGCGAGCGGTTCGGCGAGGTGGGCGTCCAGCTGGGCGAGGGTGGACTTGAGGAGTTCCTCGCGTACGGCGTCGTTGTCCCGTGCGAAGAGCCGGGCCGGGGTGTGCAGGCCGAAGAGGGTGAGGGTCTGGTAGCCGTCCTCGACGAGGTCCCGGCCGAGGATGCTCGGGTCGGTGAGGGAGTGGCAGTAGATCTCGGAGGGCGGTGCGGCGGGCAGTGAACCGGACGCGGCCTGGGCGTGTGCGGCGGCCAGTTGGTCGTACCCCTCGGCGATGTGGAAGGTGCCGGCGAAGGCCTCGCGCGGGTCGACCGAGGTGTCGCGGAGTCTGGGCAGCCGCTTGAGCAGCATGTTCACCTTGAGCTGGGCGCCCTCGGCGGGGGCGGGCGGTGCGTCGCCGGTGAGGGCGGCCAGTTGCTGCGGGGAGGCGCCGACGAGGACGTGCCGGGCGGCCACGACGCCCTCGCCGTCGGCGGTGCGGTAGGTGATCTCGGCGGCGTGTCCGTCCGTGTCGATACGGACGGCCTCGTGGCCGGTGGCGAGTACGGCACCGGCGGTGCGCGCCGCGGTCGCCAGGGCGTCGGTGAGGGCGCCCATGCCGCCGACCGGAACGTCCCAGGCACCGGTGCCGCCGCCGATGACGTGGTAGAGGAAGCAGCGGTTCTGGGCGAGGGAGGGGTCGTGGGCGTCGGCGAAGGTGCCGATGAGGGCGTCGGTGAGGACGACTCCCCGGACCAGGTCGTCCGTGAAGTTCTCCTCGATGGCGACGCCGATCGGCTCCTCGAAGAGCATCCGCCAGGCGTCCTCGTCGTCCACGCGGCGGCGCAGTTCGTCGCGGGTGGGCAGCGGTTCGGTGAGCGTGGGGAAGACCCGCTGCGCCACGCGGCCGGTCATGCCGTAGAGCCGCTGCCAGGCCGCGTACTCGCTCTCGCCGCCGGTGAGCCGGGCGAAGGCGTCGCGGGTGCGGCGCTCGCCGCCGCCGACGAGGAGGCCGGTGGGGCGGCCGTCGCGTTCGACGGGGGTGTACGACGAGATGGTGCGCCCGCGGATGCGGAAGTCGAGGCCGAGGTCCCGCACGATCTTCTTGGGCAGCAGGCTGACCAGGTACGAGTACCGGGACAGCCGTGCGTCGACCCCGGCGAACGGGCGCGTCGACACGGCCGCGCCTCCGGTGCCGTCCAGTCGTTCCAGGACGAGCACGGAGCGCCCGGCCCGGGCCAGGTAGGCGGCGGCGACCAGGCCGTTGTGGCCACCGCCGACGATGACGGCGTCGTACGTCCGGTGTCCGGGTCCCTCGTGTGCAGGCATGGTTCTTCGTAACACGAGGTGATCTAGGTCGGCCAGAGGTGGACGCGGGACCGTGTCAGCGCCCGCCGGATGCCCGCCCCTGTCGCAGCACCGCCACCCGGCGGTACAGCTCGACCGCCTCCGCGTTGCGGCCGAGCTGTTCCAGGCAGTGCGCCTCGTCGTTGCGGCTGGCGAGGGTGTCGGGGTGGTCGGGGCCCAGGACGCGCTCGCGGGCGGCGGCGACGCGGCGGTACTCGGTGAGGGCGTCGGCCCAGCGGCCGAGCCAGCCGAGGCCGACGGCGACCTCGCGGCGACTGACCAGGGTGTCGGGGTGGTCGGCGCCGAGGACGCGCTCGCGGATGGCGCAGACGTCGCGGGACTCGGCGAGGGCCTCCTCCCAGCGGCCGAGGCGGCCGAGGTTGACGCCGAGGCCGTGGCGGGCGCGGAGGGTCTCCGGGTGGGCGGGACCGTGGACGCGGGTGCGGTCGTCGATCAGGTCGCGGTAGAGCTTGAGGGCGTCGGCGCTGCGGCCCAGGCGGCCGAGGCTGATGCCGATCTCGTAGCGGGCGGCGAGGGTGTCGGCGTGGTCAGGACCGAGGGCTTGCGCGCGGGCCTCGGCGACCTCGCCGTAGGTCTGGAGTGCCTCCTGCCAGCGGCCCAACTGGCCCAGCGCGTAGGCGACTTCGTAGCGGGTGACGAGGGTGTCCGGGTGGCCGGGGCCCAGCACCCGGGCGCGGGCGGCGGCGACCTCGCAGGCCATGCGGTACGAGTCCTCAAGGCGGCCGAGGCGGCTGAGGTTGAAGGCGAGGTTGTGGCGGCAGCGCAGGGTGTCCGGGTGATCGGGGCCCATCGCCCTTTCCCGGGCGGCGAGTACGGACGTGTACACCTGGTGCGCGTCGAAGTGGCGGCCCAACTGGCCCAGGACGTACGCCATTTCCTGCCGGGCGGCGAGTGTGTCGGCATGGTCGGCGCCCAGCGCCCGTTCCCTCGCGCGGGCGACGTGGGTGTACTCGCGCAGGGCTTCGGCGGCGTGGCCGGTGCGGCTGAGGGTGAAGCCGAGTTCGTAGCGGCTGGCGAGGGTGTCGGGGTGGTCGGGGCCCAGGAGGTGGCCGCGTTCGGCGGCGACCGCGCGGTGCACCTCGCCGGCCTCCGCCCAGCGGCCGAGGCGGCCCAGGCTCAGCCCCGCGTTGTGCCGCCCAGTCAGGGCCTTGAGGGCCTCCTGGGGCGGCGCGGACGGTGACTCGGGTGCGGGCGCCTCGGCGTGGCCGGTGGCCGGGCGCGCGATCCACTCGCCGGTGAGGCCGGCCCCGGCGTCCGGCGGGGTGGTGCGCAGTCCGACGCCGGTCGCCTTGTGCCCGGTGGTCATCCCGCGCGTCCAGGACGGCAGCCGCGGCTCGCGGGACACCGGCTCGGGCGGGGGCAGTTGGGGGCGCGGGGTGACAACTGTCGGCACGTAGAGGGGTGTCGTACGGCCCATGGTGATACGGCGGCCCAACTCGCGTGCGTCGTGCGGGCGTTGTTCGGGGAGTTTGGCCAGCAGGTCGAGGATGACCTTCTCCAGGTACTCGGGCAGTTCGGCGCGCTGCGTACGCGGTGGCCGGGGCGGGGTGTCGCGGTGGCCGATGAGGATGGCCCAGGCGTCGCCGAGGTCGAACGGCGGTGCGCCGGTGGAGAGTTCGTACAGGACGCAGCCGAAGGAGTAGAGGTCGCTGCGCTGGTCGACCTCGGAGCCGCCGATCTGTTCCGGCGACATGTAGTGCGGGGTGCCCATCGCGATACCGGTGCCGGTCAGCCGGGAGGTGAAGCCGATGTCGGCGCCCAGGCGGGCGATGCCGAAGTCGCAGATCTTCACCGTGCCGTCGGTCAGCCGCATGATGTTCGCGGGCTTCAGGTCCCGGTGCACAATGCCTTGTTGGTGGCAGTAGGCGAGGGCGGAGGCGACCTGCTCGGCGATGTCGACGACGTCAGCTACGGGCAGCGGCTGCTGCTGGTTGTCCTCCAGGAGCTGGCAGAGGTTGCGGCCGTCGAGGAGTTCCATCACCAGGAAGAGGACGCCGTCGGACTCGCCGAAGTCGTGGACGACGGTCACCCCGCGGTGCTGGAGCGCGGCGGCGACCCGGGCCTCGCGCCGGAACCGCTCGCGCAGGACGCGGGTGAACGACTGGTCGTGGTGCGGGTTCAGCGGCTTGAGGCACTTCACGGCGACATGGCGCCCCAACGACTCGTCCCGTGCCCGCCACACCTCGCCCATGCCGCCGCGCCCGATCAGGTCGAGCAGCCGGTAGCGGCCCTGGATCAGCCTGCTGTCCCCCATTTCCCGCGATCGCCCCCGTCGGTGTTCGTCCTGCCCTCCCCTGGCTCGTCCAGTATGGCGAGCGATCGTCCGACTTTGTACGGGGCTGGCCGGGAGCCGGGGCCGAGCCGTGACATGGCGCGGATGACGTGCTTGGGCGGGAGTTGCCGGCGCACATGTGCCGGAACGCAGCGCAACAGGGTGCCTACGACGCGAAGTTGCCGGGTGACGGTGGCTGGGGCGGGGGCCGGTCTGCCGTACAGGCGGTGGGCGTACGGCGGCAGAGAGGCGTACGCCAGGTGTGCGACGCGCCGCCAGAGCAGCTCGCGCGCCGGGACGAGGAGGGGGTGCGTCGGTGGACGGAGCAGGAAGTCGTCCACTTCGCGTGCCTCGGGTCCGGCGGCGAGGGCGGGCCTGATCCGGTCGAAGTAGGCGGCCAGTTCGGCCCGGTCACCCGGCACGGAGGCGGGGTCGAGGCCCACCAGGCGGGCGCTCTCCCGGTGTTCGGCGAGGTAGCGGTCGGCCTGGGCGTCGGTGAGGCGGAAGCCGGAGCGGCGCAGCACGTGCAGATAGGAGTCGATCTCGGCGCAGTGCACCCACAGCAGCAGCTCGGGTTCGTCGACTGCGTACCGCTCCCCCGTGTCCGGGTCGGTCGCCCCGAGCATGCTGTGGATCTTCCGCACCCGGGCGCCCGCCTTCTCGGCGGCCTCCGTGGTGCCGTACGTGAGGGTGGCGACGAAGTTCGCGGTACGCATCAGCCGGCTCCAGGCGTCCCGTCGGAAGTCGGAGTTCTGCATGACCCCGCGGACGGCTCTCGGGTGCAGGGCCTGGAGGTAGAGCGCGCGGACGCCGGCGATCCACATCATGGGATCGTCGTGAACCTGCCATGTCACGGACTCCGGACCGAACAGTCCCGGGTCGCCCGTCCCAGGGGCGTCCATGTCCGCAGGCTAACGCCGTACCCTCGGCATTCCCAGACCTATCCACGAGATGATCTCGCGCTGGATCTCGTTGTTGCCGCCGCCGAAGGTGAAGATCACGGCGGAGCGGTAGCCGCGTTCCAGTTCGCCGTGCAGGACGGCGCCCGCGGAGCCCTCCTTCAGGGCACCGGCCGCGGCGACGATCTCCATGAGCCAGGCGTAGGCGTCGCGGCGGGCCTCGGAGCCGTAGACCTTGACGGCGGAGGCGTCCTGCGGGGTGAGGGTGCCTTCCTGGACGGCGTTCACCATCTGCCAGTTGAGGAGTTTCATCGCGTCGAGCCTGGCGTGGGTGCGGGCGAGGAGGCGGCGGACCCAGGGGAGGTCGACGACGCGGCGGCCGTCGGCGAGTTTGGTCTCCATGGCCCAGTGCTGGACGTCGTGCAGGGCCCGGATGGCCATGGTGCCGTGGGCGGCGAGGGTGACGCGTTCGTGGTTGAGCTGGTTGGTGATCAGGCGCCAGCCCTGGTTCTCCTCGCCGACCCGGCGGGAGACCGGGACGCGGATGTTCTCGTAGTAGCTGGCGGTGGTGTCGTGCGAGGCGAGGGTGTTGATCACCGTGCAGGTGTAGCCGGGGTCGGCGGTCGGCACCAGGAGCATGGTGATGCCCTTGTGCGGCGGGGCCTCGGGGTCGGTGCGGACGGCGAGCCAGACCCAGTCGGCGGTGTCGCCGTTGGTGGTCCAGATCTTCTGCCCGTCGACGACGTACTCGTCACCGTCTCGCACGGCCCTGGTCTTGAGCGCGGCGAGGTCCGTGCCGGCCTCGGGCTCGCTGTAGCCGATCGCGAAGTCGATCTCGCCGGAGAGGATCTTGGGAAGGAAGTACGCCTTCTGTTCGTCGGTGCCGAACTGCATGATCGTCGGGCCCACGGTGTTGAGCGCCATCAGCGGCAGCGGTACACCGGCCTGCGCGGCCTCGTCGAAGAAGATGAACTGCTCCATCGGCGTCAGCCCGCGCCCGCCGTACTCCTCGGGCCAGCCGACACCGAGCCAGCCGTCCGTGCCGAGCCGGCGGATCGTCTCGCGGTAGAAGCGTTTCTGGGCGGCCGGGTCGGCGTAGCGGGAGTAGGCGTGGTCGGGCACCAACTCGGCGAAGTAGGCGCGCAGTTCGGTACGCAGCCGCTGCTGCTCGGGCGTGTATTCGAGATGCACGGCGCCTCCAGGCTCCCAAGGCCGGTCCTGACGGCGCACACCGTAGAACGTGTTCCAGAAATTGGGAATGGCGATGCCCCCGAAGAGAGCGCCCGCCGCGGTCAGTTCAGCGTCGCCAGGAACTCCGTGCACGCCCGTGCGCAGTCCCGGCAGGTCTCCGCGTCCGCCTCCGCGCCCGCCCGCCCGTCGAAGACCTGGGCGCACTCCAGGCAGACGAGCAGACACCACTTGGCCTGGAGGCGCAGGGCGGACTCGTCCTGGAGGTTCTGTTCGGCCAGCATCCGGCAGGTCGCGTCGCACACCTCCGCGCACCACAGCGCCTTCTGCCGTACGAGTGCCTCGTGGTCGGTGGCGTCCGGATCCGTGCGGCTGACGCGCAGGACACAGGCCCGCGCGCACGCGGTGCAGGCCTGCGCGCAGGCGAAGCGGTCCTCCAGAAACCGGACGAGCTCCTGTTGGGTCGTCATCGCAGTCACGGACTCCGGGTTGCCGCCGCCGGCCGCCGCAAACCCGGCGGGCGGGCGTCCGGGGGTGCGCCGGGGCCCGGCGATCAGTACGGTGCTGTCCAGGTGTTCGACCTTGGACACAAGCGACTGCGCACGTCATCGAGGGGTTGAGGCGGCATGGCCGGCAAGAAGGCGGCAAAGCTGACGCGCGAGGCGTACGAAACCGAACTGCTGCGTCTGCAGACGGAGTTGGTGAAGCTCCAGGAGTGGGTGCGGGCCGAGGGCGCCCGGCTGGTGATCGTCTTCGAGGGCCGGGACGCGGCGGGCAAGGGCGGCACCATCAAGCGGGTCGCGGAGCACCTCAACCCGCGCGTCGCCCGGATCGCCGCACTGCCGAAGCCGACCGACCGGCAGCGCACCCAGTGGTACTTCCAGCGGTACGTCGAGCATCTGCCGGCCGCCGGGGAGATCGTGCTGTTCGACCGCTCCTGGTACAACAGGGCCGGCGTCGAGCGGGTGATGGGCTTCTGCACCAAGGAGGAGTACCAGCTGTTCCTGCGCCAGTGCCCCATCTTCGAGCGGATGCTCGTGGAGGACGGGATCCTGCTGCGCAAGTACTGGTTCTCGGTGAGCGACGCCGTGCAGCAGGACCGGTTCCGGCGCCGGCTGGAGGATCCGCTGCGGCGCTGGAAGCTGTCGCCGATGGACCTGGAGTCCATCACCCACTGGGAGGGCTACTCGCGGGCCAAGGACGAGATGCTGGTGCACACCGACATCTCCGAGGCCCCGTGGTACGTCGTGGAGAGCGACGACAAGCGCCGGGCCCGGCTGAACATGATCGCCCATCTGCTCGGCTCCCTCGCCTACCACGAGGTGACGCCACCCGTCCTCGAACTCCCGCCCCGTCCGCCGTCCACCGGTTACGAGCGCCCGCCGCGCGATCTGCAGACCTACGTCCCGGATCACGCGGCGAGCCTCTGAACGCGACAGGCCGAGGAACACCGTGTCCCAGAGCCCGGGCGGGCGCCGCGCGGAGTGGCGGCGCCTGACGCCCGGAATCGCCGCGCTCGCCGGATACCGGCGCGCCTGGCTGCGCGGCGACCTGCTGGCCGGTGTCACGGTCGCCGCGTATCTCGTCCCGCAGGTGATGGCGTACGCCGGGGTGGCCGGGCTGCCCCCGGTGGCCGGCCTGTGGGCGATCCTCCCCGCGCTCGCCCTCTACGCCGTACTGGGCTCGTCCCGGCTGCTGTCGGTGGGCCCCGAGTCGACCACCGCGCTCATGACGGCGACCGTGGTGGGTCCCCTCGCGGCCGGCGACCCGAGCCGGTACGCCACACTCGCCGCCGCCCTCGCGGCCACGGTCGGCCTGCTGTGCGTGGCCGCGTGGGCCGTACGGCTGGGCTTCGTCGCCGATCTCCTCTCCCGCCCCGTCCTGATCGGCTATCTGGCGGGCGTCGCCCTGATCATGATCGTGGACCAGCTGCCCAAGCTCACCGGAGTGCCGACGACCGGTTCGGCCTTCTTCCCCCAACTCTGGTCCTTCGTACGGCACCTGGACCATCTCCACGCACCCACGCTGCTGTTCGCCGCCGTCGTGCTCGCGTTCCTGTTCGCGGTGGCGCGCATGTCCAAGGCGGTGCCCGGTCCCCTGCTGGCCGTGGTGCTTGGCACGGCGGCCGTGGTGGTGTTCGACCTCGACGACCGGTACGGCATCAAGGTGATCGGCCATGTCCCGGCGGGGCTTCCCACAGTCGGCCTGCCGGACCTCACCGAACTGCCCCACCTGGTGCTGCCCGCACTCGGTGTCCTGCTCGTCGCCTACACCGACTTCATCCTCACCGCCCGCGCCTTCAGCGGCGGCGACGAGGACGAGGGCCCCGGTCTCGACGCCGACCAGGAGTTCCTGGCACTGGGCGCGGCCAACCTCGGCGCCGGTGTGCTGCACGGCTTCCCGGTGAGCAGCAGCGCCAGCCGCACCGCGCTGGCCTCCTCGGCGGGCGCCCGCAGCCAGGCGTACTCACTGGTCGCCGGGGCGGTCGTCCTGGCGGTCCTGCTGTTCCTGAGCCCCCTCCTGTCCCGCACCCCCTCGGCGGTGCTCGGCGCCCTCGTCGTCTACGCGGCCGTCCGCATGATCGACCTCTCCGGCTTCCACCGCCTCGCCACGTTCCGCCGCCGCGAACTCCTCCTCGCCCTCGGCTGCCTGGCCGGAGTCCTCGCCCTGGACATCCTCTACGGCGTGATCGTCGCCGTCGGCCTGTCGGTGGCCGAGCTCCTCACCCGGGTGGCCCGCCCGCACGACGCGGTCGAGGGCCTGGTCCCCGGCATGGCCGGCATGCACGACGTGGACGACTTCCCGCAGGCCCGCACCGTCCCCGGCCTGCTGGTCTACCGCTACGACTCACCGCTCTTCTTCGCCAACGCGGAGGACTTCCGCCGCCGCGCGCTGGCCGCCGTCGACCAACAGGCGATCCCCGTAAGGTGGTTCGTCCTCAACACCGAGGCCAATGTGGAGGTGGACATCACCGCCCTGGACGCGGTCGACGAACTCCGCCGCGAACTCGTCCACCGCGGAATCGTGTTCGCCCTGGCCCGGGTGAAGCAGGACCTCCGCGACGACCTGGAGGCGTACGGGCTGGTGGACTCGGTCGGCGAGGGCCACATCTTCCCCACCCTGCCGACAGCGGTGGCCGCGTACGGGGCGTGGAGCGACGGGACCGCCGGTCAGGGAACGGCGGATTCTGCAACCTAGCAGGCGAGTTGGCCGGATGAGGGCTGCCCGAGTCACTGATCCGTACTTCAACAGGTATAGACCCTTGACCTGGCGTGGGCCGCCCCGGGCTGGATCAGCGGCGGGTTCTGGTCCACCGACACCATCAACTACCTGATCTCCTGGCTGGGTTGCGCCAAGCAGCACGGTCTGACGATCAGTTACCTCGGCGGCTGGAACGAACGGGGACACGACGCCGGCTGGTACATCCAACTGCGGTCCGCGCTCGACGGCGCCGCCCCGGGGCGAGCCGGACCAACGGCACCCAACTCGCGCTCTGGGACTGCAACGGCGCCGCGAACCAGGCCTGGACCCTGACCCCGGCCGGCCAACTCGCCGTCTACGACGGCACGAAGTGCCTGGACGCCAAGGGCGGCGCCACCACCGACGGCACCCCGGTGCAGATCTACGACTGCGACGGCACCGCCGCCGAGAAGTGGACCGTGAACAGCGACGGTTCGGTGGTCAACCCCGCCTCGGGCAAGTGCCTGGACGCCACGGCCGGGGGCACCACCCCGGGCACCCTGCTTGAGCTGTGGACCTGCACCGGCGGCACCAACCGGAGCTGGCTGCGCGGCGCGGTCGCGGCACCTCTCAAGGGCCAGGAGTCCGGCCGCGGTGTGGACGTCCCCGGTGCCAACCAGGCCAACGGCACCGAGCCCGCGCTGTGGGACTGCAACGGCGGCACCCATCAGACCTGGACCTCCACGGCCACCAACCAGCTGACCGTCTACGGCTCCAAGTGCCTTGAGGTCACCGGCGGTGCCACCGCCGACGGCAGCCCGGTGGAGATCTGGGACTGCAACGGCGGCGCCCACCAGCAGTGGCGGGTGCGCTCCGACGGCAGCGTCGTCAACGTCGGCTCCGGCAGGTGTCTGGACGCGGTCGGCCACGGCACGGCCAACAGCACCGCACTGGAGATCTGGACCTGCACGGGCGGCGCCAACCAGAACTGGCGCCGGTCGTAGTCGTCACCGGCCCCCGCCGGGTCGTAGGCCATGGGTCTGTTCCTGGGCGCGACCCGGCGGGGGGCCGCTCCCGCCCGTGCGGAGATGGCACGGAGCCCGTCCGCTGAGTAGCCTCCGGGACATGCGGATCTCTGTTTCCTCCGACATGGACGAACCTGTGGCGCGCGCCCTCGTCGCGGAGTTGCGCGAGCGCGGTCACGAGGTGCTGACGCACGGGGCGCTGCGGCCCGGGGACGACCCGCAGTGGGCGGTCTGCTCGGAGGCGGCGGCCCGCGAGGTCGCGGCCGGGACCGCGGACCAGGCGGTCGTGTGCTGCTGGACCGGCACGGGTGCGTCGATCGCCGCGAACAAGGTGGCGGGCGTACGGGCGGCGCTGTGCACGGACGGCTACACGGCGGACGGCGCGCGCCGCTGGAACGACGCCAATGTGCTGGCCCTCGGTCTGCGCCTGACGTCCGAGCCGCTGCTCAGGGAGATCCTCGACGCCTGGTTCGCGGCGGAGCCGAGCACGGACGCCGACGACCGGGAGAACGTGGCCCGAGTCGGCCGGCTCGACCTGAACAGGACTGCTCCGTAGGCGAGTTCTCGTACTAGGACGCGATCGCCCGCCGGAGTGCCTGACGGCAGGCGCGGATGGCGGGGTGGGGGCCGCGTCCGCTGCGTACGGCGGTGAACAGGGAGCGGGTGCGTTGGCCCTCGGGGAGCTGTCGCAGCGCGACGGCGGGCGGGCGGCCGTGCCAGGCGAGGTCCGGCAACAGGGCGGCGGCATGGCCCAGTTCGGCCAGCCTCAGGTGCAGCACCAGGTCGGCGGACTCGAAGCGCACATCCGGTTCGAAGCCCGCGGTGCGGCACAGTGCGGTGGCCCAGTGCCGGGCGGGTGAGCCCACGTGTTCCATCACCCAGGGGTGGTCGGCCAGCGCCCGGAGCGCGTCCATCGGTCCGGTGTCCTGGTCGACGGGTCTCGGGGTGGCCAGCCGGAGTGGGTCCTCGCAGAGGGGTTCGTGTTCGAGTTCGGCGGGCCGGGGGTGCGGGTTGCCCGGGTACTCCTCGGTGATGACGAGGTCGAAGTCGCGGGCGAGGAGCGCGGGCAGCGCCTCGCTCGGCTCGGCCTGGGCGACCTCGACGCGCAGCCGGGGGTGGGCGCCGCGCAGCAGCGTCAGCGCGGTCGGCACCAGGGCGAGCGCCGCGGTCTGGAAGGAGGCGATGCGCAGCGTGCCGGTGAGGTCGGTGAGGGAGGTGGCGATGTCCGCCTCGGCCTCCTCCAGCCGCTTGAGCACGGCCTCGGTGTGCGCGACGAGGATCTCCGCCTGCGGAGTGAGCCGCACCCTGCGCCCCACGGGCACCAGCAGCGGGACGCCGACCTCGGATTCGAGCTGCGAGAGCTGCTGGGAGATCGCGGAGGGGCTGTACGACAGCGCGGCGGCGACGGCGGCCAGCGTGCCGCGGTGCTTCAGCTCGCGCAGGAGACGCAGTCGGTGCAGGTCGAACATCACCGGCCTCCATCGGTCTGCCCTCGGTCGACTGCCGGTCAGTTTTTCTGACGAATACCGTTCGAAAACATGCGCTGGACTAATCATACAATTGATCACACGCTGATCAGGTGTCCAAGACCCCTCTCCTCTCCGACAGCCCCGCCCCGCGCCGCCTGCCCTGGTACGTCAGGTCCGGCGCCCGAACCTGGACGTGTGCGCCGCCTCCGGCCGAGGTGCGGGACTTCCACGCCGGGCTGCCCGGCTACGCGCCCACCGCCCTGACCGAACTCCCCTCTATGTCTGCCGAGTTGGGGGTCGATCGGGTGTTCGTCAAGGACGAGTCCGCACGCCTGGGGCTGCCCGCGTTCAAGGCGCTGGGCGCGTCCTGGGCGATCCACCGGGTGTTGGCCCGGCGTACGGACGGCCGCCCGGTGCGCCTGGTCACCGCCACCGACGGCAACCACGGCCGGGCCGTGGCCCGGATGGCACGGCTGTTCGGGCAGCAAGCCCAGGTCTTCGTGCCGCGAGGCGTCCACCCGGCGGCCGTGACCGCCATCGAGGACGAGGGCGCGGACGTGGTCCTGGTGCCCGGCTCCTACGACGAGGCCGTGCGCCGGGCGGCCGAGGCGGCGGGCGGGCCGGACTCCGTGCTCGTGCAGGACACCGGCTGGCCCGGCTACGAACGGATCCCCGGCTGGATCGTGGAGGGCTACTCCACCCTGTTCGCCGAGATCGACGAGCAGCTGGGTGCCGGGGCGCCGGACCTGGTGGTCGTCCCGGCGGGCGTGGGCTCGCTCGCGCAGGCCGCCGTCACGCACTACCGCAGTCGGCGGGACGGGGCCGCCGCGACCGCGTTGCTCTCGGTGGAGCCCGTCACCGCGGCCTGTGTGCTGGCGAGCCTCGGCCGCGGGGAGCCGGCCGGTGTGCCGACCGGCACCACCACCATGGCCGGACTGAACTGCGGCACCGTCTCCAGCCTGGCGTGGCCGCTGCTGCGCGACGGTCTGGACGCGGCCGTCGCGGTCACCGACGCCGACAGCGCGGGCGCCGTCCGCGATCTCGCCGCCGCCGGTGTCTTCGCGGGCCCCTGCGGCGCGGCCTCGCTCGCGGGTGCCCGTGCCGCGCTGACCGGGGCGGGCGCCGCCGGGCGCCGTAGAGCCCTGGCCGTCGGTTCCGACTCGACCGTGGTCCTGCTGAGCACCGAGGGCACGGCCGCCAACCCCCACGTCCAGGAGGAGCAGCGATGACGCAGAAGTCCGAAGAGCTCGACCCCGTACACCTGTTGGGGCGGCTGGTCGCGGTCGACTCGGTCAACCCGGGTCTCGCGGCCTCGGGCGCGGGGGAAGGAGCGATCGCCGATCTGTGCGCGGACTGGCTCGGCGCGCGCGGGTTCGAGATCCACCGGCTGGAACGGAATCCGGGTCGTCCGTCCCTCGTCGCGATCGCCCGGGGCACCGGTGGTGGCCGTTCGCTGATGCTCAACGGCCATCTCGACACCGTGGGCCTGGGCGGCTACGAGGGCGAGCCGCTCATCCCCAGGACAGAGGACGGGAGGCTCTACGGGCGCGGGGCCTGCGACATGAAGGGCGGTGTCGCGGCCATGATGGTCGCCGCCGTCCGGGCCACCGCGCGGGGGCCGTTGCGCGGTGATGTGCTGCTCGCCCTTGTCGCCGACGAGGAGAACGCGAGTGCCGGTACCGAGGAGGTACTTGAGTCGTTCACCGCGGACGCGGCGATCGTCACCGAGCCGAGCCGGCTCCAAGTGGTCCTCGCCCACAAGGGGTTCGTCTGGTTCGACGTGATCGTGCACGGGCGGGCCGCCCACGGGTCGCAGCCCGGCCTGGGCATCGACGCGATCGCCAAGGCCGGTCATTTCCTCGTGGCCGTCGAGGAGTTGGGCCGACGCCTCGCCGCCGCCGAGGGCCATCCGCGGCTCGGCTCCGGAACCGTGCACGCCTCCGTCGTCCACGGCGGCGAGGAGCCCTCGACGTACCCCGCGCAGTGCCGGATCACCCTGGAACGGCGCACGGTGCCGGGCGAGGACGCCGACACCGTCCGGGCGGAGCTGACCGCCATCCTCGACCAACTCGCCGCCACCGTCCCGGACTTCAGCTACGAGCTGCTCCGCGGCCTGCACCGCGAGCCGTTCGAGGGGGACCCGGACCAGCCCGTCGTCCGTACACTGCTCCGCCACGCGCGGTCCGTCCTCGGACACACGCCCGCCGTCCTCGCCGAGCCTTACTGGACCGACTGCGCCCTCCTGGACCGGGCCGGGATCCCCTGTCTGCTCTTCGGGACCGACGGCGCGGGGGCCCACGAGGCCGTCGAATGGGCCGACATCGCCTCCCTGCACAGGCTGACGGACATCCTCGCCGACACGGTCACGGACTTCTGTTCCTGACGCCCGCGCGGCTGGCGCCGTAGACTGCCGCGGGTCGTGGACATGTTCCGGCCCGGACGGACGAGGATCGAGGTGGTGGGATGAGTACGGCCACCGACGGTCGACCGTTCGTGCATCCCGCGCTGTTCTACCGGGGCGAGGAGCAGTACGCGGCGGGCACGGTGCCGTTCGTCCGGGACGGTCTGGCGGCCGGGGAGCCCGTCGCGGTCGCCGTTCCGGGCCCCCACCTCGACCTGATCAGGGCCGGACTCGGGCCGGGCGCCGCCGGGGTGCGGTTCCTCGACATGACCGAGGTCGGCCGCAATCCGGGGCGGATCATCCCGGGCGTGCTGCGGGCCTTCGCCGACGCCCACGCCGGCGGCCGGGTGCGGATCGTAGGGGAACCGGTCTGGCCCGGTCGCACGGCTGTGGAGTACCCGGCGTGCGTCCAGCACGAGGCGCTGATCAACTCCGCCTTCGCAGGCCGCGAGGTGACGATCCTGTGCCCCTACGACGCGGATCGTCTGGCACCGCAGGTTCTCGCCGACGCCCGCGCCACCCACCCGCTCGTCATCGACGGACAGGGTCGACTCCCCGTCGACACCTACGATCCCGAGCGGATGATCGCCCGCTACAACGAGCCTCTCGTCCATCCGCCGGGTGCGGCCTCCCTCGCGTTCGGCGCGGGCGAGCTCCCCAAGTGCCGCGGTTTCGCGGTGCAGGAGGCCGGGCGGCTGGGCCTGGCGGGCACGCGGTCACAGGATCTGGCGCTGGCCGTCGCGGAGCTGACCACCAACAGCGTGGTGCACGGGGGCGGTTCGGGGACGCTGCGGATCTGGGCCGAGGGCGAGCAGATCGTCTGCGAGGTCGAGGACCGCGGCCGGCTGACCGACCCACTGGCCGGCCGCCGCCCGCCGTCACGCGACCTGCCCGGCGGGCGCGGACTCCTCCTGGTCCACTCCGTCGCCGACCTCGTCCGCGTGCACACGGCCCCGGAGGGCACGACGATCCGTTTCTATCTCTCCCGTTGACGGTTCAGGTCCGCGCCGCCGGAGGGGTCCAGGCCGCTTCGGCCGCCTGCGCGGTGGGGTGGGTGGCGAAGACCTGGTCGAGGCCGACCATGTGGAAGATCCGGTCGAGGTGCGCGGGGACCGCGGCCAGCGCGATGTCCGCCCGGGCGGCGAGGGCGTGGTTGCGGGCCGCGAGCAGGGCGGTGATGCCGCTGGAGTCGCAGAAGGTGACTCCGGTCAGGTCGACGACGAGCTGCTGGCCGTCCCGGAGCGCGAGTGCGGGCAGGAGGTCGCGCACCTGGGCGCAGCTGTCGTAGTCGAGCTCGCCGGTCAGTTCGACGACGGGGCCCGCGGGGGTGGTCCGGGTCTGTACGGCGAGTCGGTTCACTGCTGCTCTTCGCTGGGCGGTCGGGGCACGTTGATGGCGAGGACGGCGGTGTCGTCGTCGATGCCGGTGCCGAAGGTGTCGAGCAGGTCGCGGATCGCCGCGACGGCGCCCGAGGCGGTGGTGGGTGCCAGGGCCCGGGCGAAGTCGAGAAGGGCCTCGTCCCCGTAGCGGTCGCCGTCGCCGCTGCGGGCCTGGCGGGCCTCGGTGAGACCGTCCGTGTGCAGCAGCAGGGTGTCGCCCGCCGCCAGATGGACGGTGGCCGTGGCGATGTGGGCGTCGGGCAGGACGCCGATGAGCTGTCCGCCGGGGGTGTCCACCTGGTCGGCGCTGCCGTCGGCGCGCAGCAGCAGGGCCGGGGGGTGGCCCCCGCTGGCCAGGGTGATGCGGAAGCCGCCGTACTCGCCCTCGGGGGTGAGCAGGCCGAAGACGACGGTGCAGAACCGCGGGTCGTGGCCGTTGTACTCGTGGTTGAGGACGGTGTTGAGATTGCTCAGGACGGCGGCCGGATCGGGGTCGTAGACGGCGGCGGCGCGCAGCGTGTAGCGGGCCAGCGAGGTGACGGCCGCGGCGGCGGCGCCCTTGCCGCACACGTCCCCCAGGAACAGTCCCCAGGTCCCGGCGGAGAGCGGGAAGAGGTCGTAGAAGTCGCCGCCGACCATGTCGGTGGAGGCGACGTGGTAGTACGCGGCGACGTCGAGTCCGGGCACGTTCACCAGAGTCGGCGGCAGCAGGGTCTGCTGCAGGGTGGCGTTGAGACGCATGAGTTCTTCGCGTTCGCGCTCGGCCTGCCGGCGGGCGCGCAGCAGTTCCGTCTCGTAGGCGCGGCGGTCGCGGGCGTCGAAGACGGTGGTGCGGATCAGCAGCGGCCGGCCGTCGTCGCCGGTCTTGACCGTGGACGTGACCAGCACGGGCAGCCGGTCGCCGTCGGTCTTCCGGAGTTCCAGGGCGATGCCGCTGACCTCGCCCTGGATGCGCAGCAGCGGGGCGAAGTGGGTCTCGTGGTAGAGCCGGCCGCCCACGGTCAGCAGGTCGGAGAAGGTCCTGCGGCCCACCAGGTCGCCGCGTTCGTGGCCGAGCCAGTCGAGCAGCGTCGTGTTGATCTTCGCGATGGTGCCGTCCATGAGGGTGGACAGGTAGCCGCAGGGCGCGTGTTCGTAGAGGTCCTCGGCGCTGTCCTCCAGGAGTGCGGAGAACGCCGCGTGCTCGGTTCCGGGCTGTGTCCCGGGTGGGCGGTGCTCGCCGCGCCCGGTCCCGCCGCTGATGTTCATCGGCGGGTGGCCCCGACGAATCCGGTGATCGCCGCGGCCGTCTCCTCGGGCGCGGCGAGCTGGGGGCAGTGGCCGGTCGCGTTCAGGGTGACCAGGCGGCTGCCCCGGATCCGGGACCGTACGAACTCGCCGACCTCCGGGGGCGCGATCGCGTCCCGGGAGCACTGGGCGACCAGCGTGGGCACGGTGACGTCGGCGAGGTCCTCCCGGTTGTCCGACAGGAAGGTGACGCGGGCGAAGGAGCGGGCGATGTCCGGATCGGTGCGGCAGAAGCTGTTCGTCAGCTCCTCCGCCAGTTCCGGGCGCTCCGGGTTGCCCATGATCACCGGTGCCATGGCGCCCGACCAGCCCAGGTAGTTCGCGTCCAGGGAGCCCAGGAGTTCGTCGATGTCCTCGGCGCTGAACCCGCCGCGGTAGCCGGTGGCCGGATCGTCGACGAAGCACGGCGAGGGAGCGAGCAGCACCAGGCCGGCGAACGTCTTGGGCTCGCGCGCGGCGGCCAGGACGCCCATCATCGCGCTCACCGAGTGCCCCACGAAGGTCACCGGGCCGAGGTCCAGTTCACGGCAGATCTCCAGCACGTCCTCGGTGTAGCCGTCCAGGGTCGAGTAGCGCTCCGGGCTCCAGGCGGACAGATCGGACCGTCCGGCTCCCACATGGTCGAAGAGCACCACGGTGAAGTCGCGTTCCAGGAGCGGTACCACCAGCCGCCACATGTGCTGGTCGCACCCGAACCCGTGCGCCAGCACCACCACCGGCCCGCCGGCCCGGCCGGTCGCCGTCACCCGGTTTCTGCTGCGCACATCCATGGGGTCCATCCTCACAGACCGCTTCCTCACCCACCCACTCCGCCCGCCCCGCGGCGGACGCCCGCGACGGCTACTTCGGCTTCCCCAGCGACCAGCCGGACACGTCCGTGAGCCGGCCGCGCCACAGGGGCATGACCACGGACCCGCCCCCGGCGGCGAAGCCGGTGGCGTCGCGCAGATGGATCCACTGCGGCAGCCGTTGCGGTGCGGACCGGCCCTGCCGCTCCTCGACCACCTCGTCCACCTGCTCCGGGAACCGTTCCAGCAGCTTCGCGCCGGGGCCGTCGAGACCGTGCAGGCTGCGCGCCCAGTCGGTGGTCCACGCCTCGTGGGAGATCAGGTCGCCGTGCAGGAAGGCACCCCCGACGGTGAGCGTGACGGGCAGGGCGGCCTGGGCGTCCTGGCCGATCAGCCGTACCAGCAGCTGGAGTTGGAGGTCGGGTACCGGCTCGGTGACGACGGGTGCGGACGGTTGGTGGAGCGGATCGTGCTCGGCGCTCATCCCTGACCTTTCGGCGCGCTGCGGGCGGGGATCACGTGGACAGGAGGCCGGTGCGCAACTTCTTGAGGGTGCGGTTCAGCAGGCGGGAGATGTGCATCTGCGAGAGGTCCAGTTCGCGGCCGATCTCGGCCTGGGTCAGCTCCTGGCCGAAGCGCATCTCGATGATGGTCCGCTCCCGTTCGTCGAGCCGTTGCAGCAGCGGGGCGAGCGTGTGGAGATCCTCGAACAGTTCCAGGGCCGGGTCTTCGTCGCCCAGGGTGTCCGCGTACTTGGGCGCGCCGTCGGTCTCGTCGTCGCCGCCCGGGGTGTCGATGGAGCCGGCGACATAGCCGTTGGCTGCGATGAGCCCCTCGATGACCTCGTCCTCGGTCAGCTCCAGGTGGGTGGCGAGTTCCTTCACCGTGGGGGTGCGGCCCAGTTCGGTGGCGAGGGTCTCCTTGCTCTTGGCGAGGTCGACGCGGAGTTCCTGGAGGCGGCGCGGGACGTGCACGGCCCAGGTGGTGTCGCGGAAGAAGCGCTTGATCTCGCCGACGATGTAGGGGATCGCGAAGGAGGTGAACTCGACCTCGCGGGTCAGGTCGAAGCGGTCGATGGCCTTGATCAGGCCGATCGTGCCGACCTGGATGACATCCTCCATGTCGCCGCTGCCCCGGTTGCGGAAGCGGCGGGCGGCGAAGGCCACCAGGGACAGGTTCATCTCGATGAGCGTGTTCCGCGCGTACTGGTATTCCTGAGTGCCCTCCTCCAACTCCCGCAGCCGGTCCAGGAAGAGCCTCGACATCACGCGTGCGTCCTTGGGAGCGACCTTGGACCCGTCCTCGATCCACGGCAGTTCGTCCGCCGACTGCTCTGTTCCCGCGCGGGCAGGGGCAGTTGCGCCGAGGGTGTTCACGGAGGAAACCACGATGCCGCCTTGAGTGGGAGGACAGGACGAACCCCACGTGCCCCCTCCGGGCGACTTCATGTCTGCGCGGACGGATATTTGTTCCCCGGCCCCCACCGGATTTCGGCCAGGCACCGGTCACAGGCGGCGCCAGCGCGCCGACGCGAAGGAGAATCCGCCGAACAGGACGAGTCCGACGGCCACCGCGACCAGCAGCCGCGGGCCCGCCGGAGTGTGCGCGAAGGTGCGGAGGGTGGCGTCCATGCCCTTGGCCCGGTGCGGGTCGAAGCGGACGGCCGCGACCAGTACGAAGACGCCCACCCCGGCGAACACGGCACCGCGCGCCGCACCGCCGGCCACACCGAGGGCGGTGACGACCTGCCGTACCCGGCGGCTCATCCTCCCGGTCTCCAGCCTCCGCAGGAAACGCCGCATCACCGCGCGCACCGCGAGGGTCGCACCGACTCCGATCAGGACGCAGCCGGCGAGCCCCACCAGGACCTGGCCGCCCGGCAGCCTCAGCGCCGAGGCGGTCCAGTCCCGTGATGTGGCGTCACCGCCGGACGACCCACCGGTACCGGCGGCGAAGGAGGCCGTACCCCAGCAGACGAAGCCGTAGAACACGGCCCGGCCGCCGTCCAGCAGCCGTGAACCGAACTTTTTCTTCGGCCCCTTGGCCGGCAACGCCCGGGAACCCCGCCAGATCGCCATGCAGCCGAAGCCGACGACCAGCATCCACAGCATCACCTTTCCGAAGGGCTGCGCCGCGACCTGCTGCAACGCGCCCTGCCGGTCCGCCTCCGGGCCGCTGTCGCCGAACGCGATCCGCAGGGCGAGGGCGCCGACGAGGACGTAGACGACGCCTCGTGCGACAAATCCGGCGCGCCCCATGACGGACAGCGTCCGCTTCCCCTCGGCCTCGCCCGGCACGCGGCTACGGCGGTTCGTGGAACTGCCGTTCCGTGAGCCCCACTTGTGCGTATGAGACGACGCCATGACGCCTTCCTGGAAACCACTGGACGGGCCGATGCGCGGGCGCACGGAACGTGGCCCACTTTCCCGCGTGCCCCGGTCGGGCGGTTCGATGTGCGTCGGAGGGGATGGCGTGCGGGTGCCGGTAGGGCGGCGACGGCCGGACCGACCGCCTCCGGAACGCCGTGCGGCGCGCTCCCGCCCCGCCATCGTCTACAGTGCCGTAGACGGTCTACAGAATTGTAGTCACCCAGGGGAGCTTCATGCGCCGGACCATCCTGGTCGTCGAGGACGATCACGCGCTGCGGGACGTGCTGATGCGCGGGCTGCGGGACGAGGACTTCGACACTGTTCCCGCGTCGGACGGCGCGACCGCCCTGCGGCTGGCCACCGGCGACATCTGTGCGGCCGTGCTCGACATCGGGCTGCCCGACGCCGACGGGCGGGACGTGTGCCAGGCGATGCGCGCGAACGGGTTCCGCTCCCCCGTCGTCTTCCTCAGCGCGCACCACCGGCTGCCCGACCGGCTGTCCGGGTTCTCGGCCGGAGGCGACGACTATCTGTCCAAGCCCTTCCATCTCGCCGAACTCGCCGCCCGGCTGCGAGCGGCCCTCAAACGGGCCGCGCCACCGGCCGCCGCCACGGCGGGAGACCTGGTGCTGGACGCCGTCCGGCACACGGTCGACGTGCGCGGCGCGCGGGTGGATCTGACGCCGACCGAGTTCCGGCTGCTGGCCGCGCTCATGGCGGCCCACGGCGGGACCGTCAGCCGCCGCGAACTGGTCCGGGCCGGCTGGCCCGAAGGGGCCCGGGTCCACGACAACACCCTCGACCAGTACCTGACCCGGCTGCGCCGCAAGCTGCGCGAGGCGGGCAGCGAGCGGACCATCGGCACGGCTCGCGGGATCGGGCATCACCTGGCATGAGCGAGAACGGGATCGGGATCGGGATCGGGATCGGGATCGGGATCGGGATCGGCAGCCGGAACGGGATCGGCCCGCATATGTCACGAGTCGGCCGACGGCAGTCATGAGCGGCGCCCTTCGCCGGTGGCACGTGAGCGGCGCCCGTCGCCGGTGGCCCGCGAGCACCCTCCTGCGCCGTGCGGCGCCCCGCACCCTGCGCGGCCGGCTCTCGCTCGTGGCCCTCGTCACGGCCACGCTGCTGATGCTGGTCCTGACCGTCGCCTTCAACGCCGTGGCCGGCCACCGCCTCCAGCACCAGGCGGACGACGAGCTGCGCACCCGCGCCGCCGCCGTGGCCACGACGATCGACACCAGCGGCCCGACGGTGAGGGTCCTGGAGACCTCCCACGACGACCTCCTCGACGCCGACGTGTGGATCTACTCCGGCCGTCGGCTGCTGGAGGCGCCGCCGGCCTCGGGCCCCCTGACCCGGGTCGCCGACGCGCTCGCCGGGCGCGGTGGGCAGCGGTGCGTCACCACCGACGTCCACGGGCCGCTGCGCCTGTGCTCCCGTCCGGTCCCCGGCGGCACCGGTGGAGCGACCGTCGTCACCGCGCTGGACCTCTCCCCGTACCGGAGTTCGGCCGACACCCTGCTCCTGGGATCCCTCGCCCTGGACGCCGTCATGCTCGCCTGCACCTACGTCCTGACCCGGCTGGCGGTCGGCCGCGCCCTGCGTCCCGTGCGCACGATGACCGACCAGGCCGGCCAGTGGAGCGCCGTGGCGTCCGGGGAACGCTTCGGCAGCATGCGGCACCCGGCCGAACTCGCCCGTCTCGGCGCGTCGTTGGACGCCATCCTCGACCGCATCCGCACCCTGCTGCGCCACGAGCGGCAGCTCACCGGGGAACTCTCGCACGAGCTGCGCACACCCCTGAGCCGGATCATCGCCGAGCTCGACTGGTGGCGGGCCCGCCCCCGCACGGCCGACCAGACCGACGCCAGTCACCAGGTCATCGCGGAGGCCGCCGAGTCCATGCGCACGATCTGCGACACCCTCCTGGCCGACGCCCGCGACGGCACACTCACCGCCCCGGGCACCGCGGAGACCCTGCCCACGCTCCGGCGGCTGGCCGAAGTCCACTGCCCGAAGGGCAACTTGACGGTCACCGTCGACGGCCCGTCCCTGGTGGCCGGAGTGCCGCCCGCCCTTCTCGAACGCATCGTCAGTCCACTGCTCGCCAACGCCTGCCGCTACGCCCGCACCGCCGTCGCCGTCCGCGTGCACCGCACACCCGACGGCGTGGGTGTCGACGTCACCGACGACGGCCCCGGCGTACCGTCCGCGTTCGCCGGGCTGCTCTTCGAGCCCGGCCGGCGGGCGGATCCGGACGACGGCCACGGCGGGGCGGGCCTCGGCCTGCCGCTTGCCCGACGCCTCGCCCGGTCCGCCGGGGGCGAGGTGGCGTACGACGCCGGGCACAGGCCCGGGGCACGGTTCGTGGTCACGCTGCCCGCCGGGTGACCGCGTACCTGTCCCTCACCCCGTGGCGCCCTGCCCGACATCCTTGCGGGAGAACGCCAGGTACGCCACGAAGCCGAGGATGGCCACCGTCCAGGACAGCGTGACCGGCCCGAGCCCCATGGCGAGGCCGCCGCGGCCGTGGCCGACGGCCATCCAGTCGGCGACGGACGCGCCGAGCGGGCGGGTGATGACGTACGCCGTCCAGAACGCGGCCACCGCGTTCAGGGAGCCCCACCGGTGGGCGAAAGCCGGAACGGCGATCGCGACGGCGTACAGGACGGCGGAGCCGAGGTAGCCGAGGCCGATCGTCGCGGTGAGGTCCCCGGCGGCCGTGCCCAGGGCGAAGGTGGCCAACACCGTGGCCCAGTAGAAGAGTTCGCGGCGCCGGGTGTGGATGCTGTGGATGGACAGGGTGCCTTCGGAGCGGTACCAGAGGGCGAAGACCGCGGCCAGCGCGACCATGAAGAACGGCGTCGAGACCGCGTACGGCACACCGAGGCCGACGTGCAGGACGTCGGCGGCCATCGTGCCGAAGACGCTGACCATGACGACGGCGGTCCAGTAGATCCAGGCCACGTACCGCCGGACCGCGAACTGGACCACGAGGGCGGCCACGAGGGCGAGGCCGCCGAGACCGACGGCGGGGATCGGGCCGAACGCGTGGGCCAGGAAGTCGGAGGCCGTCTCGCCCATGCCGGTCGTCAGCACCTTGATGATCCAGAAGTAGACGGTCACCTCCGGCACCTTGCTCGCCGTGTGTCGTACGTGGCCCGGGGGCCGGTGGTGCGTGAGGTGATCTGTCGTCATGGCAGGCACGATGACATGCTGTCCGGCTCTCGCCCCAGCCCCCTTTGCCAGAGCTTTGGCGCTTCTGGTGCGTGAGTTGGCCGAGGCGCGTCCGAGCCTGAACACAACCTGAACGCGGCGGCCGAAGTCCTGGTCAGCGGCGTGCGGCCGGTGGTACTGGCACCGCTCCCGCCCGTCAACTGAGGCCATCCGCAAGGTCAGTTCGCCGGCGCCGGCGATCGGCGTTTCTTGCGTCGCCCGAAGCGTGACTGGTAGGACTGTGGCGCGCCGTACGTCACATGTTCGATTCTGCGGGGGTTCATGTGGTCGCCACGGCCGTCAGGTCTTCGCCGCGACGGGGCCCGGGTGCTCCGCGTCCGGCCCGGCGGCGGCTTCCCGTGGTCGCCAGGCGGGCCGCACAGCACGGGCTGGTGCTGGCCGCCGTCGCGGTGACCGTGCTGCTGTGCGCGACGGCACTGGCCGCCCTCACGGCGCTGGCGGGCAGTTCGGTGCAGGCCGGTGCCGTACGGCGGCTGGCCGCCGACCCCGACGCCCAGGTGAACGTCAACGCGTCCTTCCGCGCCGGAGGCATGGCAGCGGCCGACCGTGATGTGCGGGCCGCCGCCGACCGGGTGTTCGCCGGGGTGCCGCAGCGGACCTATGTGGGGCTCCTGGGCACCTCGCCGGTCTCGGTGACGGGCGTCGACGGGGTCGCGGGCCCACCCCACACCCCCGGAGGCACCGGGCTGCATCCGGTCGCGGTGCAGGACGGGGGCGGGTTCGGGCAGTTGGTCGCGGGGCGGTGGCCCGCCGGTACCGCCGACGCCCCGGCCGACGCGTTCACCTCGCTGCCCGAGGTCAGGGTCTCCACCGGGTCCACCGCCCCGGTCGACACGGCGGTGCCGGACGCGCTGGCGAAACGCCTGGGCATCGGACCCGGCTCCGGCCTCCAGGTGAAGGACGCCTTCGACCGTGCCATGACCCTGCGGGTCACCGGCGTCTTCCGCGCGACCGGGGCCGTCGGGTTCTGGCCCGCGATGGCCGGCGACCTCGCCGAGGGAGAGACCGCGGACCAGGACCTGCTGGTGGTCTCGCCGTCCGCTCTCAACGGCAGCGCCGTCCTGAACGGACATCTGACGGCCCACTGGAGTGTGCAGCCCGACCTCTCCCGGCTCGACGCGGACGGCCTCGCCGCACTGCGCGACCGGCTGCGCGCCTTCTCCGGCAGCCGGAGCGGAGTGTCGGTGTTCGGGGGACATCGACCGTCACTGGCCGATGTGACGGTGGCCTCCGGACTGCCGGGCGCGATCGACGACCTGACGGTGCCGACGGTGGCCGCCCGGTCCTCGCTGTACCTCCCGAGCGTGCTGCTGGCGGTCCTCGCCCTCGCCACCCTGGTACTGACCGCCCGCGAACTCACCGTGCGCCGGCGCGAGGAACTGGCACTCCAGCAGGCCAGAGGCGCCGGCACCCCGCGGCTGCTGCGCGGCGCGGCGGCCGAGTGGGCGCTCACCGGTGTCCCGGCCGCCGTGGCCGCCCCCTTCCTGGCCGGGCTGCTGCACCCCGGCAGGCGGGGCACCGACGCGTGGGCGGCCGTAGGACTGACTCTGCTGGTGCACGCGGCGGCCGTACTGCTTCCCGTACTCCCGTCGGCGCGGTCGCGGCCGACCCGTGGCGCACGGGCCGCCGCCGCACAGCGGCTGGGCGCAGACCTGGCCCTGCTCGCCGTCGCGGGCCTGGGCTATCTGGAGCTACGGCGGCACCACTCGCTGATCGCCGACATGGGCACCGGCAGCGCCTCCGTGGACCCGGTGCTGGTCCTGGTGCCGACGCTGGTGGCCGGTGCCGCCGCGCTCCTGCTGCTGCGGCTGCTGCCGCTGACCTCACTGCTGCTGGACGCGTTCGGCCGGCGCGGCCGGGGGCTCGTACTCCCGCTGGCCGGCTGGCAGTTGGGCCGGCGGGCGGCACGCAACGCGGGGCCGGTGGTCCTGATGTGCCTGGCCATGTCGGTGAGCGCCTTCGCCACCACAGCGCTGGCCTGCCTTGGCGGTCTGGCTTCGGAGCAGGCCGCGTTCACCGTCGGCGCGGACGTACGGATCACCCCGTCGGCGGACGACGGCTACCCCTCCCCCGTCCTGGGCGCCGCCTATCGCGCGCTGCCGGCGGTGACCGGCGTGGCCCCGGTGACGCGGTCGACGGTGAACCTGCCCGGCGGCGCCACCGAGGACCTGGTCGGCACGGTCGGCGGCCCCGCTCCCCGCACCCCGGCACCGGTCGTCCCCGGCCTACCGCTCCCCGGGCGTCCCACCGCGCTGCTGCTGGAGGAACGACTGCGCAGCGACGGCAATCGCGTGGCACCGAGCCTGGAGCTGACCGTGCAGGACGCGTCCGGCCTCGTCAGTGTCGTGACGGCCCGGCTGCCCGCCGCCGACGGTGCGAGACACACCGTCGCGATCCCGCTCGGTGTGGCGCTGGGCGGCGGCCACCCGAGGGCGTATCCGCTGACGGTGACCGCCGTCAACGTCCTGCCCCAACCCCACACGCGTCCCGCGCGCTTGAACCTCGATCTGATCCGGATCGGCGCGCGCGACACCACGGACAAGTGGGTCACCCGCCTTCCCGGCGAGCAGGTCTGGGCCGACGGCACGGACCACGCCGCCGACTCCACCGAGGGCGCCTGCAAAGGGCAGTTGGCCGACAGCTACGAACCCGGCGCCCCCGGGGTGTGCTCGATCGCCCGGGGTGGTTCCGAGGTGCTGCGGACCGTCATCAGCACCGGCATCCGGCCCTCCCGCGCGACCTCGGACGCCTTCGGCGGTCTGTCCGACAGCGACTACGACACCCGGCCCGGCAGCCAGGTGCGGCTGGTGGCGGGTCCGGCGGGCGGTCCTGCGCCGCTTCCGGTGCGCGCCGACGCCACGACTCTGCGCGCGGCACGGTTGAGTGTGGGCGGCACCACCACCCTGGACCTGGGCGAGGGCCGGATCACCGCCCGGATCGTGGGCCGAGTCGACGCACTGCCCGGACTCGGTCGCGGCCAGGGGCAGCTGATCGCCGATCAACGGCAACTCGCCACCGCGCTGACACAGGCCGGCGTGGATCAGGAGGATCCCGCGTTCTGGTGGCTCGGCAGCACCGACAGCGCGCGTACGGCCGCCGCCGTGGAGGCGCAGCCCGCGCTGGGCCGGGTCACCACCACGGCGCGCACGGCCGCGTCCCTCCGGGCCGACCCGTTCCGCGAGGGGCTGCGCCGGACGCTGGAACTGGTCCGGTATCTGGCCCCCGGTTTCGCGGTCGTCGCCTTCACCGTGCACGCGGTGGTCTCCACCCGGCAGCGGCGCAAGGAGTTCGCCCTGCTGCGTGCGATCGGCGTCCGCGCCAAGAGCCTCTCCGCGCTGCTGGGCGCCGAGCAGCTGAGTCTGGCGCTGTTCGCGGTGGTCCCCGGGGCGCTGATGGGCATGGCCCTGGCAGCGGCGGTGCTGCCGCTGGTCACCGTGGACGACAGCGGTCAGGCCCCCTATCCGCCGTTGCCACAGATCATCCCCTGGGGCACCGTGGCCCTGACCGCGCTGGCGACCGCGCTCGCCATCAGCACGGTCGTAGTGGCACTGGCCCGACTGCTGTCGCGGGTGGACCTGGTGCGTGTGCTGCGAGCGGGGGAAGACCGTTGAGCCATACCGCTGAACACGAGCGCACGGTGGCAGTGACGCGCCGTTTGATCCGCAAGGAGACCCGGGGCGACCTGCCCCTGCTGGCCTGCCTCGCCGCGCTGGTCCTGGTACTGACGGCACTGTGCGCCTGGGCCCCCGCCTTCGCGGGCGGCCAGGAGGACCGGGCGCTACGGCAGCGGGTCGACGCGGCGCAGGCCCAGGCGCCCCTGATCAGCCTGAGCACCACTCCGGAGGTCTTCAACACCCAGCCGCCCGCCGTGGACATGGCCACCCTGCTCGGCGCGGGCCGCACCCTCACCAAGCAGCTCGGCGGCGGGGCCGCCCGGCACGTGGCCTTCACCGGCGGCGGCAGCTACGACTACGACCAGGCGTCCCTGCTCTCCCCGCGACCGCCGGAACCGGCGACCACCAGCACCCAACTGACGGTCACCTATCTGCCATCCGCGCGGGCCCACCTGCGCTACGTCGGCGGCCACGCGCCCGCCGATCGCACACCGCCGGCCACCGCGCCCCAGATCGCGCTGTCGCAGACCATCGCGCGGGCGCTGGGTGTCCGCGTCGGCAGCCGGCTGACGCTCGGGTTCGCCAAGACGCCCGGGGCGCAGAACGCCCCGCCCCAGGCGCAGTTGGTGGTGAGCGGGGTCTATCGCACCACGGCCGCGACCGACGGTTTCTGGACCGGCCGGGAGACCCTGGACCAGCCCTCACGCCACCCGGCGGAGCGTTCCGCAGGGACCGTGCTCGCCGTCCGCGGTCTCGTCGGCCTGGACACCGCCGACCTGCTGGCCGGCGCCGGAGTGGGCGGCCCACGCGTGACCTGGCAGTTGCACGCCGACCTGTCCGGGGCGGCCCTCGACCGGGCCCGCGCCCTGACCGGGCCGCTGTCCCACTACGGCGCGGACCTGAGCGCCGCCCTGTGCCAGGGAGTCGACCCGATCACCAGCGACATCGCCTGCCAGGTCGGCGGCCAGACCACCGGCCCCCTGCTGCTGACCGACTTCCTGACGCCGATGCTCGCCGCGTTCACCGCGCAGGACCAACAGGCCAGATCCCTCGCGACGTTCGCCGTCGACGCGCTGGTCGCGGTCGCGCTGGCCACCGCGGCGGTGGCGGTACGACTGCTGCTGCGCCGAAGGCAGCCGCACCTGCGGTTGCAGCGGGCGCGGGGCGCGTCCACCGCGCGGCTGGTGCTGCTGCGCTGCGCCGTGGCCTGGCCGGTGGTGCTGACCGCCGCCCTGCTCGGCTGGGCGGCGGGACGAGCCCTCGCGCCCACCGGCACCTCCGGATCGCCGCAACCGGTGCCCGCCGCCCTGGCCACAGCCGTGGTGGCGCTGACGGTGCCGCTGATGACCTGGCTCGCGGTCCGCGAGCCGCGCAGGCCCGGCCGACTCCGCCGGTCGCGTCGGAGGACGGTCGTCGGCCGACGCCTGGTCCTGGAGCTGACGGTGCTGCTCACGGCTGCGGCCGGAGTGGCAGCGCTGCGCTCGCAGGGTCCCGACGGGATTCTGGGCGCGGTGCCGGTGCTGGTGGCGCTGGCCGTCGTACTGCTCCTGCTGCGGATCTACCCGCTCGTCCTGCGCCTGGTGCTACGGCAGGCCCGGCGCGGCCGGGGAACGGTGGGCTTCGTCGGCGCGGCCCGGGCCGCCCACGACGCCCCGGCGACCGGGCTGGCGCTCTTCGTCCTGGTGCTGACCCTGGGGACTGCCGTGTTCGGCGGCCTTGTGCACCGCACGATCGACGAGGGCCTGACCACGGGGGCGGCCTGGACCACCGGCTCCGACGCGAGCGCGACGGTGTCCGGGACCGCGGCCCCCGCCGGGGCCGGCACGACTGGTATCCGGACCGCCGTCCAGCGGCTCCGCATCCTCGACCTGGCGGGACAGGCCGACGGCGCGGCGATCCCCCAGGTCGCCGTGGTCACCGTAGATCCACGCCAACTGGCCGCCGTCGCCCCGAAGTCACCGCTGGCCGAAGCCCTGCTGTCCGGGCTTGCGGGGACCCGGTCCGATGCGGGCACCCCGCTGCCGTCGTTCCTCTCCCCCGGTCTCCGAGCGAGGGAGCGCACGGGCGCCTTCACCACCACCGTGGTGACTCCGGGCCGGCCTCCGGTGGACCTGACCCTCAAGCCGGTCGGCACCCTCACCGCCGCGCAACTCGACGACCCCCTCCTCGGGCCGGTCACGGCACTGGTCCCCGCCGGGACGCCGCTGCTGATCACCACCGCCGACGCCGACCGTCTGCTGCCCCAACAACCCTCGGGAAGCACCGTGTTGCTCCTCAAGGGCGACAATCCCGCCGGCACCGGGCCCGCCGCACTGCGGTCGGCGGCGGCCAGAGTGCTCGGGCCGTCGGCCCGGATCCTCGTCCGCTCCGAGACGCTGAACACCCTGCGCGCGGACGGCCTGACGCGAGGGCTCGTCACGATCTACACCGTCACCTCGCTCCTCGCCGCGCTGACGGGCCTGCTCGCGCTCGCCCTGGAGCTCACCCTCACCTCCGACGAGCGCAGCCGCACCACCTCGTTCCTGCGCACCCTCGGACTCGGCGCCAAGGAGGCCGGGGCGCTGCACTTCCTGCAGCTGCTGCCGCTGGCGGTGGCCTCGGCGGTGGGCGGCACCCTGCTCGGGCTGCTCGAACCCCGGCTCATGGCAGGGGTGTTGGACCTGCGGCAGTTCACCGGCGGGCCCGCCCAGCCGGCGCTGCGGACCGACTACTCGCTGACCCTCGTCCTCGTCGCCGGCGTGACCGCACTGATCCTGACGGCGGCGGCCACCGAGACTGTCCTCGCCCGCCGACGCCGGTTGGGGGCGGTACTGCGCCTCACGTGAGCGCCCGCTACACCGCGTCCTCGGCCTCGGACTTCGCCCGCCGGGCCGCCTCGTCCGGCCACACGCCGATGTGGTCGCTCTCCAAGGCGAGCCGCACCCGCTTGCGCATGTGCAGGCGTTCGGTGAACTCGCCCGGCAGCTGCAGTCGGCCGCTCGCGTCCAGAACCGCGTACTCCTCGGCCGTGAGCACATCGACGCCGTCCTCGCCGGTGGCGACCCGGCGCAGTACCTCGGTCGAGGTGCGGCCGTTGCGGATCAGGACGGTGCGCTGGACCTGTTCGGACACCAGCGCGTCGTGGGTGACCACGATCACGGTGACGCCCAGGTCCTCGTTGGCCCGGCGCAGGGCGGCAAAGACCTCGTCGCTGGTGGCGGTGTCGAGTTCGCCGGTGGGTTCGTCGGCGAACAGCACCCGGGGCTCGTTGGCGTTGGCGACGGCCACGGCGACCCGCTGCTGCTCACCGCCGGAGAGGGTGTCGGGGGTACGGTCCCGGCAGTGGCCGACGGACAGCAGGTCGAGCAACTCCTCGGCACGGGCCCGCCGTTGGGAGCGCTTGACCCCGGTGTACGTCATCGGGAGCATCACGTTCTCGGCCGCCGAGAGGTAGGGCAGCAGGTTGCGGGAGGTCTGCTGCCAGACGAAACCCACAGTCGTACGGCGGTAGTCGAGCCGCTCGCGGCGCTTCATGGCCAGCAGGTCGTGTCCGGCGACCTCGGCGGCACCCGCGGTCGGCACGTCCTGGCCGGAGAGTATGCCCAGCAGAGTGGACTTGCCGGAGCCGGAGGCACCGATCACCGCGATCATCTCGCCCTCGGCCACGGCCAGGTCGAGCCCTTGGAGGGCCTGCACTTCGACGCCCTCGGTCTGGTAGATCCGCACCAGGTTCTCGCAGACGACCAGCCCCTCCTCGCGTCGCGGGGCGGCGGCCGCGGTGGCCCTCCGCCGCAGCTCGTCCAAGTCCGGCGCCCCGGTGGGCTGTTGGTGAACTGCCACGCGGACTCCCGGGAGTTGAGGTCTGGCACCGAAGCGGTGGGACAGCGGCCAGGCTAGTGCGGAACGGCGCATGGGTGCGCGGCGGCGGGTGCGGTCAGGCGTCGTCGACGATGCGGCCGTCGCGGAGTTCGAGCACGCGGTCGGCCAGCGCCAGAAGTTGGGTGTCGTGGGTCGCGACGAGCGCGGTGACGGACTCGCTGCGGACCACGGCACGCAGCAGGTCCATCACGGTGAGACCGGTGTCGGCGTCGAGTTGGCCGGTGGGTTCGTCGGCGATGATCAGGGCCGGGTTGTTGGCCAGCGCACGGGCGATGGCGACGCGCTGCTGCTGGCCGCCGGACAGTTCGCCGGGACGCTGGTCGGCGTGCTCGGAGAGCCCGACGAGGGAGAGCAGGAGGGCGACACGGGCCTCGCGCTCGCGGGCCGGGACCTTCCGCAGCCGCAGCGGTACCCCGACGTTCTCGGCCGCGGTGAGAATCGGGATGAGCCCGAAGGACTGGAAGACGAAGCCGATACGGTCCCGGCGCAGCGCCAGCAGATCGTCCTCCCCCAGGCCGGCCAGGTCGGTGCCGCCCAGGGTGATCCGGCCGCCGTCGGGGGTGTCGAGACCGCCGACCAGATTGAGCACCGTGGTCTTGCCGGAGCCGGATCGGCCTCTGAGGGCGACGAGTTCACCGCGCGGCACGCCGAAGGAGACACCGCGCAGGGCGTGCACGGCGGTGTCACCACTGCCGTAGGTCCGCCGCAGGTCCTCGACCACCACCATGTCGTCCATGTTTCCCCCCACCCGCCGACAGCCGCACCGTAGGGTACGCCGGACCCGGCAGGCGATGTCGCGCGGAAGGGGACCGGCGGGCAATCCCGCCGGTCCCCTTTTCCACACCGGTGGCACGGGAATCAATTCCACGTGCCGAAGAACAGTGCTACCAGCGATACCACCGGCCGCTCCCGCCCTTCGGACGGGCCACAAAGCCGACGAGCCACAGCACCAGCACGATGATCGCGACCCACCAGAGAATCTTCAGCGCGAATCCCGCACCGAAGAGAATCAGGGCAAGCAGAAGAACTAGAAGCAGGGGAATCATAGTTTTCAACCTCCGACCCTCCGTGTTCCCGCCCATTCCTCGTTCACGCCCACGGATTCCCCGCGCGGTGTCCGGGCCCGCCTCGCATGTCACATCCGGGCCTCCCGCACGGTCTATGCGGTGACGGACAACGAAGCAGAGGGAATCATGCGAGAGATCCTGATCGTCGGCGGCGGCTACGCGGGCTTCTACACCGCATGGGGCCTGGAGAAGAAGCTGCGTCCGGGCGAGGCCCGGGTCACGGTCGTCGACCCGCGCCCGTACATGACCTATCAGCCCTTCCTGCCGGAGGTGGCGGCCGGTTCGGTGGAGGCACGGCACGCCGTCGTCTCGCTGCGCAGGCATCTGAGCCGTACCCGGCTGATCGCGGGGACCGTGACCGGGATCCGCGCGGCGGACCGTACGGTGACCGTCCGCCCGGTGCGCGGAGCCGCCTACGAGCTGCGCTACGACATCCTTGTGGTCACCGCCGGAGCCGTGACCCGTACCTTCCCCATCCCCGGACTTGCGCGGCAGGCCATCGGTCTCAAGCACGTCGAGGAGGCCGTGGCGGTCCGTGACCGGCTGATGACCGCCTTCGACCAGGCCTCGTCGCTGCCGGCAGGCCCCGAGCGGCGGAAGCTGCTCACCGTCACGTTCGTGGGCGGCGGGTTCTCCGGCGTCGAGGGCTTCGGAGAACTGCTCTCACTGGCGACCGCGATGCTCAGGTCCTACCCGGAACTAACCGCCCACGACCTGTCCTTCCACCTGGTCGAGGCCCGCGGCCGCATCCTCCCCGAGGTGAGCGACGCACCCGGCGCCTGGGTGGTGCGCGATCTGCAACGCCGGGGCGCACATGTCCACCTGAACACCCAGCTGCTGTCCGCCGAGGGAGGCCATGTCGTCCTCTCCGACGGGCAGGAGTACGACTCCACACTCATCGTCTGGACCGCGGGCAACGCCTCGAACCCGGTCGTGCACAACCACACCGACCTGCCGCTCGACGAGCGGGGCCTGCTGCTCGTCCGCGCCGATCTGCGCGTGGGCACAGACGCCGAACCGGTGCCCGGCGTGTGGGCGGCGGGCGACGACGCGTCCGTTCCCGACCTGGCCTCGCCGGTGCCGGGGGCGCGCACGGTGCCCAACGCCCAGCACGCCGTACGGCAGGGCCGGCTCCTCGCCCGGAACCTCGTGGCCGACCTGCGCGGGAAACCCGTCCGCACCTACCGCCACAGCAGCCTCGGCGTGGTGGCGACACTGGGGCTCGGGCGGGGAATCTTCCAGTACAAGGGCATCGTCATCAAGGGATTCCCGGCATGGTTGATGCACCGGGGCTATCACGTGCTGGCCGTGCCCAGCTGGGAGCGGAAGATCCGCGTCCTGGCGGTCTGGCTCACCGCGGCACTGACGGGCCGGGACCTCGTGTCCCTCGCGTCCGTGCAGCACCCCCGGGACGCCTTCGTCACGAGCGGGCGCACGCAGGGCCAGGGTGTCGGCCGTACGAAGGAAGGGAGCACGGCATGACCGCGCGGGGTTCTCGATTCCACCGGGGGTACGCCATGACCGCACGTGAGGAGGCCGCTCGCGGCCTGAGCGACATCGAGGGCTACCTGTACCGGGAGGCTCACATGGGAGCGGTGAACCGCCGTGTGGCGGACCTGACCGCGCGCGTGGAGGGGCTCACCCCCGAGCAGAAGCGGGACATCGGAAGGTGGTACGTCGACGAGCAGCGACACGTCGCCCGCATGGTGACCGACCACATCGCCGAACAGGTCGCCGCGGTGGAAGCGCGGCACCAGGCCCGGATCCGACAATGGCTGCGGGGAACGCTTGTCGCCATGGTCCTGGTCACCCTGGCGATGAGCGCCGTCGTCGTGGTGGTCCTGAAGTCGTCGCGCTGACCGGCGCGCGCGGCCCGAGAACGCCGGTGCGCGCCCTTCTCGCCGTTCACGGGCTCGTGTCCGGACCGGCGCCGCCTTCGGCGCGGGCCCGGTTCCAGGGCCGCAGTTTGTCGGGGTTGAGCATGACCCAGAACCGGGCGACCCGGTCGCTCGCGACGTCGAGGCTGATGACGGCGGTCACCTGACGGCCGTAGCGGGCGACGAGGCCGGTCCGGCCGTTGACGGAACGGGTGCTCAGGGTGGTGTGCGGGTGGTGGGCCAGGAGTGTCAGCAGGCTGTCGGCGACCGGCCGGCTGCCGTGGAGCGGTCCGGTCAGCGCGCGTATCTTGCCGCCGCCGTCGAAGAACGCCGTGACGTCCGGGCACAGCAATGACATGAACAGTCCGCCGTCCTCCGTGAGACTCGCCCGGTGCACCGCGCGGACGACGGCGTCGTGCTGGTGCCGTGTGGTGGAGCGGGTGCGCTGCGACCGCACCAACTGCCTCGCCCGTGCGGCGAGTTCGGCGAGTTCCGGCTCCGGGCGACCCACGATGTCGGCGACCGTGCCGGGGGCCATCCCGAAGGCGCGGAACACGAACGCCGCGCGCTCGGCCGTCGGCAGCGACTCCAGCGCGGTCAGGACGACCCGGCCGGCTTCCTCCTCCGCCTCCGACGGCCGTTCGTGCCCCGCCTCGCGGCCGGCCGCGTCCCGGCCGGGCAGTGCGAGCCGGCCCAGGCAGATCCCGCCGACGGTCTTCGCCAGCCAGGACCGGGGAACGGCGACCTGCCCGCGTGCCGCGCCGGACAGTCCGTACCACCGCCGATAGGCCTCGTCGACGACGGCTTCCGCCGCACCCGGGTCGCCCAGCATCCAGTGAGCGACGTCGAGCAGATACCGGCGCTCCTCCCACAGCTCGGCGATCGGCACCGCATCACCCTGGTCCACGTCGCACCCGCCCTCTCGCCCGCACGGCCCCGCACACGGCAGGGGCATGGGCTCACCCCTTGAGACCGGGAACTCCGGGGTCCTGTGACAGGGGCCCGCGGTGATCGCATGTCACACATTCGGCGGCTGCCCGGTCTTACAGGGAAACACCGCATTTCTTCTTCGACCGCCGAACGAGGTGACCATGCCATGCGCGTGGAGCGGGCGGACGGCATCCGGGGCGGAACGACGGACGGGGAACGCCGTGCGATGCGCGGACTCGACATCTCGCGCGCACAACGCTGCCCGGGCGATCTATGAGGGGCGGCAGCAACATGGGCAAAGGTGAAAGGCTCGCCGACTGGGCCGACGGACGCCTGGGCGTCCGCCGCATGGTGAGGGAGAAAGCGCGACGGGCTTTTCCGGACCACTGGTCCTTCCTGCTGGGAGAGATCTGTCTCTACAGCTTCGTCATTCTCGTCGTCACGGGCGTGTATCTCACCTTCTACTTCCATCCGTCGATGAACGAGGTGCAGTACAACGGCAGTTACGCACCGCTGCGCGGACAGATGATGTCCGAGGCGTTCGCCTCGACCTTGCACATCTCCTTCGACGTCCGCGGCGGTCTGCTGATCCGGCAGGCCCACCACTGGGCGGCGCTGATCTTCGTCGCCTCCCTGCTCGCCCACATGATGCGGGTGTTCTTCACGGGCGCCTTCCGCACGCCGCGCGAAGTCAACTGGGCATTCGGATTCCTGCTGTTGGTCCTCGCCATGTTCGCGGGACTGACGGGATACGACCTCCCGGACGATCTCCTGTCCGGGACCGGCCTCGCTGTCGTGAACGGAACGGTCATTTCCATTCCGATCGTCGGCACATACCTGTCGATGTTCCTCTTCGGAGGCGAATTCCCCGGCCACGACCTCGTGGCCCGCTTCAACACCATCCACGTGCTGATCATCCCTGCCCTCATGGTGGGACTCCTGACCGCCCATCTCGCCCTGGTGCTCCACCACCGGCACACCCAGTACCCGGGCCGCGGGCGCACCAACAGCAATGTCGTGGGGCTGCCGGCCAAGGTTCACGCCGTCAAGTCCGCCGGGTATTTCCTGCTGGTGACCGGCGCGGTCTTCGTCATCGCCGCGGTCGCGCAGATCAACCCCGTCTGGCAGTACGGCCCTTACCGCGCCGACCAGGTTTCGGCCGGGTCGCAGCCCGACTGGTACATGGGCGTGGCGGACGGACTGCTGCGGGTGATGCCCGGCTGGGAGATCAATCTCTGGGGCCATACCCTCGCGCTCGACAACCTGATTCCACTGACCGCCGGTGTCGGCTTCTTCCTCGCCCTGGGCGTATATCCGTTCATCGAGTCCTGGGTGACCCGCGACGGACGCGACCAGAACCTGCTGGACCGACCGCGCAACCGCCCTGTACGAACGGCACTCGGCGTGGCCTGGCTCAGTTTCTACGCGGTGGCCCTGATCGGCGCGGGGAACGACATCATCGCCGTCCGTCTCCATGTCGCGGTCGAGTCGGTGACGTGGGCTGTCCGCATCGGTCTCTTCATGGTGCCTGCCGCGGCCTATTCGGTAACGAAGCGATGGGCGCTCGGACTTCAGCGCGGCGACCGCGAAAAGGTACTGCACGGCCGCGAGACCGGCATCGTCAAACGCCTCCCCGACGGCGAATTCGTCGAGGTGCACGAGCCGCTCAGCCGGGAACAGCTCCACCTTCTCACCCAGCACGACCAGTACCGTCCGCTGGATCCCGGCACCGCGAACCCGCGCGCCGCGCTCCGCCTCGCCCGGGTCCTGCGCGCCCGGCTCAGCCGGAGCCTCTACGGCGAGGGCGCGCAGATCGCCAAACCGACGGCGCAGGAATACCAGGACCAGAACCCGCCGGCCAAAGAAGTCCGCCTTCGGTGAGCGGCGCCACGGCGCACGCTTCTCGCCACGGCGCACGCTGCAAAAGAAGTCCGGGTGGCCCTTTCGGAGGAAAGGGCCACCCGGAACGAACGGACTCTACTTCTGTCGCGTGAGCCAGTCGGCGAACCGCGTATCGGCGATGTGTGCGTCCGGACCCGGCAGGAGCGTGTTCTCCTGCAACTCGGCGCCCCAATAGGTCGCCTGCGGGTCCGTGACGATCTTCCGGGGGTCGTCCTGGGCCGTGAGCCCCATGCGGATGAACTCCTCCAGCTGGAACGCCTCGGGGCCGGCGACCTCCACCACGCCACCCACCGGGTCCCCGACCGCCGCACGGGTGACGGCCTCGGCGACGTCGTCGGAGACGATGGGCTGGATCTTCGCGTCGGGCAGGTGCACGGTGTCGCCCTGGGTGACCCCGTCGGCGAGTCCCTTCGCGAACTCGAAGAACTGGGTGGCGTGGACGATGGAGTAGGGGTTGCCGGACGCCTTGATCAGGTCTTCCTGGACCTGCTTGGCACGGAAGTACCCGCTCCCCTGGAGGCGTTCGGTGCCGACCACGGACAGCGCCACGTGATGCGCGACGCCCGCCTCGGTCTCCGCCTTCAGCAGATTCGTCGTCGAGGCGCGGAAGAAGTCCATGACCGCCTGGTCCTCGAACGACGGCGAGTTCGACACGTCGACCACCACCGACGCGCCCTTCAGGGCCTCGGCCAGTCCCTCGCCCGTCAGCGTGTCGACGCCGGTGCTGGGCGCCGCCGCGACCACCTCGTGCCCGTGCGCCGCGAGCCCGGCGACCACCTTCGAGCCGATGAGCCCGGTGCCACCGATCACTACGACCTTCATGACGGAATTCCTTTCGGGTTTGTCTGATGCCTGCATCAGGAGAGACCAGACACGGGCTCTGTTTGTGACACCGGCTCCTCGACCTATTCGACGAGTTTCCCCTCGGTCGACACGTCCTGCATCAGGGCGGAGATCTCGTCCGGGACGGCCGGAATTGCCTCGCGTGTGATGCCCGTCGTCGGGGACCACACGAGATTCACCCGCAGCGCCGAATCCAGTTCGGGATGGTCACTGCGGTTGTGGCAGCCACGCGTCTCACGGCGCTCCAAAGCCGATTCGAGAGTGGCCCGGGCCGCGAGCGCCGCGGACTTCAGGTCGAAGGCGTGCGCGAGATCCTGATAGCCCGCGATGTCCGGGTGGATGCCGACGGCTTCCATGCGCTTCTCGATCACGGTGAGTTCCGCAAGGCCGGCCCGCAGGCCGTCCTCGTCGCGTACGACGCCCGCGTGCTCGGTCATGGTGTCGCGGATCGCGCGTTGCAGGGCCCGTACGTTCTCCGGCCCGTCGGCGGCGAGGAGCCCGTCGATCTCTGCACGGGCCTGCGCGAGGGCCGACGCCGACCGCCGCTGCGCCGTCAGGGACTGCGCATACGCCGCGGCAGCCCGGCCGGTGAGGCGGCCGAACACCAGCAGTTCGATCAGGCTGTTGCCGCCGAGCCGGTTGGCGCCGTGCAGCCCGCTCGACGCCTCGCCGATGACGTACAGGCCGCGTACGTCGGTGCCGTGGTCCTCGGGGCGCACCCACACCCCGCCCATCGAGTAGTGCGCGGTGGGCGCGATCTCGATCGGATCGCGGGTGATGTCCAGCATCTGCAGGTCCAGCAGGGTCTGGTAGACCCGGGGCAGCCGCGTCATGATCGTCTGCCGGGGCAGGTGCGAGACGTCGAGCCACACACCGCCGTTGGGCGTGCCGCGCCCTTCCCTGATCTCCGTGTACGCGGCCAGAGCCACCCGGTCGCGGGTGGACAGTTCCATGCGTTCGGGGTCGTAGCGGGCCATGAAGCGTTCCCCGAGCGCGTTGCGCAGGATGCCGCCCTCGCCGCGGGCGGCCTCGCTCACCAGGGTGCCGGCGGCGTTCTCCGGTTCGATGATGCCGGAGGGGTGGAACTGCACCAGCTCGGCGTCACGCAGCCGGGCCCCGGCCTCCACGGCCAGCCGGAAGGAGTCCCCCGTGTTCTCGTCGCGCCGCGAGGAGGTCCGCCGCCAGATGCGGGTGTGGCCGCCGGCGGCCAGGATCACCGCGTCGGCGTGGATGACGTAGCGCCGTCCGCTCGTGAGGTCGAAGCCGTACGCGCCGAACACGGCGCCTTCGTGGACGAGCAGCCGGGTGATGTACACCCCTTCCAGCACCGGGATGTCCAGTTGCTCGGCGCGCCGGACGAGGGTGCGCTGGATCTCCAGGCCGGTGTAGTCACCGGCGAAGGCGGTCCTGCGGAACGTGTGCGCGCCGAAGAAACGCTGCGAGATCCGGCCGTCCTCCTCCCGGGCGAAGGCCATGCCGTAGCGCTCCAGGTCCTCGATGCCCCGGGCGGCGCCCCGGGTGACGATCTCCACGGTGCGGGGGTCGGCGAGGAGGTAGCTCTCCTTGAGGGTGTCGGCGGCGTGCTGCTGCCAGCTGTCCCCGGGGTCCATGGTGGCCAGGGCCGCGTTGATGCCGCCGGCCGCCAGTGCCGTATGGGCGTCCTCCTTGGGGCGCTTGCCGACGGCGAGGACATCGACGCCGGCCTCGGCCAGTTCGATCGCCGCCCGCAGACCGGCCCCTCCGGTGCCGATCACCAGCACCATGGTCGCGAGACGTTGTTCGGTGACAGCCACGATCCACTCCGATCACTGGGATTCATCCAGTACGACCGGACAGCCCCGCGATCTGTGACGGCTCAGGCCGTGGTGCCACCGCCCAGCGAGGCCGCGTAGGGTGCCAGCTTCTCCGGGTTCATGACCCACATGGCCCGCTCGATGCCACGTTCCGAGATGTCGAGGGTCAGCAGCACCACCGCCGTCCCCTCGGCCGTGACGAGGACGGCCGGCCCGCCGTTGGCCTCGACCCAGTGGATCTCCTTCTCCGGCCAGAAGCGCGGCGCGAACGCGGCGAGGTACCGGGAGACGTGCACCAGGCCGACGACCGGAAACTTCGACGCCCCGCGCAGTCCGTTCCCGTCGGTGTAGCTGACCACGTCCTCGGCGAGGATGTTCTCCAGCACAGCCAGATCACCGGTCTGCGCGGCGGCGAGGAAGACCCCCATCAGCCGCCGGTGCTCGGTGGCGTCGACGGGCTTGCGGCGCTCCGACGCGAGGTGCCTGCGCGCGCGACTCACCAGCTGACGCGTATTGGTCTCGCTGGTCTCCAGCATGTCCGCGATCTGCTGGTAGGGGTAGTCGAAGGCCTCGCGCAGCACATAGGCGGCCCGTTCCACGGGGTTGAGCCGCTCCAGCAGGAAGAGCACCGCCGTGTCGAGCGCCTCGGCCCGCTCGGCGCCCAGCTGCGGATCCGCGCGCGTGTCGACCGGCTCCGGCAGCCAGGGGCCGATGTACGACTCGCGCCGC
Organism: Streptomyces sp. NPDC001100; assembly: GCF_053598575.1. Classification (NCBI taxonomy): domain Bacteria; kingdom Bacillati; phylum Actinomycetota; class Actinomycetes; order Kitasatosporales; family Streptomycetaceae; genus Streptomyces; species Streptomyces sp. NPDC001100. Next base: position 120,069 of record NZ_JBSFKO010000011.1, read on the forward strand.
ACCCGGGCGGACTGGGCGACGTTCAGCGCCAGCCGGGCGGTGACGGTGGCGAGGAACGCCTTCGGCTCACGGACGACGGCACGGTCGGTCTGCTGCCACCGCAGCCAGGCCTCCTGGAGTACGTCCTCCGCCTCCGTGACGCTGCCGAGCACGCGGTAGGCGATCCCGAAGAGCTGGGGGCGCGCCGCCATGAACACGTCCGCCGCCTCGTCGAGGGAATCCGTGCCGTCCCCGATACCCATGAGTGCCGCCTTCAGTTCCGATCCGGTTCGCGCAAACGCCTGCTCATGCTACGGCGGCCCTCTCCTGCCGATCTCGCTCGGCTGGTCCCGCGGCGGCACGATCGGCAGGCGCGTCAGGTGCTCTTCTTCACCTGGTCAGCGGCGGCGCGGTCGACGTCGAGTTCGGCGACCAGGCCGCGCAGGACGGGGCCGTACTCGGGGTGGGCGAGCGCGAAGGCCATCTGGGCGACCATGTAGTCGGCCGGATTGCCGGTGTCGTACCAGCGGCCCTGGATGACCTGTCCGTACACCGCGCGGGTGGCGGCGTAGGCGTTGATGGCGTCCGTCAGGTAGACCTCGCCGGTCCTCGTCTCGTACCAGCGGCGGGTCTGCTCACGCAGTTCGTCGATGATTCCGGGGGTGACGACGTAACCGCCGATGGCCGCGTACGACGACGGCGCGGCGGCGGGCTCGGGCTTCTCGACGAGGCCGGTGATGCGCAGTTGTCCGTCCCCGAGGTCCTCCTTGACGATGGGCACCCCGTAGCGCTGGGAGTCGACGGGGTCCATCGGCATGAGGGCCAGCACCGGGCAGCCGGTCTGCTCGTAGGCGCGGACCAGCTGCTGGGCACGGGGGATGTCGGCCACGAAGACGTCGTCGGGCCACAGCACGAGCACCGGTTCGTCGCCGAAGGCACGGGCGGCGTTCAGCACGGGGGTGCCGTTGCCGTAGGGACCGTACTGGTCGAGGTAGGTGATGTGGCCCCGCCGGGCCAGCTCCGCGACCTCCTCCACCGCGTCCGCGTAGGCCGTCTTGCCGTCCTGGCGGAGCTGGTCGACCAGGGCGGGGTTGGGGCGGAAGTGCTCCTGGATCAAGGACTTGCCGCCCGAGACCACAATGGTGATGTCGGTGATGCCGGAGTCCACCAGCTCGCGGACGGTGTGCTCGATGACCGGCTTGTCGCCGACCGGCAGCATCTCCTTCGGCGTCGCCTTCGTCAGCGGCAACAGCCGGGAACCGAGCCCGGCGGCGGGAATCACGGCCCTGCGAATCGTCGGGGACATCACGTCTCTCTCCGGTCGAGCGTCATGCGCCCGTCGGCAGGCACACCCCGCCGACGCTACCAACGGCCTGCGCCGAACCCCGCGCGGCGCCCAAAGCGAAGATCGAGTACAAGCCATGCCGGAGTGGTGCGGCCGTCCCGTCTCGACAACGCGGAGTGCGTCGGCGGCGCGGGCATCGCAGGCCGTCGCGGTCCGACCTCGGCAACGGCTGAAGGGGCAGGCAGCCTGAAGGCCGTCCGGTGTCACCCGGGCGGGGAGGTGGCGCGGAGCCGTGTGATGGCCTGCCGCAGCTCGTTGTAGGCGCGTTCTTCCTCCCGCGGGTCGGCGCGGGACGCGGCAAGGACACTGTCACGCGCCCCACGGACACGGGCATAGACATCGAAGCAGGTGAGGACCTCTTGGATCACCACCTCCCGCGGCGTGCGGGAAGGCGTGGAGGAGCGTTCGTTTCGGAGTGACATGGCCGGACTCTTATCTCATCGCGAGGCTACGAATCGGGAAGAAGCAGGGCGTCCATCAGGCGCTGCATGCCCGGTACCCGGAGAACGCGCACGCTGCGCGGCAAGCGCGGGGAACCGCATAACGGACCGGCTTGCAGGGGCCGGCAGCAGCGCGCTGGACTCGGGTCAACAGAGGTGGCCTTGCCGGGGCCCACTTCCGTGCCGCCGGGAGCCCGGGCCAAGGCTCCCAGGAGGTGCCTCCGGGCACGAGAAGCTTCCCGGGCGATCGACTTACCCGGCAGGCGGACGACCGCAGGAGAGCGTGGAGGGACCGTGAGCGGCACAGCAAGCCTTTCGGGCGCGGACTGACACGTCGCCGACCAGGCTTCCCGGCACACCACCCACCCCCGAGCGGCGAGGTGAGCTGTCGTCACCCTACGCGCCGCCACGGCCGCCAGCACAGTCCGGACCGCCGCCTCAGCCGTCCGCATCCCACGCGGTGTGCTCTTGCCGACTGGCCCATCCCAAGGCTCAGGCCAAACGGGCCGCCGCGGGCCGACTCACCGCGCCACCACTGTCGTCGTGGCCCGTTGGCCGACCAGGACAGCCGGTCCGTATGGCCGGGCCGCGCCATTGCTTGAGCCGGTTGATGCATCGTTCGACCGTGTTGCGCTGCTTGTATGCCTCGGCGTCGAAGGCGGGCGGCCGACCTCCGGCGCGGCCTCGCCGCAGACGATGGCCGGTCTGGTCGGGCGGCTGGGGAACGGCAGCGGGGATCCCGCGTCGGCGGAGGTGATTTCGGATTGCGCGAGATGAGGATGAGTACGCGCGGTCCGCGAGCACAGTGTCGCGTCGGGTTCCCGGTCCTCCGGGACCGCATCGCGGCACACGGAATCGCTGCCATGACAGCCTTCAGGGCCGGAGCATCGCCCGCCTGGCCTGCGGTGACCCGAAGGGCCAGCGACCGGGCATGGCTGTCGCCGGCGAGGTCGACCTTTGCACTCGGGCCGCCTCGGGAGCGTCCGAGAGCGTGGTCGTCAGGCTCGGCCCCGCCTGGAGCCCCTTTGTCCCGGTCCGAGCGGCATGCTGGTGGCCCGGCGGACGGTGGAGTCCACCGACACCGTCCAGCCGACGTCGTCGCTGTCTTCCGCTGCTGACAAGACTGCCGCAAGGATCCGTTCCCAGGTGCCGTCCGTGGCCCACCCGATCAGCCGATTGCGGGCGGTCCGGAACGAGCCGAGCGCGTCCGGCAGGTCCCGCCAGGGCGAGCAGGCGCGGCACTTCCACGCGACGGCCTCCAGGGTCTGCCGGTGGTCAGCCCCATCGCGGACCGGATCGGCCGGCATCAGCGGCTCGATCCGATCCCACATCGCGTCAGTGATCACTATCCGGACAGACACACCCGATCACCTGACCAACCGACCAACAGGCCAAGGAGGCACGCCGGCCGGTGCGAACTGGACATGAACTCCCACCTCGACCTCGCCGCCGCAGTGGCCGCCCTGCCGAGCCCCCGCACTCCGCCCGAGGTGGAGTCCGCACAGTTGGCGGCGGCCAGTGCGGCCGGGTCGGCAACCGGAAGACCACAGAACCGGCGTCGCCGGCGGGCGGTCGGCGTTTGACCCCACTACGGGGCCGTGAGGGTGTCGAGCCGGGCGGCGAGGTCGGGGTGTGCGGCGGCCAGGTGGGGGCGGGTGGCCGTGAGCGGGGCGATGAGGTCGGCGGGGTCGTCGTGGGCGAGGGCCGCATGGAGTTCGCCGAGCGGGCGGCGGGCCGCGGCGGGCAGGTCGGTGAGTGCGCTGATCTGTCCGGCAAGACGTCGCAGGTCGGCTGCGTTGCGGCGGGCCCAGGCGGCGGCGGTGCGGTCGGCGGCACGGGCCTGGCGGGTGGCCGTCACGCGCTGTTCGCCGGTGGTCCCGACAGGGCCGGGGCGGCCGCGCAGGTAGCGGCGCTCGGCGGCCTGGCGGCTGGCGACGCCGAGGGGCTGGGCGAGGTCCGCCCAGCTGGCGCCCGCGTCGCGGGCGATTTCGATCAGGCCGGTCTCCCATCCGGCGAGTTGCTCGCGGACCTGCCGCAACAGCATCAGTGAGGCCAGAGCCTGCTCCGGGCCCGGCCCGGCATCGGAAGGATTCGGGGCCCCCTGCCGGGCTTCGCGCAAGGCGTCGTCTATGGCGTTGAGGGCCACCGCGGCGGCGAGGAACGACGCCGGGCTGTGGGCGTCGGTGCCGGTCGTGGACGGCTGGTCGGCCGAGGTCACGGACACCTCCCTGGGGTCGTCATCGAGGTGACGACATCATGTTTGTCATCCATTGGATGACATGTTACAACGGTGTCAGTGAGGCGCATTGGCAGCAACTGCCTGAACCTGCTGGAGGTGTTTTCACGATGTTGATGCGCACTGACCCCTTCCGTGAGCTGGACCGGCTGACGCAGCAGCTGCTGGGCCCGGGAACCTGGTCGAGGCCGTCGGCGATGCCGATGGACGCCTACCGCGAGGGCGACCAGTTCGTGGTGGCCTTCGACCTTCCCGGCGTTACCGCGGACGCGATCGACATCGACGTCGAACGGAACATGCTCACCGTCAAGGCCGAGCGCCGGCCGGTGGTGAAGGCCGACGACGTGCAGATGGAACTGTCCGAGCGGCCGCTGGGCGTCTTCTCCCGCCAGATCGTGCTCGCCGACACTCTCGACACCGAGCACATCAAGGCCGACTACGACGCGGGTGTGCTCACCCTGCGCATCCCGATCGCCGAGCGCGCCAAGCCCCGCAAGATCTCCATCGGCGTCGGGACCGACCACAAGGAGATCTCCGGCTGACACCGGCCGGACCGGTGCGGAGGACGGGCGGCTGATCTCCCCCTCACCCCGTCCTCCTCACCCCCGTGGGCAGTTTGAAGAGCAAGAAGGGGTGGCGGCCGAGATGACACCACGACGCGAAGTGTTTCTCGACCAGGTCAAGGAACGCGGCGAATACGGCACTGTGGAGGAAGCCGAGCGCGCGGCCCGTGTGGTACTCGCCCTGCTCGGCGCACACCTGGTCGGCGAGGTCCGCGCCCTGCTCGCGGCACGCCTGCCGGAGGAATTCGCCCTGATTCTGCTCAACCCGCTGCAGAGCGCCGAGCCGCTGCCACCGGAGCGGTTCGTGCGGGCGACCGCCGCCTGGATCGAGGGCGCCACCGAGCAGACCGCGACCTGGGACGTCAGCGCCGTGCTGTCCACGGTCGCCGACACCTCCGGCGACGACCTACTGGGGCAGATCCTGCTCCAGCTCCCCGTCGGCTACGACCTTCTCTTCGGCCGCCCCCAACCCACCTGACCACCGGTGCCGCACAACGGCACCCACCCGACCCCGGCTTGACGAAAGGCATCCACCGCAGTGATCACCGACGTGCGCGTACCGCTTGAGCACCAGCAGCCGTACTCGACGGCGTATGAGCAGATGCTGGAGAAGGTCCGCTACGAAGGCGCCTACCCCAACCGCGAGCGAGCAGACGAAGCCGTCCGCCTGGTCCTGGCAGGGCTGGGACGCCAGCTGACCGGCGACGAACGCGTCGACCTGGCCGCCTGCCTGCCCCTGGAAGCCGCCCGCGTCCTGGCCGCACAGATCCCCGACCCGCAGCCGCTGGGAGGCTGGGACTTCGTCAAGGACCTCGCCACCCGCTCCGGCGCCTCCCTGGCGACCACTCGCTGGGACACCGGATCCGTCTTCGCCGCCGTCACCGCCCACGCCGGCCCCGGCCTGATCACCCGCATCCTCCACCAACTCCCCACCGGCTGGGCCCTGCTGTTCGGCCGAGCCGAACTCAGCCCGACCGCGTAAACGGACACCCGGCACCCAGAGCGGCAGCAGGCCCACCCCGATCCCTCGGGCCGGCTCGCCCGGTGAAGTCCCCCGATCCGCGCGATCGGGGGACAGCAACTGACCAGACAGGGCATACAGACGGCGCAGTGCGGTGACGTACACGGGGCGCGACACGGCGAGCGCCGCGTACGCACGCTGCCAGTCCGCCTGGAGTGCGATGAGGTCGGTCGAGAGGGGGTAACTCAGCGCCCCCGTTGGCCACTTAGTACTCCAGTCGGCCACCGGGGAGCTTGACTTGCCGCTTCATCGTCAGGCCGGGGGATCACGGTGTTCCTCAGGCGGATGAAGGCGTGCCTCTGGTCAGGCGCGCGGGGTAAGCCAGGAGTTGAGGGGGAGCGGGCCGCGGTCGATGACGGTGCGGATGCAGAAGGTGCTGCGGGCGTCGCGAACGGGACCGATGGCCAGGATCTGGTCGGTGAGCACCTTTTCGAAGGTGCGCAGGTCCGGCACGGCGAGCTCGACGAAGAAGGGCGTCGCCGGAGACCACGTGGCAGGCGACGACGTGCTCGATCGCCTTCAGCGCTTCTTCGACCACCTGGACGGTGGTGCTGGAGTGATCGAGCTTCAGGGAGAGGAACACAATCGGATCGCCGAGGCACTGGAGATCATCACCGCCGAGGTCAAACGCCACACCAGCGCGTAGCGATGCAGGGGGACGAGAACACGGCCCGCCGTCAACAGGCTCGACGAGCGGCCACCTCGATAGCAGCTGAAGGGAAGGAGACGCCGGCGCGCTGGAGCCCGACTCACTCCCCTACTTGGCCAAGGCCCTCGACGCACCCGTCGAGTGCTTCAGAGTCCGAGCACCCGAACGGCCTGTGTGGGTCTGCTCGGTCCGCTCCACCGCTCGTCGGCCGGACCTCACCGACCCGCAGTGGGCCACTGTCGCCCGGTGGCGGCCGGTGGATCGCCCTGCGCAACCAGCCCCGTCAGGTGCACGTCGTGGCCACCCTCGCCCGTGAGGACGGCAGCCTCCGCAACGCCTGCCGCGACGCCTTCCGCCTGCAGACCGAGTGCCACCGCCTCGCCGCTTCACTGGGCAGACATGCTGCTCGCCATCACTGTCGGCGGCGGCATGGTGATGACCTCCTTCCGCGCCGAGGGACGGCAGTTGAAGAACCGGCGGGTCCTTGACTTCGGCGGCCAGTTCCCGGCAGGCATCGCGGGGCACGGCACGCTCGCGTACGTCATGAATGCCGGCGGCGAGGGCCGCAGCCAGGGCTTCAAGGTGCCGCACGAGGCTTCAACAGGGTGGCCGAGAGCCATACTTGCCCATACGGGGGCCATCCCGTGGTGGCTTGAAATGAGAGGCAGCACATCCGGTGAGCAGCGACAGCCATGGAGTCGGGAAGGCCGAGGTCCGGCTCAAATGGGACCCGAGTCCCTGGGACCAGCCACCTCACCATCTCGACATCATCGCCGCGACCTACTCGGCGGATGCCCCCTACGGGCGGCCGGTGTACGTCGTCCACTTCGACAGCCGCTCACCGGACGGCACCATCAACATGAGCCGGCACAGCCAAACCGGTCAGGGCTTCGGCTACGTCGAAGCGATGACCCTCGAACTCGACCGCCTCGCCCCCTCCTTCGCACGGGTGGTGGTGGGTGTGGCGATCCACCAGAACAGCGGCCCCAAAACCTTCGGCCACATATCGAACGCCGGAGTTCTGGTGGTCGAGGGGTACACGGAGCTGCTGAAGGACGACTTCGCACAGCTCTCCGGATACACCGCCGCGACGGTCGCGGAGTTCACCAGGGACGCCTCCGGAACGTGGGAGTTCCACGAGATGGTCCGAGGATTCGACAGCGACCCCGTGGCCTTCACCGCCGAGATGGGCAGCACCCCCCGGCCCTGACCAAGCAGCAGCGCACGACCGTCACGCCCGCGACATCACCCATGTCCTGCACTGGTTCGCCTGGCGACGCCGTCACCAGTCCGTCGCGCAAGCCCGCCACCGACGCTGGAACAACATCACCGCCGCCACCGCGACCACATGACACCACCATGACGATCAAGAGCTACAGCTGCCGGCACCAGGCGGCTCGTGATCAGGGCCCGGGGCGATCTCGCGGGTGACGAACCCGTGGCGCGCGTTCTGACGGCGCCGCCGGGACGGCGCGGGTTCGTCAAGGTGTCTTCGGGTGCGGGGTGTCCGTCGGCCTGTCGTGCTCTGCGCTGGCGGACTCGGTCTGTGAGAGTGCGGCGAGGAGCCGCAGTTTCTCGTCGCTGTCGCTGTCCTTGGCGGGGTAGTAGACGACGAGGAGGACATCGTCGATGGGGAGTTTGTCCCGGTGGAGGCGTAGTTCACCGACGACGGGGTGGTGGACCGTGGTCGTACCTCCGTCGAGACTGCGCACGTCGTGGCGGGCCCACAGGGTACGGAACCGCTGACTGGACAGTGCGAGTTCTCCGACGAGTTCGACGAACCGGGGGTTGTCGGTGTCGTCCCCGATGGTGGTGCGAAGGGTGGCGATGAAATCGGCGGTGGCTTTCGTCCAGTCCTGATGGAAGGCTTGTTCCTCAGGATCGAGGAGGAGAGAACGCAGCCGGTTCTGGCCGGGCCGCAGCCGGGGGGAGAGCGCGACGGCCATGGGGTTGGAGGCCAGGACATCGAACGCGCGCCCTTCGACGAACGCGGGGATCTGAAGGTGGGCGAGCAGGTCGTACACCCGCGCCGGTACGTGCTCGGGCCGCTTGCGGCGTGGCGTCCTGGGGCGTGCCGCCGCGAGACCCAGCAGATACGTCCGTTCGATGTCGTCGAGCCGCAGGACGCGCGCGAGTGATTCGAGCACCTGGGGTGAGGGGTTCTTGTCGCGGCCCCGTTCCAGGCGCAGGTAGTAGTCGGGACTGATTCCGGCGAGCAGGGCGACTTCCTCACGGCGCAGGCCGGGCACGCGGCGGTTGCCGCCGGGCGGGATTCCTGCCTCCGCCGGGGAGACCAGCTCACGCCGGGCACGGAGGTAGCTGCCGAGCCGGTTGCCGGATTCCTCGTCCTTCATACCGACACCGTAATGCGGTGCGCGCATCTCGGAGGGGGCCCTGACAGGACCAGGGAAGACGGGGGTCCTGCCACACCCGGCGAATGCCGTCAAGACTGCGATAGCCCTGTTTCGAAAGAGACAGAGACCATCGCTGTCGGCGCCGCGGGCCTGAACGCCGGCGGCGCTCTGGACCGAAGGGAAGACCTCGTGGATCTCTCCAACCGCACCGTTCTCATCATCGGCGGAACCTCGGGTATCGGGCGAGAGCTGGCCCGGCGGTTCGCTGCGGCGGGCAGCACCGTGGCCGTTGGCGGCCGCAGCCCGGAGGCACTCTCGGAACTCGCCGGGGAAGGCTTCGGCACGATCAGCATCGACGTCACCGACAGTGTCTCCGTCGCATCTGCCCGTGACGCCACGCTCGCCCGGTACCCCGAGCTGGACACCGTGGTGACGATGTCGGGGGTCATGCTCCTGGAGGACCTGCGCGACCCCGCGCACTTCGAGGTGACAGAGACGACGATCGACACCAACCTGCTCGGCACCATCCGAGTCATCGACGCCTTCACCCCCCACCTGGTCCGGCGGGGCACCGGCACCTTCATCACCGTCACCTCCGGAATCGCCTTCCTGCCGTTCCCGCCCATGCCCAGCTACGCCGCCTCGAAGGCCGCAGTGCACGCCTACTCCGAGGCACTGCGCGCGCAGCTCGACGGCACCGGTGTCGGGGTCGTCGAGCTCGTCCCCCCGGCCGTCGCCACAGCAGGCCAGGAAAAGGTGAACCCGCACGCGCTGCCGCTCGACGACTTCGCCACCGAGGTCATGCACCTGCTCTCGGAGAACCCCACCCCTCACGAAGTCCTCGTGAAGGGCGTCCTCATGCACCGCTGGGCCGAGCGCGACGGCACCTACGAGGACCTCGTCGCACAGCGCTCCCAAGCCCTGGCCATGCTCCCCAGCCGCGAAGGCTGAAGCCCTTCCCCCGCCAGCAGCCTCCTCACGCATCGCCCCCCTCCGAGCAGCCAACGTGCAGTCACGCGTCCTGGACACGAACGGTCGATCTACCCAAGGGCGCCCAAGGCTTCGTCGTACTCCCGCGACGTCCCGCGACGCCGACGAGTCGATCGCACCCTGAGGTGGATCATGAACGCCCGCCGCAACGCACGCGATGACGAACGTCTCCCGCAGCATTCCGAGGCTCACCTGAACTGGTCGCTCATCAATCTCATGACCAGGTTCCCCTCGCCCCTCCGGATTCACGGATCGCGACTCCACTCGCAGCGCCCCTGCTCCCCTGGCCTCGGCCTACGACCCACCGAGATCCGGAACATACGCGGGCCAGGGCTCGACCACTCTCCCCGCGATACAGCGTTTGCGCAGGTCAAAGCCTTCTGCGGCCCGTACCACCAGCAGACCAAGAACCCTCGGGCACGCGCATGACCTACTTCCGGCACCAACCTTCCATGCTTCATCAGCGAAATGGCACCGCGTCGCCGAACACCACCCCCTCACAGCCGTCGAGCAGCTCAACCAGCAGAACAGCCCGAGGCGGCCTGGCACGCTCACGAGCGTCCGAGCCCGTGACCTTCACTGCTACAAGGTCGATACTTTCCATAGAGACGTTCGTGCAGCCTCTCGTCCGACCGATCCCCGACGCCTGACAACCCGTCACCAAAGTCAGCATTAGGTCAGCATCAGCCCCGCCAGAACCCGCTTCCGACCGCCAAGGAACACCAAGGCCAAGAACCGACGTAACCCAATCCGACCAGCAAAACCCCAGGTCAGAGCCCCATCTGCTAGTGTCACCAGGAGGCATCCATGAAGATGTTGATCAACGTCGCGGAAACCGTGGTCACGGACGCGCTGCGGGGCATGGCGGCCGCCCACCCCGAGTTGACCGTGGACGTCGAGAACCGGGTGATCGTACGGCGGGACGCTCCCGTGGCCGGGCAGGTCGCGCTGGTTTCCGGTGGCGGGTCGGGGCACGAGCCGTTGCACGGTGGGTTCGTGGGTCCGGGGATGCTGTCCGCAGCCTGTCCCGGCGAGGTGTTCACCTCCCCCGTGCCGGACCAGATGGTGAGGGCTGCCGCGGCCGTCGACAGCGGGGCCGGGGTGCTGTTCATCGTGAAGAACTACACCGGAGACGTCCTCAACTTCGACATGGCGGCCGAGCTCGCCGAGGACGAGGGCATCCAGACCGCCAAGGTGCTGGTCAACGACGATGTCGCCGTCACGGACAGTCTGTACACCGCCGGTCGGCGCGGCACCGGTGCCACGCTGTTCGTGGAGAAGATCGCCGGTGCCGCCGCGGCCGAGGGGCAGCCGCTGGACCGGGTGGCGGCGATCGCCCGGCAGGTCAACGAGAACTCGCGCAGCTTCGGCGTCGCGCTCAGCGCCTGCACCACCCCCGCGAAGGGCAGCCCCACCTTCGATCTGCCGCCGGGCGAGCTGGAGTTGGGCGTCGGCATCCACGGCGAGCCGGGCCGGGAGCGGCGGGCGATGATGACCTCCGGCGAGATCGCGGACTTCGCCGTGCACGCGATCCTGGAGGACATGCCGCCCACCAATCCGGTGCTGGTCCTGGTCAACGGCATGGGCGCGACCCCGCTCCTGGAGCTGTACGGCTTCAACGCCGAGGTGCACCGGGTGCTCGCCGAGCGCGGGGTCGCCGTCGCCCGCACACTGGTCGGCAACTACGTCACGTCCCTCGACATGGCGGGCGCCTCGGTCACCCTCTGCCAGATCGACGAGGAGCTGCTGCGGCTGTGGGACGCGCCGGTGAAGACACCGGGACTGCGCTGGGGCGTGTGACACGTCGGCGCGATCGGCCAACTCACCCACCACGCAAGGAGATCCAGTGCTCGACGCCGACTTCTTCCGCCGTTGGATGACGGCGACCGCCGCCTCCGTCGCCCGCGAGGCGGACCGGCTCACCGAACTCGACTCGCCCATCGGCGACGCCGACCACGGCGCGAACCTGCAGCGCGGGTTCACCGCCGTGGCGGCCACCCTGGAGAAGGAGGCGCCGGACACCCCCGGCGCCGTCCTCACCCTCGCCGGGCGCCAGCTCATATCCACCGTCGGCGGCGCCTCGGGGCCGCTCTACGGCACACTGCTGCGCCGCACCGGCAAGGCTCTGGGGGACGCCGCCGAGGTGAGCGAGGAGGAGTTCGCCGTCGCGCTGCGCACCGGAGTCGACGCGGTCATGACCCTCGGCGGTGCCGCGCCCGGCGACAAGACCATGATCGACGCGCTGGTCCCGGCGGTCGACGCGCTGCCGGAGGGCTTCGGCGCGGCGCGGGCCGCCGCCGAGGCGGGCGCCGTCGCCACCACTCCCCTTCAGGCCCGCAAGGGCCGGGCGAGCTATCTCGGGGAGCGGAGCATCGGTCACCAGGACCCGGGCGCCACCTCGTCCGCGCTCTTGATCGCCGCGCTCCAGGAAGCCGGGGAGGCCGACGGTGAGTGACGAGAAGCTCGTCGGGATCGTGCTGGTGTCGCACAGTGCCCAAGTCGCCGCCTCCGTGGCCGAGTTGGCGCGGGGTCTCGCGGGCGGCGGTGCGGCCGTGCCGCTCGCTCCGGCCGGCGGCACCGAAGGCGGTGGGCTCGGCACCAGTTCCGAACTGATCGCCGCCGCTGCAGCGTCCGTCGACCGCGGCGCGGGGGTCGCCGTCCTCACCGACCTGGGGAGCGCCGTACTCACCGTGAAGGCCCTGCTCGCCGAGGGCGACGAACTCCCGGCCGGCACCCGCCTGGTGGACGCCCCGTTCGTCGAGGGCGCGGTGGCCGCGGTCGTCACGGCGTCGACGGGAGCGGACCTCGACGCGGTGGAGGCGGCGGCCGCGGAGGCGTACACGTATCGGAAGGTGTGAGACAGCCGCCTGTTGAAGGGTCCGCCCCGGAACCTCCTCCTACGTCACGAGCGTCATGAGACCCCTTCCGCCGCGATCGCCAGTGCCGCGCGCAGCGTCTGAGCCACCTCGGCCTCCCCGGTCGTCACGTCCGTCGCGGTCCCCTCCGGGCTCCACGCGAACCGTTCGACCGCCGCGCGCAGTGCCGCGTTGAGCATCGCCGCCTGGATCATGGGGCGCAGGTCGCCCGCGGACAGGCCGGCGCGGTCGGCGAGTGCGCGGGCGAACGCCGGTTCGGCCTCGTCGTAGGTCTGGAGCCAGATCGCGCGCAGGCCCGGTTCGGTGCGGGTGAGGCGTACCAGCGCGCTGCCGGTGGCGCCGTCGGGGCTGGTCGCGGTGAGGAGGCCGGTCGCCAGGTCCGGGTCGCAGAGGTCCTCAAGGGGGAGTCCGGGCGGCCACTCGCGCAGCCGGGCGGCGATGACGTCGATACCGGCCGAGAACAGCGGTCGTACGCAGCTCTCCTTGCTCGGGAAGTAGCGCCAGACGGTGCGCGCCGAGATGCCGACCGCCTGGCCGATCTGCTCGCCGGTGGTCGCCGCCACGCCCTGGGCGACGAACAGTTCCACCGCCGCCCGGGCGATCTCCAGGCGGATCTCGGCCTTGCGCGCCTCGGTGAGCGGCGGTCGTCCCGTGCGTCCGCTGGATGCGGTCATCAGTTCCCCTCCGGCTCCGGTAGTGAGGTGACCTCCGGGGATTCTGCACCATGATCCGCCCACGACTTTAGGTCACTTGAAGACATTAAGTCGTAGGATGAGCGCACCACGGGCGCGGAGCCCTCGCACGACGAACAGGAGCACCTCATGGCCAGTGGACTCGACGGACGCAGCGTCGTCGTCACCGGAGCGGGTTCGGGTATCGGGCGCGCCGCCGCGCTCGCCTTCGCCGCGGAAGGCGCCAAGGTCGTGGTGGCCGACCTGAACGCCGACGGCGCCGAGGCCGTCGTCAAGGAGATCGAGCAGGCGGGCGGCACCGCCGTCGCGGTCACGGGCGACCTGAGCGAGCAGGCGGTCGTCGACGAGGTGACCGCGACCACCGTGGAGCGGTTCGGCGGGATCGACGTCCTGGTGAACAACGCGGGGATCATGGACCGCATGTCGGCGCTGGCGGACGTGGCCGACGAGGAGTGGGAGCGGGTCATCCGGGTCAACCTGACCGCGCCCTTCCTGCTCACCCGGGCCGTGCTGCCGCACATGCTGGCCGCGGGCCGGGGCGCGATCGTGAACACCGCCTCGGAGGCGGGCTTCCGCGGCAGCGCGGCGGGCGCCGCCTACACGGCCTCCAAGCACGGGGTCGTCGGCCTGACGAAGTCCCTCGCGGTGATGTACCGCAAGCAGGGCATCCGCGCCAACGCCATCGCCCCGGGCGGTACGGCGACCAACATCACGGTGGACGCCGACCGGACCGCCCTCGGCCCGGCGGCGCTCGGCCCGCACTTCGTCAACATCGGCCGGGTGGCCCAGCCCGAGGAGCAGGCCGCCGCGATCGTGTTCCTCGCCTCGGACGCGGCGAACAACATCAACGGCGCGATCCTGCCGGTCGACGACGGCTGGTCGGCGGTCTGACGCCGTCAGCCGCCCGATGCCCTACGACCCTCCGGCGTGACCGCTCCCCCTACGAACAGCCGCGCCAGCCGCTGCCCTTTCTCCACGGCGGCGGCATGGTCCTCGATGGGCTTCACCCGCGCGTCCTTGAACACGATGTAGGTGACCCCGGCGTCCGTCCCGCCGCCGCGCGGATCTGCGCGGATGCCGAGGGCCTTGGCCGTGGCGTACGAGGCCTCGCCGATGATGTCGTGCGGGCCGACGTCTCCTACGACGGCGTACTGCACCCGGTCCCGGTAGACGACGGCGGCGACCGAACCGCCGCCGATCCGGTGGTCCCGGTGGTTCCAGAGGGCGCTGGCGGCCGGGACCACGATGTACGGGAGCCGCTCGGCGTCCAGGTAGCGGCCGTCGGACTGCTGGTACGCCGTCATGGCCGAGAAGAGCGGGTCGGTGCGCCCGTTGCAGCGGGCGCCGGCCTGTCCGTCGCAGTCGATGTCCATGTCGGCCTTCCAGTAGACGGCCTCCTTGGTGCCGCACACCGGGATCGACGCGGGTTCCCCGTCGTCGGTGCGGTAGCGGCCGCGTGAGACGGGGGCGCAGTCACGCACCTTGGCCAGCAGGTCGGCCGCCGCGACATCGCCCTCGCGCAGCGCCGCCGGCCCCGCCTGGGGTCGGGCGAACGCGGCGGGTGAGGCGGGCAGCGTGGTCGGGGCGAGCAGGGCGGCGCCGGCCGCGACCAGCGTCAGCGTCTGGACACGCACGATGAGGACCCTCTCCTGGGGGATCTGACGGACACTCAGCCCACCCTGGTACCGGTCCGATCATGCGGCCACTGATAGGGGGCCGGACGGTGCACGCCCGCGAATCCCGGCGGGTCCAGGTCACTTCCGACGGGGGCCGGGGGCCCGAGCCATGTCGGCTCCGGCCGCCCGACCGCCCGCGCCGGCGCGGGATCAGCGACGACAGCGGTCCGCGCCACCGGCATGAACTCCCCACTCACAGGGGTGAGTTCAGCCGTGAGGAACTCAGCATACGTAACGTTCGCGACCGATCTTCGTCGGCGCCCCTCTTGATGCGATTGCCCCACCCGCGCCATATTGGTCCGGACCTTTCAGTTCGTGTGATGCCCGTGCCATGCCGGGGAGGCAGAATCGTGCGACGCGTCCGGGCCACCCACACACTCCCCCGCGCCGCCCTCACCTGCGCCGCGCTCCTGCTGCTCACCTCCTGCGGCACGGGGGGCGACGGAGACGGCCACGCGCCCGGTGCCCCGGTCGGCGTCACGGCCGCGGCGGGGAGCGCGACCAGCGTGCACGTCATGTGGGACGTGGTGACGGCGAGCCCGGGCGTCGGCACCTACGAGATCTATCGGGGCACCAAGAAGGTGAAGGAAGTACCGGGTTCCGAGCACATGGTGGACGTCACCAGGCTCAAGCCCGCGACCGTGTACGTCTTCACCGTGCGGGCCCGGGACACGGACGGACGCCTGGGACCGCGCAGCCGGGAGGTGAGGGCGCGCACTCCGGTCGCCGTCGCGGCCGACCACTCGGCGCCCACCCGGCCGGGCGCACCGCGGGGCCGGGTCATCGGCAGCCGAGCGGTCCAGTTGTCCTGGGGCGACTCCACGGACGACCGGGATGTGGTGTCGTACGACATCTACCAGGGCGGGGCGAAGATCCACAGTGTGGGCGGCGCCCAGACGGCGACCGTGGTCACGGGGCTGCGGCCCGGCACGCGCTACTCCTTCACGGTGCGGGCCCGGGACGCCGCCGACAACCTCTCCCCCGCGAGCACGGCCGTCCCGCTCACCACGGCGCCTGGCAGCGACGACGGGCGGGGCACCGCCCCCACGGACTTCACCGCCAAGACGCACCGGGGCGACGACGGGGCGTACTACATCGACCTGTCCTGGGTACCGCCGCGCACGGACGGGGTGGTCACGGAGTATCAGATCAACCTCGACGGGCAGCCGGCCACCTCCCTCGTCTGGGGCGGGACCGCGCCGCGCGACCGGGCGACCTACAGCTTCTACGTGGGCCGGGAGGCCGGGGACAGCCATCGGGTGCGGCTCAGGGCGCGGCTGCCGGACGGTACGTGGGGAGGGTTCTCGGCGGAGCGGACGGTGACGACGGGCGAGGCCCGGCCATAGGCGAACCGTAGGATTCGGCTCATGGTCCATGGGAATTCCAATGACTCGGCGCACCCCGCCCCGGCCGCCGCCGCACCGCTCGACCTCTCCCTGCTGCGCACGTTCCTCGCCGTGCACCGGGCCGGTTCGTTCACGGCGGCGGGGCGGCTGCTCGGGCTGTCGCAGCCGACGGTGACGACTCACATCCGGTCGCTGGAGGAGCATTTGGGCCGGGAGCTGTTCGAGCGGCGGTCGCGCGGGGTCGTGCCGACCTCGGTGGCGGACCAGTTGGCCGCGCAGGTCGCGGCGCCGCTGGACGAGCTCGCCGTAGTGGCGGACCGCGGCGCCCTCGGCACGGACCAGCCGCCGGAGCCCGTACAGCTGGCGGGGCCGGCCGAGCTGCTGTGCACCCGGGTGCTGCCCGCCCTGGCACCGCTGACCGGCGAGGGCGTACGACTTCGGGTCACCCCGGGGCTGACGGACGATCTCCTCGACGGCCTGCGGGGTGGCCGCTACGACCTGGTGATCGCCACCGCCCGGCCGCGTGGGCGGACGCTGACCTGGGAGCCGCTCGCGGACGAGGAGTTCGTCCTGGTCGCCGCGCCCGCGTGGGCGGAGCGCATCGGTGCCGGGCGGGTCGCGACCGAGGGGCCCGCCGCGCTGCGCGGGGTGCCCCTCGTGTCGTACGCGGAGGATCTGCCGATCGCCCGGCGCTACTGGCGGCACGTGTTCGGTACCCGGCTCGGCGGGCGGGCCGCGATCACGGTGCCCGATCTGCGCGGGGTGCTGGCGGCGGTCGTGGCGGGTGCCGGGATCACCGTGCTCCCCCGCTATCTGTGCCTCGACGAGCTGGCGTCCGGGGCGCTGGTGCCGCTGCTGAAGCCCGAGGATCCGCCGATCAACACCTCGTACCTCACCCGCCGCCCCGGCTCTCCGGACAACCCGCACGTCACGCTCGTCCGGGAGCGACTGCTCCGTGTGGCGCCCACCTGGTGAGCCCGCACATGTGGTGAGCCCACACCCAGGACGCGGGGCTGTCCGTCCCCTGACCACGCGTCACCCCTGGGCCGGACGAAGGAATCCGTCACCTGCCCGGTCGCCGTCCGCATGCGGGACGGGCCCGGGGCGCGTTGGCTTCCTTGGAGGCAGCACGGCCGTTTCCCGATCCCGGCGGCGCAAGGGATGTTCCGCCAACCGTGCCGTTGGAGGGCAGTCCCATGCGCACTTTCCAGCTACTACTCCGCTCCGGCCTGACCGTGACAGCCGCCGCCGTTCTCCCCCTCGCCCTGACCGCCGGACCGGCCGGCGCGGCTTCGGGGATCTCCGTGAGCACGACCGGGACCACCGTCTCGGTCACGACCAGCGCGTGCTCCCAGAACCGCACCACCGGTGTCTGGGGCACCGGCTCCCTGCTCACCAGCAGCCAGGCGAGCTTCGCCGAGGGGCGGAAGGCGACCCTGGCGGGAACCACCGTCAGCCAGTCCACCGCCTGGACGAACGTCACTCCGGGCACCTACACCGTCATCGTCATGTGCCAGAACGCCAGTACGCCCGCGGGCACCCAGACCGTGATCGTCTCCGCCGCCGCGACCCCCAGGGCCACCGCCACGGCCTCGCCCTCGCGCGGGGTCATGGGCGGGCTCGGCGGCGCCACGAAGGACTACGGTCCGCTCACCCTGGGAGTCGGCGCGGGCCTGGTGGGAACCGGTGTCATCGCGGCGGCCTGGTTCCTGCGCAGACGCGCGAAGCCCTACCGACTCTGACCGTCCCCACCGGTTGAGGGGCCGCCTGGTCGGGCGGCCCCTCTCCCATGGCCTACGGCAACTCGGCGAACTCCTCGATCGCGTGCGTGAGCCACTGCGTCCAGAAGGTCTCCAGGTCGATGCCCGCGCGCAGCACGAGATGCCGCAGCCGGTCCTGCGGGGTGTCCCTGCCGGGCGGGAAGTCGTGCTTCTCGATCTCCTCGTACTCCGCCAACTGCCGCCGGTGCAGGTCGAGATGGCGGCGCAGGTCGGCCTCGATGCCGTCCGTGCCGACGACCGCCGCCGCGCGCAGCCGCAGCAGCATCGTGTCGCGCAGCGGCTTGGGGTCCTGGGCGGACGCGGTCCAGCGGGCCAGTTCGGCGCGGCCCGCGGGCAGGACCTCGTAGCTCTTCTTCCGGCCGCGGGCCGGCTGCTCGGTCGCGAGCGCCCTGATCTGGCCCTCGGCCTCCAGTTTTCCCAGCTCGCGATAGATCTGCTGATGCGTCGCCGACCAGAAGTAGCCGATCGACTTGTCGAAACGCCGGGTCAGCTCCAGCCCCGAGGACGGCTTCTCCAGAAGGGCGGTGAGGATCGCGTGCGGGAGTGACATGGGGTCATCCTAGGGACGGCGCTCAGAGGACGGCGGCGACCTCGGTGCCCTGCTTGATGGCCCGCTTGGCGTCCAGTTCGGCGGCCACGTCGGCACCGCCGACCAGGTGCACGCTGCGTCCGGCGGCGGCCAGTTGGTCGTACAGATCGCGGCGCGGGTCCTGTCCGGTGCACAGCACGATCGTGTCGA
This sequence comes from Streptomyces sp. NPDC001100, assembly GCF_053598575.1. Lineage (NCBI taxonomy): Bacteria > Bacillati > Actinomycetota > Actinomycetes > Kitasatosporales > Streptomycetaceae > Streptomyces > Streptomyces sp. NPDC001100. Next base: position 138,756 of record NZ_JBSFKO010000011.1, read on the forward strand.
CGGCGAGGACCGTGCTCTCCTCGCCCACGGTGACATGCAGTCCGGCGTCGTCGATCAGGTCGTAGCGGACGCCCGGGACCATGGTGACGCCCCGGTGCTTGAGCTCGGCACGGTGGATCCAGCCGGTGGTCTTGCCGAGTCCGGCGCCGACCTTGGTCTCCTTGCGCTGGAGGAGGTGGACGCTACGCGGCGGGGCGGGCCGCTCGGGTGCGGCGAGGCCGCCGGGGGCCGCGTAGTCCATGTCGACGCCCCAGGCGCGGAAGTACGTCTCCGGGTCCTCGCTCGCCTTGTCGCCGCCGTCCGTGAGGAACTCGGCGACGTCGAAGCCGATGCCGCCCGCGCCGAGGATGGCGACGCGCTCGCCGACGGGGACGCGGTCGCGCAGGACATCGAGGTAGCCGACGACGCTGGGGTGGTCGACGCCGGGGATGTCGGGGGTGCGCGGGGTGACGCCGGTGGCGACGACGACCTCGTCGTAGTCCGCCAAGTCACCTGCCGTCACAAGGGTGTTGAGGCGTACGTCCACCTCGTGCTCGTCGAGCCGGGTGCGGAAGTAGCGCAGTGTCTCGTCGAACTCCTGCTTGCCCGGGACCTGTCGGGCGACGTTGAGCTGGCCGCCGATCTCACTCGCGGCGTCGTACAACGTGACCTGGTGGCCGCGTTCGGCGGCGGAGACCGCGCAGGCGAGTCCCGCCGGGCCGGCGCCGACGACCGCGACGCGCTTGCGCAACCGGGTTGGCGCGAGGACGAGTTCGGTCTCGTGGCAGGCGCGCGGGTTGACCAGGCAGGAGGTGATCTTCCCGCTGAAGGTGTGGTCGAGGCAGGCCTGGTTGCAGCCGATGCAGGTGTTGATGGCGTCGGAGCGGCCGGCGGCGGCCTTGGCGACGAAGTCCGGGTCGGCGAGCATCGGGCGGGCCATCGACACCATGTCGGCGTACCCGTCGGCGAGCAACTGCTCTGCCAGTTCGGGGGTGTTGATGCGGTTGGTGGTGACGAGGGGGATGGACACCGCGCCCATCAGCTTCTTGGTCACCCAGGTGTACGCGCCGCGCGGCACCGAGGTCGCGATGGTCGGGATGCGCGCCTCGTGCCAGCCGATGCCGGTGTTGATGATGGTCGCCCCGGCGGCCTCAACCGCCTTGGCCAGGCTGATGACTTCGTCGAGTGTGGAGCCGCCGGGGACGAGGTCCAGCATCGACAGCCGGTAGACGATGACGAAGTCCTCGCCGACCGCCTCGCGCACCCGGCGCACGATCTCGACGGGGAAGCGCATGCGGTTCTCGTAGGAGCCGCCCCAGCGGTCGTCGCGGTGGTTGGTCTGAGCGGCGACGAACTCGTTGATGAGGTAGCCCTCGGAGCCCATGATCTCGACGCCGTCGTAGCCGGCCTGCCGGGCGAGGCGGGCCGTGCGGACGTAGTCCTCGATGGTCTGCTCGACCTCGGCGTCGGTGAGCGCGCGGGGCGCGAAGGGGCTGATCGGCGCCTGGAGGGCGCTCGGCGCGACGAGGTCCTGGTGGTAGGCGTACCGGCCGAAGTGCAGGATCTGCATCGCGATCCGGCCGCCCTCGCGGTGCACGGCGGCGGTGATCCCGGCGTGCTGGGCGGCCTCGGCGTCGGTGGTCAGCTTGGCGCCGCCCTCGTAGGGTCGGCCGGCCTCGTTGGGCGCGATGCCGCCGGTGACGATCAGGCCGACACCGCCCCGCGCGCGGGCCGCGTAGAACTCCGCCATGCGCTCGAAACCGCGCTCGGCCTCTTCCAGGCCTATGTGCATGGAGCCCATGAGGACACGGTTGGGCAGGGTGGTGAAGCCCAGGTCGAGGGGGTTCAGCAGGTGCGGGTAACGGCTCATCGGGCCCTCCGTGCGCGGTGTCGTGCCTCTTTTGTAGAGGACGGGACGAGGTTTGTGCAACTAGTTGCACAAAGGCTCGGGCGGACCGGTCCCCGGATTCACAGGGCGATTCACAGGGAGCCGTTACCTGTTCCTTATCGGGGGGAGTCGAGAATCACAGGGAGGCGTGCCGTGGGATGCCGGACGCCCGGGCCGAGGGAGCGAGCCGTGACGCACGACCCTGAACACGACGACCACAGCGCCGGGGCGATTCCGCCGATGCCGGACCACGCACCCGAGTGGGAGGTCCTCACCGGGCCCGGCGGGGCCGAGCGGGAGCACGGTCTCGACCGGCTGTGGCGGCAGCGTTCGAAGCGGGCCCGGGCGGTGATCGCCGCGGTCACTGTGGGTGTGCTCGCGCTGGGTGGAAGCGTCGCCTACGCGGCGACCGCCGGAGGTTCGGGCAGTGCTGCGACACCCGCCGCGGCCGGGTCCTCCGCCCCGTCCGGTTCGCCGTCGCCCGGCGGGCCCGGCTTCCGGCACGGGGGCGGCATGTGGTTCGGCTTCGGGGTCGGCGGCAAGGCCGTGCACGGGCAGGCGACGGTCAAGGACGACTCCACCGGCAAGTGGGTCGTCCGGATCTGGCAGCGCGGAACGGTCACGAAGGCGGACGGCGACCAGGTCACCGTGAAGAGCGACGACGGGACCTCGTGGACCTGGACCATGAGCTCCGATGCCACGGCCCAGAACTCCGCCGCCCTCAAGAAGGGCGACACCGCCTCCCTGATCGGCACCCGCTCCGACAGCGGCACCAGGACCGCCGACCGGGTCTTCACGGGCACCCTCGACCGCAAGGGCGAGGACGGGCCGGGCGGGTTCCGGGGCGGCCACGGCCCGTGGGGACGCGGCGGCCCGAGCGGTGCACCTTCGCCCAGCCCGTCCGGCAGCGGCGCTACGACCTGACCGAGCCTGCCGACGCGACCCCGATCACGACGTTGGCGTACAGCTCGTCGGAGTAGGCCGCCCGCGTGTCGAGACCGGCGTTCCTGAACGCCTCGACCGCTGACGGGAGTTGACGCTCACTGGTCTCGACGAGCAGACAGCCGCCGGGGGCGAGCCAGTCGGGCGCGCCGGCGGCGACCTCGCGGAGTATGTCGAGGCCGTCCGCGCCACCGTCGAGCGCGACCAGCGGCTCGTGCTCGCGGGCCTCCGCGGGCAACAGAGCGACCTCGCCGCTGGGGACGTAGGGCACATTGGCCGCGAGGATGTCGACGCGTCCGCGCAACTCGCCCGGCAGTGCGGCGAACAGGTCGCCGGTGTGGACGTGCCCGCCGAACGCGGCCACGTTGCGGCGGGCACAGCGTGTGGCGGCGGGGTCGATGTCGGCGGCGTGCAGTTCGACCCGGCCGAGGGCGGCGGCGAGGGCCGCGCCGACCGCACCTGAACCGCAGCACAGGTCCACGACGACGGACGCGTCCGGGGAGTGCGCGAGGGCCTGCTCGACGAGGAACTCGGTACGGCGGCGGGGCACGAACACACCGGGTTCCAGGGCGATGCGCAGGCCCCTGAACTCGGCGTGGCCGACGACGAGTTCGAGGGGCAGTCCCTCGACGCGGCGGTCCACCATGGCGGCGGCCTCGTCCGGGGTGCGGGCGGCGGAGAGGATCAGCCGCGCCTCGTCCTCGGCGAAGACACAGCCCGCGGCACGGAGCGCGGCGACGACGGAGGCGGGGGAAACGGGGGAAAGAGGAGGCATGGAAGCCGAGAGCCTTTCGGGAGGTGGCCGAAGGGTGCTCTCGCGGTCACCTGCTACCGGTGATCCGAGCTGTCCTGAGGTGAGAGCACCCGGCATGACACAGCGGAAATGGGTCTCACCTCCCAGGAGTTCAGGGCCGCGGACGTCCGCGACGGAGGGCAACAGTACCCGAAGCGCGGGACCGACGAGGAGCCGGGCTCCGCACTGAGTTGTACTGTGCAACCAGGAGAGCGAAGGAGACGCAGTGGGAGCGGACCGGGCCGTGGAGACCATCCAGCGCGAGATGACGACCTTCGCGCGGCGGGCCCGTGCCTCGGCCGGCCGACTGCACCCCGAGCTGTCCCTGGTGTCGTACACCCTGCTCAGTCACCTGGAGGAGCGCGACGGCCGCCGGGCCACCGACCTGGCCGCGCACTACGCCCTCGACAAGTCCACGGTCAGCCGCCAGGTCGCCGCCCTGGAGCGCGCCGGCCTCATCGAACGGCGTCCCGATACCGAGGACCACCGCGTCCAGGTCCTGCATCTGACCGACGCCGGCCGCCGGATCCTCGCCCAGGTCACCCAGAACCGCCAGGCCGCCTTCCGTGAGCGGCTGGCGGACTGGCCGGAGGAGGATCTGCAGCGGTTCGCCGGCTATCTGGAGCGCTACAACGCGTGGTCGGGCGAGGCTCCCGCCGAGGAGAACTGAGGAGTCGGTCCTACGACACCCCGACGGCCCGGTTCTCGGTCAGGTGCTCCGGCGCCCGTGCCGCGAGGAACGCGGTGGTTCGGCGCAGCCGGAAGCCCAGGGACTCGTAGAGCCGTATCGCGGTGGTGTTGCCCGCACCGGTGTGCAGGAACGGGGTCTCGCCGCGTTCGCGGATGCCGTGGGCGACGGCGAGGATCAGGCGGCTGGCCAAGCCCTGGCCGCGAACGGACGGGTCGGTGCAGACGGCGCTGATCTCGGTCCAGCCGGGCAGGCGGAGCCGTTCGCCTGCCATGGCGACGAGGGCGCCGCCGCGGCGGATGCCCAGGTAGGTGCCGAGTTCGACGGTGCGGGGCAGGAAGGGGCCCGGCCTGGTCCGCTCCACCAGGTCGAGCATCTCGGGCACGTCGGCGGGGCCGAGGAGGACCGCCTCGGGGTCCGGTGCGGCGGCCAGACCGTCGTCGACCATCTGGACGCCGTCGATGTCGAATGTGATCTCCCAGTCGTCCGGGACCCGGCCCCGGAAGCCCAGCAGCGGGATCTCCGCGCCCGGCCCGGCGAGCGCGGCGACGTCCGCCCAGTCGTCGGCGTCGGGCTCGTCGGGCAGGGCCAGCCACGGGGAGACGTCGACCGGGTAGCGCAGGATCCGGCCGCGCCGCTCGGCGAAGTGGGCGTGCGGGCCGGTGAGGGCGGCGCGGGCGGGGTTGTCGAGGAGGCGTTCGTCGGAGGTGCTCATGCGGAGACCTCGATCACGATCTTGCCGCGCGCGTGACCGTCCTCGACGGTGCGCAGGGCTTCGCCCGACTGATCGAGCGGGAAGGTCCGCGTCACGTGCGGGTCCAGTTCGCCGCCCACCACGAGCCGCGCGACCACGTCGAGGACGGCCGTGCCGCGGGCCCGCTGGACCCGGGCGCCGCCGAGCTTCTCGACCTCGGGTGCGGGGGCCCCGGCGGTGACCAGCTTCGCGGGGTCGGTGAGCAGGGTCGCGGCCTCGGCGAGCACCTCGCCGCCGACGAGGTCGTAGACGCCGTCGACACCGTCCGGGGCGACCGCCCGCACCCGTACGGCCAGGTCGGCGCCGGACGGGACGTGGACCGCGCCCAGCGACTCCACGAAGTCCTTCTTGCCCTCGCTCGCCACGCCCACGGCACGCAGTCCGAGGGCCCGGGCGATCTGCAGGGCCGCGGAGCCGACACCGCCGCCCGCGCCGGTGACCAGCACGGTCGCGCCGGCGGGCAGGCCGAGCTGGCGGACGCCGTCGTAGGCGGTGGCCGCGGCGACGGGGAGGGTGGCGGCGTCCTGGAAGGAGAGCTCGGCGGGCTTGTGCGCGGTGATCGTCGCGGGGAGCAGGGCGTACTCGGCGTAGCCGCCGGCCACCGTGTTGCCGAAGACCTCGTCGCCGACGGCGATGCCGTCCACGCCCGCGCCGATCTCCTCGACGACGCCGGAGACCTCGTTGCCGAAGACCGCGGGGAACGTGCGGGTGTCCGTCTCGCCGGGCCGCCGGTAGCCGGTGCGCAGCTTCCAGTCGACCGGGTTCACCCCGGCCACGCGCACCGCGACAAGGACTTCACCGGGACCGGGACTCGGCCGGTCGACCTCTACGAGCGCCTCCGTCTCAGGTCCCCCGTAACGCGTGAAGACGTATGCCTTCGGCATCTGCTCCCTCACTCTCCTTCGCAGTCAGCACATCGCCGGCACTCAGGACCAAGGTCGGCCGCCGGGCGGCTATTCCCCGGAGCGCGGAGAGTTCATACGGCCGCAATGATCGGCGGTACCCCTCGGACCTGGGCATACCCGGTGGACGCGTACCGTTGAAACGAGAAACCACTGATCACGCTCGCCCGGCGGACCCGCGCCGCAGCGGCCTGGAGGCCCCACCCGTATGCACGTCACCCGAGGCTTCACCGGACGCCCCCGCGTCCCCGACGCCGGCCTGCCGCCCGGCCAGTACGACGCGGGCGACGACTGGCCCGTCCTGTCCGCCGAGGTCACCCCCGACCTGGCGCCCGCCGACTGGACGTTCCGCGTCGACGGACTGGTCGAGGAGCCGCGCACCTGGAACTGGACGCAGGCCCACGAACTGCCCGCGTCGGCCTACGAGGGTGACATCCACTGTGTGACCAGCTGGTCGAAGTTCGGGGTGCGGTTCGGGGGCGTCTCGCTGGACGCGTTCCTCGATGCGGTGCGGCCCCATCTGTCCGCCACCCATGTGGTCGCCTATGCGCACACCGGGTACACCACGAACCTCCCGCTCTCCGACGTCACCGGCGGCCGTGCCTGGATCGCGTGGGAGTACGACGGGAAGCCGCTGCCCGCCGAGCACGGCGGGCCCGCCCGGCTGCTGGTGCCGCACCTGTACTTCTGGAAGAGCGCCAAGTGGATCGCAGGGCTGCGTCTCCTCGACCACGACGAGCCCGGCTTCTGGGAGCAGAACGGCTATCACGCCCGGGGCAACCCCTGGGAGGAACAGCGGTACTCCGGTGACTGACGCCTTCGCCCCCACCACCAGGTTCGCGGTGCCGGGACGCATCGCGGTGAGCAACCGGGCCGCCGCGGTGTGGCAGACGGCCACCCTCACCGAGATCCGCCGGGAGACCCCGCACGCCTCGACGTTCCGGTTCGCGGTGCCCGGCTGGAGCGGCCACCTCGCGGGCCAGCACCTGATGCTGCGGCTGCGCGCCGAGGACGGCTATGTGGCGCAGCGCCACTACTCGATCGCCTCGCACCCGGACGACACCGGGCATGTGGAACTGACCCTGGACCATGTCGAGGGCGGCGAGGTCTCCGGCTGGTTCCACACGGTGGCCGAACCCGGTGACACGGTCGAGGTGCGCGGCCCGCTGAGCGGCTTCTTCGCCTGGCCCGGCGACCGGCCCGCGCTGCTGCTGGGCGCCGGTTCCGGGGTCGTACCGCTGATGTCGATGCTCCGGCAGCACCGGGCACGGCGGCTGTCGGTGCCGCTGCGGCTGGTGGTGTCGGCGCGCGGTCCCGAGGAGTTGATCTACGCGCGGGAGTACGGCGCCGAGACGACGACCGTCTTCACGCGCAGCGCGCCACAGGGTGTGCCGGTGGAACGTATGGCCGCGGCCCATGTGGCGCCGATCCTGGCCGAGCGGCCTCCCGGTGGGTGGGAGGCGTATGTGTGCGGCTCGAACGGGTTCGCCGAGCATGCGTCGCGGCTGCTGGTCGAGGCGGGACAGCCGGTGGACCGCATCCGCATCGAGCGCTTCGGCTGAGATCCGCCCGGGGCCGTGCCCGCACCACCGGCCGATCCTGTGCTCCGGTTGAGGGAAGTGCCTCGGAGGGGGTACGACTTGCATAGGGACGCTCGCACACGTGCGCGGCGTCGAGGCAGCGGCGGACAGCCCCGGCACAGGTCTTCCGGCTCCTCGGCTCCGGTGACGGCGAGGAGGCCGGCATGCGGACACGGGTACGGAGTCGAGGCCGACGGCACAATCCCCTGCGGCGCCGGTCGGACGTCGTGGCACAGTGGACGGCGCTGGCCGTCGCCCTCCTCCTGTTCCTGGGCGCCCCCGCGGCCGGCGCCGTCGCCGGTCTCTGGGCCCACGACCAGGCCCGGACGATCGCCGCGGCCCAGCGGGTCGACCGTCATCGCGTCCCCGCACAGGTCGTCGGCAACCCGCCCGTCGGCACCCCCTCGGTGAAGGACACCAGCCCGCGCTCCGTGCTGGTGACGGTGCGCTGGACCGAGCCGGGTGACGGGCCGCGTACGGCCACGGTCGAGGTCCCGGCGGGTACGGCACGCGGTGACGTGGTGGACGTGTGGCTCGACGCGAAGGGCCGCAGTGTCGACGCGCCCGCGGACGACGTGGCGATCTGGGAGCACACGGTGACGGTTGGCGTGTGGGTCGCGGGCGGTGTGGCCGGCCTGGTCCTCCTCGCGTCCGCGGTGACCCGGCGGGTCGCGCTGCGCCATCGGCTGGCCGAGTGGGAGCGGGACTGGGCACTCACGGAACCGGAGTGGACCCGGCGGCGGGCGTGACCCGCGGATCCCCATCGGCGTCCCGGGGTTCACCGCCAGGGCTCAACGGCGCATCCGCGCAACGGAGTCGAGCTGTCGTCGCACAACGTCTCGGCCGCCCCTACACGCCCCGCTGCATCCGCCGCGCGATCCGCCCGTGGTCGCGCAGCACATCCCCCAGCGCGGGCAGCACCGGTTCACCCCGGTCGACGAGGACCCGACCGCCCACGACCGTGGTCCACGCCCGTGCCGGTCCGCAGCGCAGCCACGCCTCGACGGGGTCGCTCAGCGCACCGGCCAGGGCGACCTCGTGCAGGTCCCAGACGACCAGGTCGGCACACGCGCCCGGCCGCAGCTGCCCCAGTTCGTCGGCGCGGCCCAGGCAGCGCGCCGAGCCGCGGGTCGCGATGTCGAGGGCGTCACGTGCGGTCATCGCGCCCGGTCCGCCCCGGTAGCGGCCGAGCAGCAGCGCGCCGCGGGTCTCCATCCAGAGCGAGGCGTGATCGGTGGAGGCGGAGCCGTCGCAGCCGATCCCGACCGGCAGCCCGAGTTCGCGCATCTCCTTCACGCGGGCCGTGCCCCCGCCGATCAGCATGTTGGAGCTGGGGCAGTGCGCCACACCGACACCGGCGGCGGCCAGGCGGCGCAGTTCGTCGTCGTTCGGGTAGATGCAGTGCGCGACCCAGGTGCGGTCGCTCATCCACCCGGTGTCCTCGAAGTACTCGACGGGCCGGCAGCCGTAGGTCTCCTGGCAGTAGGTGTCCTCGTCCCGGTCCTCGGCGAGGTGGGTGTGCAGCCGTACGTCGTAGCGCTCGGCGAGTTCCGCGGTCGCCGTCATCACGTCCTTGGTGACCGAGAACGGCGAGCAGGGTGCGAGCGCGACCCGGATCAGCGCGCCGGGTTCCGGGTCGTGGTGGGCCTTGATGAGCCGCTCGCTGTCGGCGAGCACCTCTTCCGTGCTCTGGGTGACGCTCCTCGGCGGCAGTCCCCCGTCCTCGACGGACCGGGTCATCGAACCGCGGGTCGCGTGGAAGCGGAAGCCGATGTCGCGGGCGGCGCGGATCTCGGCGTCGACCAGGTAGGGGCGCGGATGCACATAGAGGTGGTCGGAGGATGTGGTGCAGCCGCCCATGAGGAGTTCCGCCATACCGACGTACGCGGACACGTACGCGGCCTCCTCGTCGAGGCCCGCCCACAGCGGGTAGAGCGTGGTCAGCCAGTCGAAGAGGGTGCCGTTGACGGCGGGGGCGTAGGAGCGGGTGAGGTTCTGGTAGATGTGGTGATGGGTGTTGATCAGGCCCGGGGTGACGAGCCGCCCGGCCGCCGAGACGGTCGTGGCGGCGTCGGGCTCGGCCCCTCCCGCGCCGACGGCGGTGACCCGACCACCCGTGACGGCGACCCAGCCGCCCGGGATCTCCCGCCCGCCGTCCACGACGAGCAGTTCGGCGTCCTTGACCAGCAGATCCACGGCAGACGACATGCCGACATGGTAGGCGCGGGACCCCGCACGGGCCTGGCGAGTCCTCCGATGTCGCACGTACGGTGTGATCATCCGCACTCACACTTCACAAAGGCGGTCATCGATGGCCCTGTTCGACCTTCCGCTCGACGAACTCCGTGAGTACCGCAGCGCGTCCGCCGAGCCCGAGGACTTCGACGCCTTCTGGTCGAAGACCCTCCAGGAGACCCGCGAGCACGATCTGGCCGCCCGCTTCGAACCGGTCGACGCGGGACTGTCCACGGTGACGGTGTACGACGTGACGTTCGCCGGGTTCGGCGGCCACCCGGTGAAGGGCTGGCTGCGACTGCCGGCCGCTGCGACCCAACCCCTGCCGCTGGTCGTGGAGTTCGTCGGTTACGGCGGCGGCCGGGGGCTCCCGCACGAGAACCTGCTGTGGGCGTCGACGGGCCGCGCGCACTTCGTGATGGACACACGCGGCCAGGGCAGCGCGTGGGGCGGCGGCGGTGGCACCCCGGACCCGGTGGGCGGCGCGCCCGCGTACCCCGGCTTCATGACCCGGGGCATCGACGCCCCCGAGAACTACTACTACCGCCGTGTGTTCACGGACGGAGTGCGGGCCGTCGAGGCGGCCCGCTCGCACCCGTCGGTCGACCCCGCGCGCACGGTGGCGCTCGGCGCCAGCCAGGGCGGCGGCATCACCCTCGCCGTGGGCGGGCTGGTCGGCGATCTGGCCGGGATCGCGCCGGACGTGCCGTTCCTGTGCGACTACCCGCGTGCCGCGACCCTCACGGACCGCGACCCGTACCGGGAGATCGGCAACTACCTGAAGACCCATCGCGGCCGCACCGAGGACGTGCTGCGCACGCTCTCGTACTTCGACGGCGTCCACTTCGCGGCCCGTGGCCGAGCCCCCGCCCTCTTCTCGACCGGCCTGGAGGACCAGACCTGCCCGCCCTCGACCGTGTTCGCCGCGTTCAACGCCTGGGCGTACGAGGACAAGCGGATCGAGGTCTACGACTTCAACGACCACGAGGGCGGCGGGCCTTACCAGGAGGCGGCCAAGCTGGACTGGCTGCGGTCGTACGTCTGACCACGACCGCACGTACGACACCTTCCATCCGGTCCGACCAGTCGGTATGTTCAGGAGGTCCGGGCCGCAGCGTCGCGGCCCGGACCCACGGCGTACCACGGAGGCACCATGTCCGAGCACCAGCCGGCCGTCGACGGCCACTGCGACGCCCGCTTCGCGGCGGTGCGTACGGCGTTCGAGGAGAACTTCCGGGACCGTGACGAACTCGGCGCCGCCGTGACCGTGACGCTGGACCGCGAGACCGTGGTGGACCTGTGGGGCGGCTGGGCCGACGCGGCACGGACCCGCCCCTGGGAGCGCGACACGGTGGTCAACGTGTGGTCCACGACCAAGGGCCCGGTGGCCCTGTGCGCCCACATCCTCGCCGACCGGGGCCTGCTCGACCTCGACGCCCGAGTGGCCACGTACTGGCCGGAGTTCGCCGCCGCCGGCAAGGAGAACGTTCTCGTACGACACCTGCTGTCGCACCGCGCGGGACTGGCCGGCCTGCGCGAGCCGCACTCCCTCGCGCAGCTCTACGACTGGGAGTTGACGACTCGGCGGCTCGCGGCCATGGAGCCCTGGTGGGAGCCGGGGACGCGGTCCGGGTACCACGCGCTCACCTTCGGCTTCCTCGTCGGCGAAGTCGTGCGCCGCGTCTCGGGGTTGCTGCCGGGCGCGTTCCTGGAGCGGGAGGTCACCGGCCCGCTCGGGATCGACTTCACCATCGGCCTGCCGGAGAAGGAGGCCGGGCGGGCGGCCGAGCTGGTGCACCCGCCCGTCGCGTCGACCAGTGAACAGGCGGCGATCTTCAGCCAGTTGGCACCCGCCGCCATCGCCGCGCTGACCAACCCGATCGCGGGTGCGGCCGAGGCCAACACCCCGGAGTGGCGAGCCGCGGAGATCCCGGCGGCGAACGGCCACGGCACCGCCCGCGCGATCGCCGCGCTGTACGGCGTCTTCGCCGGACGCGGTTCCTACGGCGGCCACCGGATCCTCTCCCCCGAGGCGGCCGAGCGGGTGCGCGAGGGCCAGGGCAGCTGCCGTGACCTGGTGCTGGGCGCGGGCTTCGCGCACGAGACGGAGATCGGGCTCGGCCTGTGGCTCAGCGGCCCGAACGGCTCCTACGGTCCCGACCCGAGGGCTTTCGGACACGACGGCTTCGGCGGCTCCTGCGGTCTGGCCGACCCGGACGCGGGCGTGTCGCTGGGCTACGTGATGAACCGGATGGGGCCTCATATCGCCGACGACCCACGGAAGGCGGCCCTGATCGACGCCCTGTACGGCGCGCTGTGAGGAGTGATCGGCGCGGGTCGGTTTCGGCCTAACTGCCCTGCCGCTCTTCCCTGGTGGTTTAGACCAATGCTAGATCTGGTTGCGCAACGAGCCCGCACGGCTACGTCTTGTCACCGGTTCTGCCCTCAGTCTTGTCACCCTCAGGAGGCGCGGCATGGCCCGCACCACCCCCCATCACCCGACCGCCGACGACCAGCCCCTCTACGGGAAGGTCGCCACCCAGTTGCTCGCCGAACTCCACGACGGCACCATCCCGCCCGGCGAACGCCTGCCCGCCGAACGGCAGTTGGCCGAACACTTCCAGGTCAGCCGGGAGACCGTACGGCAGGCGCTGGAGCTGTTGCGCAGAGACGGTCTGGTCGCCACCGACCGGCGCGGCAGCCACGCCACACTGCCCGGTCTGCCGGTCGAGACCCCGTCCTCCCTCACCTTCCCGGTCGGCGCCCGGAGCACCGACCCGACCGGCACCGACCGGACCTCCGTGACCTGGGAGACTCCCCCGCCCGAGCACGCCGAGGCCCTGGGGCTCGCCCCGCACCGCCCGACCCTGGTGCACCACTACGCGTCCGCGGCGGCCGACGGCAGCGGACTACGCACGGCCGTCACGTCCTTCTCGGCGGTGGCGCTGGCCGAGGTGGCGGAACTGGCCCGCTACCGCGACCGCGCCGACGGCTCCGCGTCCGCCCAGTTGCGGCGCGCCTACGACTGGATGCGCCGGGCCGGCCTGACCCTGCACCACCGGGACACCATCACCCAGGTCGCGAACGCGCCCTCGGTGCGGGTGACCCGGCGTGTGCACGACCAGTACGCGCGCCCGTTGGAGATCACCGACCTGGTGGTGGAGGCCCAACAGGACGCCCTGATCTACGAGTTCACGGTTCCGTCGGCGGGCTGAACCGGGTGGCGAGCGGCGGGTCCGGCTCGCCGCGCGCCACCCGGTGTCAGGCGCTGGTCAGCACGACGAGTTGCCGGGTCGCCCGGGTCATCGCCACATAGTGGTCGACCGCTCCCTCGATGCCCTCGCCGAACGTCTCCGGGTCGACGAGCACGACCAGGTCGAACTCAAGTCCCTTGGACAGCTCGGGAGTCAGCGACCGGACGCGGGGCGTGGCCCGGAAGTCCGGGTCACCGATGACACAGGCGATCCCCTCGGCGTGCTCGGCGAGCCAGGTGCCGAGGATCGACTCCCGGTCGGTGACGGGACCGTGGACGACGGGAATGCCGCTGCTGCGGATGGACGTCGGCACATTGGCGTCCGGGAGTACCGCGCGGATGACCGGCTCGGCCTCCGTCATGATCTCTTCCGGCGTGCGGTAGTTGATGGTCAGGGAGGCCAGGTCGATCCGGTCCAGGCCGATCCGCTTCAGCCGTTCCTGCCACGACTCCGTGAAACCGTGCCGGGCCTGGGCGCGGTCACCGACGATGGTGAAGCTGCGGGACGGGCAGCGCACGAGCAGCATCTGCCATTCCGCGTCGGTGAGTTCCTGGGCCTCGTCCACGACGATGTGCGCGAACGGCCCGGCGAGCAGGTCGGGTTCGACGCCGGGCTGGGCCGCTTCGTCGATCAGGGCGTCGCGCAGGTCCTGTCCGTGCAGCATGCCCATCGCGCCCTCGCTCTCGTCGATCTCGACGTTCTGCAGCAGGCTGTCGATGACGTCGGTCCTGCGGGCGTGTTCGGCGGCGACCGCGGCTTCCTGCCGGCGCTTGCGGCGCGCCGACTCCGGGTCACCGAGGCGCTGCCGCGCCGCGTCGAGCAGCGGGAGGTCGGACACCGTCCAGGCCTGGGCGTCCGCGCGCTGCAGCCGCTGGACGTCCTCGCGGCTCAGCGAGGGGGCGCACTTGCGCAGGTAGGCGGGCACCGTCCACAGGTCTCCGACGAGGTCGGCCGCTTCGAGCAGCGGCCAGGCCTGGTTGAAGGCGGTGAGCAGTTCGCGGTTCTGCCGCAGCGACTTGCGGAGCAGGGCGGGTGTGACCGCGCCGTCCTGGGCCGAGCCGGTGTCCTCGTGCTTGTCGACCAGGATCGTGAGCAGCTCCTGCCAGACCTGCTCGCGGCCCTCGTTGTGCGGGGTACCGGGTTCGGCCGCCTCGAAGGCGACGGCCCAGTCCTCGGCGCTCAGCCAGATGTCGGACCAGTGGGTGGTGACGTTCATGCCCTTGGTGGGCGGCTCCTCGTAGAACCGCACGGCGGGTTCGATCGCCCGCACCAGCTCGACGGACGACTTCAGACGGGCCACCTCCGGGTCGGCCTCGATGCCCGCCGCGGCGCCCTCGTCGACGAGGTCCCGCAGGATGCAGGTCTGCACGCCCTCCTCGCCGAGGCTGGGGAGGACGTCGGCGACGTAGTCCAGGTAGGGCCGGTGCGGGCCAACGAACAGCACGCCGCCCCTGCGGTGGCCGAGGCGCGGGTCGGAGTAGAGGAGGTAGGCGGAGCGGTGCAGGGCGACGACGGTCTTGCCGGTGCCGGGGCCGCCGTCCACGACGAGTGCGCCGCGTGATCCCGCGCGGATGATGGCGTCCTGGTCGGCCTGGATGGTACCGAGCACATCGCGCATCCGGCCCGAACGGTTGCCGCCGAGGCTCGCGATGAAGGCGGACTGGTCGTCGAGCGCGGCATGCCCGGCGAAGCCGTCGGCGGTGAACACCTCGTCCCAGTAGTCGCTGATCCGGCCACGGGTCCAGCGGTACCTGCGGCGGCTCGCCAGGCCCATCGGGTTGGCGTGGGTGGCGCCGAAGAACGGCTCGGCGGCGGGCGAGCGCCAGTCGAGCAGCAGCCGTCGGCCGGTGCTGTCCGTGAGGCCGAGCCGCCCGATGTACACGGGCTCGGATGTGGTGGCGTCGACCATGTGGCCCAGACACAGGTCCAGGCCGAAGCGGCGCAGGGTCCGCAGCCGTGTGGTGAGCCGGTGGATCTCCGTGTCCCGGTCCATCGCCGCCCGGCCGATGCCCCCCGGCGCCCTCCGCTCGGCGTCGAGGCGCCCGGTCAGTTCCGCGATCGACTGGGCCAGGGACTCCGCGATGGCCGCGAAGTGCTGCTCGTCGCCGGCGATCAGCGCCGGGTCGGCCTTGGCGGAGAGCCGGTCCGGGAGGTCGAAAGCGCTGGTGGTCAGGGGGTTCACGGCATCAATTCCGATCTGCGGTCGCTCACGGCCGTGCGGGCGGCAGGCCGTGCGAACCGGTGCGTACGGGTTCTCGTGTGCGGGGTTGGGCCGGCTCTGTCGTACGGGGTTCGGCGGGTTCTCGTGTTGCGGGTTCGGCCGGTTCACGCGCGCGTGGGCGGCCTTTCCCCGCCGGCCGGGTCGAGGAGCATCTTCGCGGCCACCGTCGTCCCGTCGGTGCGGAGCTCGCCGGCCACGGTCCGTGCCCGGGCCCGGACCTCGGGGGTCAGGACTGTGGTGAGAGCGGCCGACAGGGAGTCGTAGGTCGGCGTCGGCCCGTCGTGTGCGACGCCGATGCCCAGTTCGGCAACCCGTGCGGCCCAGTATGGCTGGTCCACGATCTGCGGCACGACCACCTGGGGCGCGCCGGACTGCGTGGCCGCCGTCGTGGTGCCCGCACCACCGTGGTGCACGACGGCGGCGACCCGGCGGAACAGCGCCTGGTGACTGACCTCGCCCACGACGAAGCAGTCGTCCCGGTCGTCGATCGGAGCCAGGT
This sequence comes from Streptomyces sp. NPDC001100, assembly GCF_053598575.1. Classification (NCBI taxonomy): domain Bacteria; kingdom Bacillati; phylum Actinomycetota; class Actinomycetes; order Kitasatosporales; family Streptomycetaceae; genus Streptomyces; species Streptomyces sp. NPDC001100. Next base: position 154,491 of record NZ_JBSFKO010000011.1, read on the forward strand.
TCGCCCAGCCGCGGCCGAGAACGACGCGGCGGCCGTGCGCCCGCGCCGCTGCCACGGCGTCCCGGGCCACGTCGGGCGAGGTACGGAGTGCCATGCTGCCGAAGCCCACGTACACCGGCTCCTCGCCCGCCTTCAGGAACACCTCCAGATCCGCGGGGTGCGGGCGCTCGTCGGGCAGGATCCACGGTCCGGTCACCACGAGGTCCAGATCCGTCTGGTCCTGCCACGGGAACAGGTCGGGGTCCGAGGCCAGCCACGGCCGCTCGGTGAACGCGTGGTCGCGGACGTTGTCCACCGGCGGCAGGCCGATCGCCGCCCGGTGCCGGTTCTCCGCGTCGCGGTACAGGGCGTTCACCCGCTGGGCGTCCTCCTCCCAGAGCACCTTGATGTCGGTCTCCTCCGGCGAGGACTGATGGCCGGGACGCGCCAGTGGCCGGTACTTCGACGACGGCAGCCCGGCCGTGTGGAAGCAGGCGAACACATAGCGGATGCCCAGTTTCTCGGCCACCGAGCGGGCGCCGGTCGGCATCAGACCGCTCGCCAGCAGCACGTCGCACCCCTCGGCCGCCGGCAGCAGCGTCTCGTACCGGGCGGCGACCAGCTCGGGCGCGAGCCGGAACGCGGTCGCCGCCGTCGGCGGCTTGGCCCCGGTCACGACCGAGCGAACCGTCGGCCCGAGCGGCAGCAGCGGCACACCGGCCCGGTCCAGCAGCTCCACGAACTCCTCGTCCGGCGGTGCGGCGACGCTCACCTCCGCGCCGAGTTCCAGCAGTCGGGCCGCGAGTCCCGCGACGGGTTCGACATCCCCGCGCGATCCCCACGTCGTCAACAGCACACGCATTCCGCGACTCCCATTTCCGCAGGTCATGCCCTCAGGCCGGACATTCTGCGGTACGACCGGGGCCTTGCCGCAAGCCCCCCGGTGCGCTATACGTTAAGAAGGGCAGAGGAGTGAGTACGCCTCCCTTTCCCCCCTCCCCCGCCGAGCCCGCGAAACTCGCGCGAGAAAATCCGCTCGCCGATGTCGAGAACCCGCGCCCGGCTCCGTCCCCGAGGTGAACGCGACCACAATGGGTCGCGCCGGCACCGAGGAGAACGACCATGGCCAAGTACCTGCTGCTGAAGCACTACCGCGGCGCCCCCGCCGCCGTGAACGACGTCCCCATGGACCAGTGGACGCCCGAGGAGATCACGGCCCATGTGCAGTACATGAACGACTTCGCGGCCCGGCTGGAGAAGTCCGGCGAGTTCGTCGACAGCCAGGCGCTCTCCCCCGAGGGGACGTTCGTCCGCTACGACGGCGAGGGGCGCCCGCCGGTCAGCGACGGCCCGTTCGCCGAGACCAAGGACGTCATCGCCGGCTGGATGATCATCGACGTCGACAGCTACGAGCGGGCCGTGGAGCTGGCCGGTGAGCTGTCGGCCGCCCCCGGAGCCGGTGGCAGGCCGATCCACGAGTGGCTGGAGCTGCGCCCGTTCCTGGGCACGCACTCGACCACCACGGACTGCACCTTCAAGTGAACGACGTCCTGCTGAGGAGCCTCACGCCGAGTGTGCTCGGCATTCTCGTCCGCCGCGGAGCAGACTTCGCGGCGGCCGAGGACGCCGTACAGGACGCGCTCGTCGAGGCGGTGCGGGTCTGGCCGGACGATCCGCCGCGCGACCCGAAGGGGTGGCTCGTCACGGTGGCCTGGCGGCGGTTCCTCGACGCGACGCGGGCGGGCACCGCCCGCCGTAGACGCGAGGACCTGGTGGACGAGGAGCCCGCTCCCGGCCCCGCTCCTGCCACGGACGACACGCTCCAGCTCTACTTCCTGTGTGCCCACCCGTCGTTGACGCCGTCGTCGGCGGTCGCGCTCACGCTGCGCGCGGTCGGCGGGCTCACCACCCGGCAGATCGCCCAGGCCTATCTGGTGCCCGAGGCGACGATGGCGCAGCGCATCAGCCGGGCCAAGCGCACCGTGTCCGGGGTTCGGTTCGACCAGCCCGGCGATGTGGCCACCGTGCTGCGCGTCCTCTACCTGGTCTTCAACGAGGGCTACTCCGGTGACGTCGACCTCGCCGCCGAGGCCATCCGGCTCACCCGGCAGGTCGCGGGCGCGATCGACCACCCCGAGGTGTCGGGCCTGCTCGCCCTCATGCTGCTCCACCACGCCCGCCGCGCCGCCCGGACCTCACCCGACGGCAGCCTGGTACCGCTCGCCGAGCAGGACCGCGCCCGGTGGGACACGACATTGATCGCCGAGGGCGTCACGATCCTCCAACTCGCCCTCGCCCGCGACCGGTTGGGAGAGTTCCAGGCGCAGGCCGCGATCGCGGCGCTGCACGCGGACGCGCCCTGCGCCACGGAAACGGACTGGGTGCAGATCGTCGAGTGGTACGACGAACTCGTCGGTCTGACCGACAGCCCGGTGGTCCGTCTCAACCGCGCGGTGGCGGTCGGTGAGGCGGACGGCCCGCGCGCCGGCCTCGCCGCGCTCGCGGCACTCGACGACTCACTCCCCCGTCATACGGCGGTGGCGGCCTACCTCCACGAACGGGACGGCGACCTGACGACGGCGGCCCGGCTGTACGCGGAAGCGGCACACAAGGCACCCAACCTCGCCGAGCGCGATCACCTGACCCGCCAGGCGGCCCGGCTCAACTCCCGCCGGAGTCAATGAGATCGGAGCCCCGGTCACTCCCACTGGTACTGGAGGTACTTCCCGTCGAGGGTGATGACGACCCGGTCACCCGCCGGGTCGGGCACGCGGCTGACGTCGAGGCGAAAGTTGATGGCGCTCATGATGCCGTCGCCGCACTGCTCGTGGATCAGTTCCTTGATGGTGGGGCCGTAGACCTGGATGACCTCGTAGAGCCGGTAGATCGTGGGGTCCACGGGGATCGCCGCGTCCAACGCGCCGCGGGTCGGCTGGAGTTGGAAGGCGAGGGCGGCGTCCTCGCCGAGTTCGAGGAGGGCCGCGGCCGTCGCCGCCTCGCCCTTGTTCATGGGGTGCTGGCCCAGCAGGGCCGCGGTGGTCCAGGCGAGCGGTCGGCCCACCGCCTCCGCCAACTGGGCCCATGTGACACCGGTCTTCACCTTGGCCTGTCGGACCGCCTCGGCGGCTTCAGCCTTGCTGAGCATGCGCAACTCCGTTCCCGGACAGCACTCCTGGTCACCCGCCCGCTCAGCGTAGGAGATCACCCATCCCCCGACAACGGAGCCCCTACGGCCGCCGCCGTGCCGCGACCATGCGGACGCGGGGACTGCCGTCGCCGCGATGCCCGAACTCGGACAGGGCGTACAGGTCGACGTCGAAGCCGATCCGCTGCAATTCCCGCTGGACAAAGCCGAGTTGGAAGTCCCGGTAGTACATGACGAAGGGCGGGCGCCAGACGGCGTTGCGGATCTTCATCACCGTGTCGAAGCCGGACAGCATCCAGTACGCGGGCGAGGTGGGGCGCGGCGGCGCCAGGACGGGGAACGCGAAGCATCCACCGGGCCGCAGCACGGAGCGGACCTGGGCGAACAGGCCCGGAAGTTCGCGGGGCAGGAAGTGGCCGAACGCGCCGAAGCTGACCACCAGGTCGAAGTCGGCCCCGAACGGCAGGGCCCGCGCGTCACCGCGCACCCACGCGACGCTCGGCTCGTCGCTCTTCACCCGCTCTCGCGCGACCGCGAGCATGCCCGCGCTGAAGTCGACGCCGGTGACGGTCCGTCGGCACACCGTGGTCAGCGCTTCGGCACCCGCGCCGGTGCCGCAGCAGAGGTCGAGTCCGTCGTCGAAGGGCCCGATGCGCCGCAGTGCCGAGGCGACCGCGTCGAGCACCGGGGCCGGTGTCCGGAAGGGGGTGTGGTCGAACTTGGGCGCGAGCAGGTCGTAGCCGTGCTCGACGGAGGACAGCGCCTGGACGGCGAGTTCACGCAGGCTGGGACCTTCGGGGCTGAACATCCGGGTCAGCCTAGGGCAACCCGCTGCTTCAGGATCGCGAGAACGCGTTCGCACCAGCGCAGGTTCTCCTCCTCGAAGGTGATCCCGGCCATCAGCGTGAGATACGGCCCGACGCGGTCGGCGTCCCGGAGGTACTCCTCCTCGGTCCGCCCGCCGAGGAGGTGGTCCCGTACCCGCTCGTATCGGTCCAGCTTGCCGCGCGACCACGAGCTGCGCTCCTCGATCAGCTCGCGGATCACTGCGGGGTCGGTGCCGTCCATGGCCTGGATCTTGATGAGGAACTCGTCGCGGATGGCGGTGGGCCGCCTGGGCGGCTCGGCGGCGAAGGCGTCGAGGTCGCGGCGGCCGGCCTCGGTGAGCGTGAACATCCTTTTGTTGGGCCTGCGTTCCTGCTGGACGACCCGTGCCTCGATCAGTCCGTCCTGGGCGAGGCGCTCCAGTTCGCGGTAGAGCTGCTGCGGGGTCGCGGGCCAGAAGTTCGCCAGCGACACGTCGAAGGTCTTGGCCAGTTCGTAGCCCGAGGCCTCCCCTTCCAGGAGGGCCGCCAGGACCGCGTACTTGAGGGACATGTGGACACGCTAACAGCGGTTGATTAGTCTCATCCACACCTACTCAACTAATTGACTATGAGGTGAGCCGATGCGCGCGTTCCGTGAGGCGGTCGAGGCGCAGGACATGGAGGCCGTCGAGGCGCTGCTGGCGGAGGACGTGGTCTTCACCAGCCCGGTCGTGTTCAAGCCGTATCCCGGGAAGGCGATCACCGCGGCGATCCTGCACGCCGTCGCGCGGGTCTTCGAGGACTTCCGCTACGAGCGGGAGATCGGCGACCCGGACGGCCCCGACCACGCGCTGGTGTTCAGCGCGCGGATCGGCGACCGTCAACTGACCGGCTGCGACTTCATCCACGTCGACGAGGAGGGCCTGATCGACGACCTGATGGTCATGGTCCGTCCGCTGTCGGGGGCGCAGGCTCTCCAGGAGGCGATGGCCGCGCAGTTCGAGAGCATCGTCAAGGAGGCGGAGGCGCGGATCGGTTGAGCGGATCGCCAAGGAGGCGGAGGCGCCGGTCGGTTGGGCCTCGCGCCTCCGCCACGGGTCACGCCACGGTCAGGGTGAGCGCGCCCGAGTAGGTCTGCCCGGCCGTGATGGCCGTGGCCGTCCCGTCGACCGTCAGCGTGACCTGCTTGCCCCGGGGCGCCCTGACGGTCGCGTCGGCGGCGAGGGCGAGCCGGGTGAGGTACGAGGTGCCGGTGACCGTCCAGGTCGAGCCGCTGTTCAGCCGCACGATCGCGCCGTTGTTGACGGCGGCCTGTGCGGTGTTGGTGACGATGCCCAGCTCGTAGAAGGTCGACGCGTCGATGCTGGACACCCGGTGCTTGGCCGCCGTCGCGGAGATGACGCCCTCGACGCTCGCGTCCTCGAAGGTGAGGACCATGTTCTTGCCCTTGCGCATGCCGTTGTAGAAGTCGCCCTTCAAGGCTATGGAGTTGAAGGTCGCGGCTGCGTCGGTGGCGTGTACGGCGGTCGGGTCGAAGCTCGCGTCCTTCGCCGGGTCGCCCGTCGGCTCGGTGTAGACGCCGATGTTCATCATCTTGCCGTTGACCGGGACCGGGCCCGGGTCGTCCAGCTCGATCATCTGGAGGATGATCCCGTCGCGCGGGTTGAGCCGGGCGCCCTGCGAGCCGTCGACGCTGATCGTGGTCTGCTGGCCCTTGTTGAGGAAGGTCGCCCGCTCGGAGTTGATCACCGTGCCGCCGTCGAGGGTGAGTTGGCCGGTGCCGAAGAACATGTAGCCGAAGTGCCCGGAGTTCACGACGGTGTTGCGCACCGGGATCGACGCCAACTCGATCCTGGACAGCCCGAGTTCCAGCTCGGTGTTGAGCGCGGAGACAGCCGCCCTGGTGCTGTCGCCGTAGTGCACGACGGCGGCCGGGCCCGCGATGATGGTCGCGTAGCTGCCGACGTCGAGCCGCGAGCCGAGTACCCGCACGGTCGCGTCGCCGATGGCGTAGGTGCCGTAGCCGTACTCCCCCGTGTTGCCGAAGTGGCTGTTGATCGCGGTCAGTTTGAGTCCGCTGCCGCCCTCGACCGACAGGGCGCCCCACGTCTCCGAGAAGATCGTGGAGTTGAGGTAGGTGGCCTTGCTGTTCTTGCCGATCAGATTGGTGGCGCGGACGTTGCCGTCGAGGCCGAGCATCCAGGGCACTGACTCCATGTACGGGGTTTCCACGGTGGCTTGGTAGTCGGCGGGCAGTACGCCGTTGCGGGCGCGGAGGACGGAGTCCTTGACGATGACATTGGCGCCGTCGTTGGCGATGACGGCGGTCCGGACGACGCCCTTGTTGTCGATGCGGGCGCCGTCCACGACGAGCGTGGTCGAGGAACCGTCGCCGACGACCGCCGCGCCGTAGCCCGCGAAGTCGCAACGGCCGTTGCCCGTAAGGGAGATGGTGGGCCGGTCGAGCGTGTAGGTGGCGTCCTGGACGTACACGCCGTCGAAGCACTCGCCGGTCGAGGTGATCGACACGTTCCGGGCGTAGGCGTCGGTGAGCTTGCCCCCGAGGACGGCGGCGAGGACGGACTTGTCCTTGACCACGCCGTCGCCGTCGACGTAGACCGCCTGCCGGAAGGGGAAGGTGAGCGTCTCGTACGTGACCTCGTTGGCCGCGGCGACGGTCAGGACGACGTCGCCCCGGTAGGTGCCGGCCTGGATCAGGGTGGCCGTGGCGCCGGTGGCGGTGAGCAGCTGGCCGGTCTCCACGCCGTCGACGGTCAGCGAGAGGCTGGAACCGTCCGGGGCGACGATCTTCCCGCCGGAGGCGATGGTCAGCTCGCTCACGCGAGTGGTCGCGGAGACCGTGTACGTCTCGCCGGATGCCACCGAGATCCGGGTGCCCGAAGCCTTCTTGGCCGTCGGCGCGGCGGTGGCGGAGACCGCCGGCACCAGTACGGCGCCGGCCGTGGCGGTACCGGCGATCAGGACCGAGCGTCGGGTGATCAGCGTCATTGCTTGCCTTTCCAGGGATCGATGCGCCGTCGCGCAGTGTGACCGGCCGGCCGTCGAACGCGGGGTGCGGACGGGCCCGGCGGAGGCACCGAAGGTGCGCACGAGGGAGTGAAGCAGCCGTGAGAACCAGGGAACAGGCGGGCGGCACACACATATCGGAGTCCGATGCCTCGGATCACGCCGACCATTTCATGGCGGTTACACAGAGTTGTCATAGCGGGTGGGCAAGCTCGGACACGGCGGTGAGGCGGGCGGCTCGTGGGCCGTCCACCTCACCGTTCACCGCACGCTGTTCCGCTACGCCGGAGCGATCATCCCCGCCGACAGGTCGATGTCCGCCCCGCACAGCCCGGGCATCGCCAGCATGGCCACGAGTGCCCGCGCGACCTCGTACTCCTCCACGAGCCGACCGAGGGCGGCCCGGGAGGCGAAGTCGCGTTCGGCCTCGGCGACCGTACAGCCGGTCAGTTCGGCGGTGAGCCGGAAGTTGCGGTCCATGCGCGGGCCCCGAACCGGGCCCGGGGAAAGGGAGTTGACCGCGATACCCCGCGGTCCGACCTCCCCCGCCAGCGTCCGCGTCAGTCCCAGCAGCGCCATCTTGGAGGCGGTGTACGGGGTGCGGTTGGGCAGGGGACGTTTGCCGCTGACCGAGGCCACGTTGACGACGTCGCCGCGTCCGGCCGCCAGCATCGGCGGCAGGAAGGCCCGGCACATCAGATAGACGCCCCGGACGTTGGCGGCGAACACGTCGTCCCACTCGCCCGGCTCGATGTCGACGAGGGGCCGGACGGGGCCCGCGACTCCGGCGTTGTTGACGAGCAACGACACCTCTTCGTCTGCGAGTTGGGCGGCCAGGGCGCCGACAGCGGAAGGGTCGGAGACGTCGCACACGGCCGTACGGGCCTGTCCGCCGTCCTTGACCACATGCGCCGCCGCGTCCGCGAGCGCCGACTCGTTGCGCCCGACCAGGACCACCCGCGCGCCGGCGTCCGCGAGGGCGAGCGCGAAGGCACGGCCCAGCGGTCCGCCGCCGCCGGTGACGAGCGCTGTGCGGCCTTCCAGTGTCATGCGGTGTTCCAGGGCAGTTCGTCGCCCGCGGCCTTCGCGGCGCGTACGTCACCGGAGCGCGCGTGGCCCTCGAACAGCTCGACGCGGGCCGCCCGCCCGCACAGCCGCCCCAACAGCGCCTGGGAATCGGCGTCGGTGATCTCCTGGTAGGTCACCGTCTTGAGGTACTTCCCCACCCACAGACCGCCGGTGTAGCGCGCGGCACCACGTGTGGGCAGCACATGGTTCGTGCCGATGACCTTGTCGCCGAACGACACACAGGTGCCCTCGCCGAGGAAGAGGGCGCCGTACTGGGTCATGCGCTCCAGCGCGAGGCGGGGTTCGGCGGTCAGCACCTCCACGTGCTCGAAGGCGAACTCGTCGGCGAGAGCGTACAGCTCGTCGAGCGTGTCGACGACGTGCACCTGGCCGTGGTCGCGCCAGGCGGGCCCGGCGAAGTCGCGGGTGGGCATGGCGGGCAGGAGGCGTTCCACCTCTGCGACGGTCCGCTCGGCGACCTCGCGGGAGGTGGTGATCAGGACGGCCGGGGAGTCCGGGCCGTGCTCGGCCTGGGAGAGCAGGTCGACGGCGCAGACGAACGGGTCGGCCTGCTCGTCGGCGAGGACGAGGATCTCGGTCGGTCCGGCGAACAGGTCGATGCCGATCTCCCCGAAGAGCTGCCGCTTCGCCTCGGCGACATAGGCGTTGCCGGGTCCGGCGATGAGGTTCACCGGCCGCATCGTGTCCGTTCCGACGGCCATGGCGGCCACCGCCTGCACCCCGCCGAGCAGCCAGATCTCGTCGGCGCCGGCGAGGTGCATGGCGGCGACGGTGGCGGCCGGGATCTCGCCGTGGATGGGCGGCGTACAGGCGACGACCCGGGGTACGCCCGCGACCTTGGCGGTGACGATGGTCATGTGGGCGGAGGCGGTGAGTGGGTAGCGGCCACCGGGGATGTAGGCGCCCGCCGCCTGCACCGGGATGTGCTTCTGGCCGAGGCGCACTCCCGGCAGGGTCTCGACCTCGAACTCCCGCAGGGAGTCGAGCTGGTGGCGGGCGAAGCCGCGCACCTGGTCCTGGACGAAGCGGATGTCGTCGATGACCTGCTGCGGCACCGACGCGACAATCTTCTCGACCTCCTCGTCGGACAGCCGGAAGGAGTCGGGGCTCCACTTGTCGAACTTCTCGGAGCAGGCGCGCACGGCGGCGTCACCGCGCTCACGGATGTCCGCGATGACGCCGGTCACGGTCTCACGCACCTGGTCGAGGGAGGCGGTCACCTCCGCCTTGGGCACGGCGTGCTTCAGGATCGTTGCCACAACTGCGGCCTTTCTGCGGGTGGTTCGCGACAGACGGGGGGTCAGACCGGCGGTGCTTCGAACAGCACGTCGGGGTCGTTGAACTGCTCCTTGGCGACCGACTCGCTCATCGGGTCGGCGGTGCCCCACTGGTCCTGGGTGATCGGGTCGTCGACGTCATGGCGGCCCGGGTGCCACACGTCCTCTTCGAGAACGGCGAGTTCGGTCGTGTACTCGACGGTGTTGCCGTGCGGGTCGTGGAAGTAGGAGAAGGTGTTGTCGCCCGCGAGGTGTCGGCCGGGCCCCCAGGTGAGCCGGGTTCCGGCGCGCAGCGCCCGCCCGGTGCCCCGCATGTACTCCTCGACCCCGCGCATCTCGAACGAGGCGTGGTGCAGGGAGACATGGGGTCCCCGGGCGATGGCGAAGGAGTGGTGGAGGGGGCTGCACCGCAGGAAGTACATGAGGTCGCCCATGTGCGTCGAGTACAGGGTGTCGGTGAGCCGGAACCCGAGGTGCTGGACGTAGAAGTCCCGTAGCCCTTCCGGGTCCTGGGAGTTGACCACGCAGTGCGAGAGCCGGACGGGGATCGCCTCGCGCTCCTCGATCTTCCGGTGAGCGCGGGTGGCGACGTCGGCGGAGACCTCGACGACCCGGCCGTCCGGGTCGAAGAACCGGAAGCCGTAGCCACCGCCCGGGGTGTCCAACGCACCTGGCTCACCGAGGAGTTGGCCACCGGATCGCCCCAGCCGCCCGTGCAACTCGTCGACGGCCTCCGGAGAGACGGCCCCGAAGGCCACCAGGTCCATCCGCTTCCGCTCGTCCTCCCGGATGCGGACGATGTACTGCTCGGGACTGCCCTCCGCCGCGAAGAAGGCGACACCGCTGTCGTTGGCGACCTCGGTCAGGCCCCAGGTGGTGCCGTAGAAGGCGCGCTGGCGGGCGAAGTCCGGTACGGCCAGGTCGACATGGCGCAGATGGGTGATGGGCTGGAAGGTCACTGTCCGCTCCTGACGGTGTTGCGCTGATGGCCGAGGCCGGTGATCTCGGACTCGACGACGTCGCCGGGCTTCAGGAAGACGCCCCAGTGCGCGCCGTTGCCGGCCGGGGAGCCGGTGAGCAGCAGGTCGCCGGGGCGCAGGGTGGTGGTCGTGGAGACATAGGCGATGAGCCGCGGGATGTCGAAGATCATGTCCTTCGTCGACTCGTCCTGGCGGACAACTCCGTTGTGGCGCAGGGTGATCCGCAGGTCTCCGGGGTCTCCGACGAAGGCCGCCGGTACCAGGAAGGGGCCGGTCGGCAGGAAGGTGTCGGCGTTCTTGGCGGTGAACCAGTCGGTGCCGATGGCCTTGAGGTCGGGCCGGTAGAGGCGGTCGCGGGTGGTGAGGTCGTTCGAGATCGTGTATCCGGCGACGTACTCCATCGCTTCCTCGGCCGGGATGTTCTTGCCCGACTTGCCGATGACGAGGGCGAGTTCGAGTTCCCAGTCGTGCTGTTCGCCGAGCGCGGGGAGCACGATGTCGTCGTAGGGGCCGCTGATCGCGCGCGGGGAGCCGAGGAAGACGTACGGAACGCCGTTGCGGGCACGCTCGTCCATCATCGACTCGGCGTCGGCGCGGGCCTCTTCGGGGGTGGCGCCGTGCACGCTCTCCTTCTCGGCGGCGACCAGATCGACCACGTGCTTGCGGTAGTTGGCGCCGCTCTGGAGGATCTGGCCGGGCTCGACCGGGGTCAGGACACGCAGCGCGGCCAGCTCGTGCCAGGTGCCTTCGGAGGACCGGGCAAGGCCGTCGAGCCGGGCCAGCCAGTCGTCCCAGTCCTCGACGAGCGCCCGGACGGACGGCACGAGGTCGGAGAGGTCACGCACTCGGGAACCGGTGACCAGGCCGGGGAAGACCGCCGCACCGGAGGCGAACGTACCGAGTGCGAAGGGTCCGGCATGGGTGGGCTGTGGATCGGGCACGGCGCTCTCCTCGTACGGGTGGGGGCTCGCCCTCGACGCTAGGCAGCCCGGGCATCCGGCGGAAATGGCGATCCGCGATGCCTGCCATCACCGGCCGGTCCGGCCCACCGGGTCGTGGTGCGGCGCCCCGCGCGGCGGACCCGTCGGCCGCTCAGCTGCGGCTCCATCGCCGTACGGGATGCATGACGTCCCCCTTGCCGATGCCTCGATCCGTTGACCGTGGATCGGCCGCCCACGCAGGCTCGGAGCACCCACTTCCCGAGGAGAAGAACGTGATAGTCGAGCATGCCGAGCTGACCGTCGAGGCGGACCGGGAGCGGGAGTTCGCGGAGGTGTTCGGCAAGGCCCGCGAGGTGCTGGCCGAGGCCGACGGGTTCCGCTGGGCCGAGTTGCTGCGCGGCGTCGAACGGCCGGGAGTCTTCCTGCTGTTGGTCGGCTGGGACTCGGTCGAGGCACACATGGTCGGCTTCCGGGAGTCCGAGGCCTTCACGCGCTGGCGGGCCCTGGTCGGACCGTTCTTCGCCGGGCCGCCGGCCGTCGAGCACTTCCGTGAACTCGGGCCGCGCCTCTCCCGGTGACCCCCACTCCTTTCTTCTACGTTCGCAAGGATCGCCCATGCCCGTACAGAAGGTGCTCGTCGTCGGCGGCGGCATCACCGGTAGCGTGCTGTGTCTCGCGCTCGCCCAGCGGGGCGCCGAGGTGGAGCTCGTCGAGATCTCTCCGCAGTGGTTCGGTGTGGGCCATGGCATCACCGTGCAAGGCAACGCGCTCAAGGCGCTGCGTTCCGTGGGTGTCCTGGACCGGGTGCTGGCCCGGGCGGTGCCGTTCGACATCATGCGGCTGCGCACGGCCGACGGCGGGCTGATCACCGAGTTGCGCACCCCGCACACCGGCGGGCCCGAACTGCCGTCCACGGCGGGCGCGCTGCGCTCCGATCTGCAGGACGCGCTGTGCGACGCGGTGCGCGGGCACGGGGTGCGGGTGCGGCTCGGGCTGAGCGTGGACCGGCTCGACCAGGCGCCCGGTCATGTGGACGTGGCCTTCACGGACGGTTCGACCGGCCGCTACGACCTCGTCGTGGGTGCCGACGGCATCAACTCGGCGATGCGCGCACTGATCGGCATCGACGCCAAGCCCCGTCCCGTCGGCATGTCGATCTTCCGGGTCGTCGCGGAGCGTCCGGCCGAGATGGACTGCGCCGAGGTGTACTACGGCGGGCCCCGCTTCAAGGCCGGCTACAGCCCGATCTCGCCGGACCGGTGCTACGCCTACCTCCTCGACGAGAACCTCGACACCTCGCACATCGGCCCGCGCGCCCCGCTCTCCCTGCTGCGCGAGCGCGGCGCCGGGTACGGCGGGACCTGGGGGAAGATCCTGGCCTCGCTGCCCGACGACACGGCGGTCGACTACCGCTGGATCGAGGCGATCCTCGTCGACGGGCCCTGGCACCGGGGCCGTGCGATGGTCATCGGCGACGCCGCGCACGCCTGTCCGCCGCTGATCGCGCAGGGCGCGGCGATGTGCATGGAGGACGCGGTGCTGCTGGCGGAGCTGGTGACGGCGGACGAGCCGACGGAGCAGGCCCTGGACCGCTTCATGGCCAGGCGGCTCCCCCGGGTGCGGATGGTCCTGGAGAACTCCCTCCGGCTCGCCGACTGGGAGATCCATCCCGGCACGCCCGGCGCCGACCCGGCCCGCATCATGTCGGAGACGCTCGACAACCTGACGGCGGCGGCGTGACCGCCTCGCCGGTGGTCGACTTCCACGGCCACCTCGCCGTCCCCGCCGCCGACACCCTGATCGCGGGCACCCCGGGCCTCGCCGCCGAGCTGGCCGCCGAGCAGCGCGCCCACTCCCCCGCGTCCCTGGCCGTCAACCGCGCCCAACTCCGGTGCCTGGCAACCAGGTTGACCGACGTGACCACCCGCCTCGCGGACCTCGACGCGATGGGCGTCGACATCCAGGTGGTCGGCCCGATGCCGATGCACCACTACTGGGCGGACCAGGACCTCGCGATCCGGCTCGCCCGCACCGCCAACGAGGCCGTCGCCGCCCACTGTGCCACCGCGCCGGACCGACTGTTCGGACTGGGCACCGTCCCACTCCAACATCCGGACCTGGCGGTCGCGTTGCTGGACCAGGCGGTCAACGTCCATGGCCTGTACGGCATCAGCGTCTCCACGACGGTCGACGGCCGCGAACTGGCCGACCCCGCACACGACACGGTGTGGCAGCGGGCCGAGGAACTGGGCGCGGTCGTGTTCATCCACCCCTGGGGCTGCTCCCTCGGCGAACGCCTGGCGACCAACTACCTGGGAAACACGGTCGGTCAGCCGGTGGAGACGACGGTCGCGCTCTCGCAGCTCATCTTCACCGGTGTCCTCGACCGCTTCCCGCGCCTGAAGCTGGTGGCGGCACACGGCGGCGGCTATCTGCCGACGTACATCGGCCGCTCGGACCACGCCTGGCGGGTGCGCGAGGACGCGCGCGGCTGCGCCGAGTCGCCCAGCTCCTATCTGCGGCGGATGTGGTTCGACGCGCTGGTGTACACCCCGCGCGCACTGCGCCGGCTCGTCGAGGAGGTGGGTGCGGACCGGGTCGTCCTCGGTACCGACCATCCCTTCGACATGGGTGTCGACAATCCGGTGGCCCGCCTGGACGCGGCCGGGCTCGACCCCGCCGACCGGGCCGCGATCGCCGGGGGCAACGCTCTCGACCTGCTGTGGAAAGGACACACCCGATGACGACCCGCCCCGCTCTCGGCCCGATCGAGGAAGAGCTCGCCAAGGCCCGTTCCGCCTACCGCAATTGGGGCCGCTGGGGTGAGGACGACGTGCTCGGCACGCTGAACTTCATCGACGACGCGATCCGCGCCCACGCGGTGGGCCTGGTGCGGCGCGGGCGGTCCTTCTCGCTCGCCCAGGAGTTCAACGAGTCCGGCCCGCAGCGCGGTTTCCGCGGCCGGATCAACCCGGTGCACTACATGAAGGACACCGGTTCCGACGCGGCGGCCGGCACCCAGGGTTTCCCGCACGGCTTCGGCGGCGCCGACGACCACGTCGTGATGCCCCTTCAGGCCTCCACCCAGTGGGACGGCCTCGGCCACATCTACGACAACAAGCAGGCGTGGAACGGCCGTCCGTGCACCATCGTCAACGGCGACGGCGACTCGGTCACCGGCATCGAGCACATGAAGGACGTCTTCACCGGCCGCGGGGTCCTGCTCGACGTGGGCCGTGCGGTCGGCGACGAGCACGGTGAGCTCCCGGACGGATTCCCCATCCTGGAGGAACATCTGCGCGCCACCGTCGAGGCGCAGGGCGCGACGAGTTCGGTTCGGCGCGGCGACCTCGTCCTGATCCGCACCGGCCAACTCGGCCGCGTACGGCGGCTCGGCGCGTGGGGCGGTTACGCCGCCGGTGACGCGCCCGGCCTCTCCTTCACCACCCTCGGCTGGCTGCACCGCACCGAGATCGCGGCGATCGCTGCCGACACGTGGGGACTTGAGGTACGGCCGTACGAGTTCCCGCAGCCCGCGATGTCCCCGCTGCACCAGATAGCGATCCCCAACATGGGCCTCCCGCTGGGCGAGATGTGGGACCTGGAGGCACTGGCCGAGGACTGCGCGGCGGACGGCGTCTTCGAGTTCCTGCTGGTTGCCGCACCGCTGCCGGTGACCGGAGCGGTGGGCGCCCCCGTCAACCCGATCGCGATCAAGTGAGCCGACCTGTGAACCTGAACCGCTTCTCCGGCACCCTCCACCTCCCCGACGACGAGGACTTCGAGGCGGCCTGCTTCGGCCGGGTCTTCAACGCCCGCCGTCCGTACGACCGTTCACCTGCGGCGGTCCTGATGGCCGAGTCGGAGCAGGACGTCGTGGAGGGGGTACGACTGGCTCTGGACTGCGGCTGGCAGGTCGCCGTCCGCTCCGGCGGGCACAGCTGGGCCGCCTGGTCGGTGCGCGAGAAGGCGCTGCTGATCGATCTCGGGGGCTTCCGCGAGATGGCGTACGACCCGGGGACCGGGATCGTGACGGCGACCCCCAGCATCAAGGGCGGCGACGAACTGAACCCGTATCTTGGCGAGTTCGGCCGCTTCTTCAACGGCGGGCACTGTCCCTCCGTCGGCATCGGCGGCTTCCTCCTCCAGGGCGGACAGGGCTGGAACGCGCGCGGCTGGGGCTGGGCGGCGGAGAACATCGTGGCGATCGATGTCGTCACCGCCGAGGGCGAGTTGGTGCGCGCCGACGAAACGCACCACAGCGACCTGTTCTGGGCGGCGCGCGGCGCGGGTCCGGGCTTCTTCGGCATCGTCACCCGCTTCCACCTCCGCACCCGCCCGCTGCCGAAGTACCTCGGACACACCGTGCACGCGTATCCGCTCGACCTGTTCGCCGAGGTCATGACCTGGTTGCACGGCATGCACCACACGGTCTCGGACCTGGTGGAGATCGTCGCGCTCACCCAGACACCGCCCGACCTGGACGAGCCGGTGCTGCTGGTCACGGGCGTGTCGATGACCGACACCGCCGAACAGGCCGCCGAAGCACTGGCACCCCTGCACGCCAACCCGTACGCGGACCGGGCCCTGTTCCGCGTGGAGGCCCAGCGGACCACACTCGCCGAGCAGTTGGCGGGCCAGCGCACCGCCAACCCGGAGGGCCACCGCTACCTGGTCGACAACGCCTGGCTGACCGGCCCGGCCGAGGAGGTCGTACCGGCGATCCGCAGGGCGTTCACCGAGCAGCCCACCCGGCAGACCTTCACCATCTGGTTCTCCATGGCCCCGGTGCGCCAACTCCCGGACATGGCCTTCTCGTTGCAGTCGGAGATCTACTGCGCCACGTACGTCGTCCACGACGATCCCGCGCGGGACGCGGAGTTGCGCACCTGGCTGGACGACGCGATGGCCGACATGCGGCCGGTGACCGCCGGCCAGTACCTCGGCGACTCGGACTTCACCGTGCGGCAGTTGAGGTTCATGGGCGACGAACAGTGGCGGCGGCTGCGGGAGATCCGGGCCGCCCGCGACCCCAAGGGCCTCTTCGCCGGCTATCTGAGCGCGGGGACCGTTACCAACACCAACCACTGGGAGCAGTGAGCGATGCGTTTCGCGACATACGAGTACGAGGGCGTGGAGCGCGCCGGGGTCGTCCGGGACGGGACCGTCCATCCGCTGCCCGAGGGCGTCACCGTACTGACCCTGCTGGAGCAGGAGGTGCTGCACGCGGCCGGTACCGAAGCGCTGCGCCGGCCAAGCGACTTGACGGTGGATCACGTACGACTGCTGCCGCCGCTGAAGCCGCCGTCCATCCGGGACTTCGTCGGGTTCGAGGCACACATCGAGGGGGTGTCGAAGTCACTGGACGGACTGGAGCACGTACCCGAGGAGTGGTACCGGGCGCCCAACTTCTACTTCACCAACCCCCATGCCGCGTACGGCGCGCACGACGAGGTGCCGGTACCGGCGGGCTGCTCGGTGCTCGACTTCGAGCTGGAGGTCGGGGTCGTCATCGGCCGCGCCGGGCGCGATCTCACGCCGGAGCAGGCGCGTGAGCACGTCGTCGGCTATCTGGTCTTCAACGACTGGTCGGCGCGGGACCTGCAGAAGCCCGAGAAGAACCTGGGCCTCGGCTTCTCCAAGGGCAAGGACTTCGCGAACACGCTCGGCCCCTGTCTGGTCACCGCCGACGAGGTCGAGGACCGGCGCGACCCGGACGGCTTCCTCGACCTGGAGATGACGGTCACCCTCAACGGCGAGCTGATCGGCCGCGACACCCTGGCCAACATCTCCTGGACCTTCGAGGAGATGATCGCCTACGCCTCCCGGGACGCCTGGGTGCGCCCCGGGGACATCCTCGGCTCGGGCACCTGCGGCTGGGGCGCGCTGGCCGAGTTCTGGGGCCGGGTCGGCGAGCGCACCCCGCCGCCGCTGAAGCCCGGCGACGAGGTGACCCTCGCGGTGGAGCGCCTGGGCACGCTCTCCAACCGCGTGGTGCCCGGCCGCAGGGACGTGTATCTGCCGCGGGCACGCAAGCGCGGCCGGACGCCGAGGCCATAGACCGGACGGCCAACCCTTCCGACCTGCACACATCCGGGGATCCGATGGCAGCTATCGGATCCCTGTGACTTCCCTCCCGGACTCTTCCTCGGCGGGAAGGCGGTCGTTACGCTCCGGTTTCACCGAGCTTCAACGACGCGGCCGGAAGGACAGGCGCATGGGTCTGGGAGCAATCGACCTGAATCTTCTGGTGGCTCTGGAAGCCCTCCTGGAGGAGAAGAACGTCACCCACGCGGGCGTACGGCTGTCCACCAGCCAGTCCGCGATGAGCGGCTCCCTGGCCCGGCTGCGGCGCCACTTCAACGACGAGCTGCTGGTGCGGGTGGGCCGCGAGTACGAACTGACCCCGCTCGCGGAGCGGCTGCTGCCGGTCGTCCAGTCCTCGCTGCACAAGGCGGAGGAGGCGCTCTCGCTGACCAGGCACTTCGATCCCTCGCGCAGCCGGCAGCGGTTCTCGGTCGTGATGTCCGACTACGTGATGACGGTGTTCGTGGAACCGCTGCTGCGGGCCCTCGCCCAGGAGGCCCCGGGCATCCGGATCGACTTCCACCCGATCGTCATCGGGCAGCTGGAGACGGAGACACATCTGCGCTGCCACGACCTGATGATCGTGCCGCTCGGCTATCAGCTGCCGGGCGTCAGCGAGGCCGTGATGCACGACCGGTTCGTGTGTCTCGTCGACCCGGACAACCCGCGTCTGGTGGACGGACGGCTCTCGCTGCGCGACCTCGCGGAGATGCCGCACGCGGCCTGCGCCGTCGGCAAACTCACCCCCGCGGACCGGCAGTTGGAGACCTTGGGCATCACACCTCGGGTGCAGGTGAGCACGCCCGGCTTCAATGTGCTGCCGTTCCTGGTGAGCGGCACCGACCTGGTCGCCGTGGTCCCCGAGCGGCTCGCCCGGCGCTACGAGGGGTTCGCGCGCTGTGCCGTCGTACCGACGCCCTTCCCCGACGTACCCCTCGTCGAGGCCATGTACTGGCATCACAACCGGCACGCGGACCCGGCGCACCGCTGGCTGCGGGAGACGGTCCGCGAGGTGGGCGCGTCGCTGGACGATCCGGTGGTGCGCGAGATCGCCGGCGCGGATGCCACCCATGCCGATCGTGCGTTTCCGGAGCTGACCGCGGCTTCCTAGCGTGGACGGGAGACAGCCCGCACCCCTTGGAGGCAACCGTGAGCCGCACGCGTCTGGCCGGTCGTACCGTCGTCGTCACCGGGGCGGCACAGGGCCAGGGAGCCGCCGAGGTGACGGCCGCGGCCCGGGAGGGGGCGACGGTGATCGCTACCGACGTCCTGGACGAGGCGGGCGAGAAGCTGGCCGCGTCCCTGCGTGCCGACGGCCTGGACGTCACCTACCGACACCTGGACGTGGCGTCCGAGGCCGACTGGGCGGACCTGGCAGCCTCCCTCACCGAAGTGCACGGCCTGGTCAACAACGCGGGCATTCCCATGCGCGCGCGGCTCGGCGACGTCCAACTCACCGACTGGAACCGGGCGTTCGCGGTCAACACCACCGGCGCGCTGCTCGGCATCCAGGCGCTGACACCGCTGATGCCGCCCGGATCGTCCATCGTGAACGTCGGCTCGGTCGCGGGTCTCACCGCGCATCACGCGGTCGCGTACACCGCGAGCAAGTGGGCGCTGCGCGGCCTGTCGAAGGTGGCCGCGCTGGAGCTGGCCCCGCGCGGCATCCGTACGAACGTCATCCACCCCGGCTACATCGAGACCCCGCTGATGACGTCCGCGAACCCGGTGTTCGTACAGGCCCATCTGTCGCTGACGCCGCAGGGACGGGCCGGGACGGTGGACGAGGTGGCGCCGCTGGTCGTCTATCTGCTGTCGGACGAGGCGTCGTACGTCAACGGCGCGGAGATCACCGTGGACGGCGGGTACGCGGCGCACGGCGGGGTGAAGGCGATCACGAACGCGCTCGACGCACGGTGACGGCCGGCGTCCTGGGCGGCGCCGGCCGTCGTGGGTGAGGGCTGGGGCGCTACTGATCGGCGCGGTCGCCGCGGAGGTTGGCGGTCAGCCGGTTGATGCTCTTGACCGCGAGTTCGGCGAAGTTCGAGCGGGCGACGATGGCGGTCGTCTCGCCGTGCCGTCGGACGCTGCGCAGGTCACGCTGGACCTGGCGCGAGAGCTGGTGGAGTTCGCGCTGGGCGGTGGCGAGCCGCTGTTCGGCGGCGGTGCGGGCCTGCCGGTGCTCCCGTCGGGTGCGGGGAGCGCCGGTGCTCTCGGACGAGGTCTCTGTGGGCATGTCGGGGCTCGCTTCCGTGGTGGTGGGTCGCGTCGCCGCGAGGGGACGGACGCCGACGTTGTCCAAATAGGCTTCTAGGGACGGGAGTTCGGCGGTGTCGACCACGGCGGCGACGTAGCCGTCCGGGCGGACGAGCACCCACTGCTCGGAGGACAGTCCGTAGGCGCTCTGGACGCGGTCGCCGCTGTCGACGATGTCGCCCCGGGTGCCGATGGTGTGGATGTGCAGGCCGGGGCGCGGCGCGGGGGCCGATGCCTCGTCGACGTCATGGCCCAGCAGGGTCCAGTGGGGGCCTTGGAACAGGCTGAACAGGCGGGTGGGCAGGCCGCCCGCGCCGGTGACGGGCGCGTCGGGCGCGCGGTCGCCGGCCAGGACGCCCTTGTCGCGCGCCGAACCGTGCAGCGACAGGGACGAGTTCAGGTAGCCGAGGTCGAGCTGACTGACCTCGCGGCCCCGGTGGATGTCACGGTTCTTGGCCGCTTCGAGCAGCTTCTCGGACAGGCCGAGGACGGCTTCGGCGATGGGCCGGCGTTCCTGCTCGTACGTCTCCAGGAGGGAGTCCGGGGCACCGCGGAGTACGGCGGCGAGCTTCCAGCCGAGGTTGTAGGCGTCCTGGACGCTGGTGTTGAGGCCCTGTCCGCCGGTCGGCGGGTGGCAGTGCGCCGCGTCCCCGGTCAGGAACACGCGCCCCCGCCGGTAGGTGTCGGCCAGCCGGGCGTTCATCTGGAACGCGGACGCCCAGGACACCGAGCGGATCACCACGTCCTCGCGGCCGGTGCGTTCGCGGAGGAAGGCGGTGAGTCCCTCGGCCGAGAGGTCGAGGTCGACGTCGAAGGGGACGGGGGCCTGGAGCTGGAACATGTCGGTGCCGTAGAGCGGGCACATGGAGACCTGCCCGGCGGTGTCCTCGCCCCAGCGGTGCCAGGCGTCCGACGAGACGCCGTCGACGTACACGTCGGCCACGATCGCCCGCACCCCGAGGGTCTTGCCGGGAAAGCCGATCCCGAGGGTCTTGCGGACGAAGCTCGATCCCCCGTCGGCACCGATCAAATACCTTCCGCGTACGGCCTGTTCGCCGTTCGGGGTGGCGATGCGCGCGGTCACGCCGTCGGCGTCCTGGTCGAAGCCGACGAGTTCGTTGCTGTAGTGCGGGGCATGCCCCAGCTCGGCGAGGCGTTCGCGCAGCCGGCGCTCGGTGAGGAACTGCGGGACGAGCAAGGGTATTTGGTACGGCTCCTCCGGCGTCGGCTCCGACATCTCCACGCCGACCTGGTCGATGGGCCCGTCGGCGGTGTAGACGCGCTGGACGGGATACTCGCCGCCGGAGGCGACGATCCGGTCGATCACGCCGAGGTCCTCGAAGACCTCCTGGCTGCGGGGCTGGATGCCCTTGCCGCGGGAGCCGGCGAACGGCTGCGGCGCCTTGTCGATGAGCAGGAAGGCAATGTTCCTGCGGGCGAGGTCGAGGGCGAGGGTCAGACCGGCCGCGCCGGTGCCGCAGATGATGACGTCGGTGTCCGTGGTGGGGGACATGGCTCCGAGCTCCTTCGGTAATTTCGTTGGTTCCAGTGCGAGTTGCATGACGGTCGTGTCGGGGTCAGGGCACCAGGACGGTGCGTACGCCCGGGATGTCGGGCGCGTTCCACGCGCTCTCCACCTCGGCGAGGGGTACCGCCTTGGCGGTGACCGCGATTCCGCCGCTCTCGATCTCCTCGACGAGGGAGGGGAGTTCCTCCAGGTACGTCCTGGTCGACACGGCGCCCTGGCCGTTGCCCTGGAGCCGGAAGTTCGCCGAGCGCAGCGCCACCGACGGGAGTTCGATGGTGGGACCCGCCATGGCGCCGATCTGGATCCAGTTCAGGGCGCGGCCGCGGTCGGCCCGGGCCCGCAGCACCGCCATGATCGCGTCACCGGCGGGCTTGCCCCACAGGTAGTCGATGACCAGGTCGACTTCGGCGGCCTCCTTGGCCAGTGCCGCCGCGGTGGCGTCGGCGTCGTCGGTGAGCGCGACGGTCGCGTCCGCGCCGATTGCGGGCAGGGCCGCCAGGCGGGCCCGGTCGCGTCCGGCACCGACGACCCGTCCGGCGCCGAGCCGCTTGGCGACCTGGACGGCCATCTGTCCCGCGTTGCCGGTGGCGCCGAGGATCAGCACCGACTGCCCCGCCTCGATCGGGACGCGGCGGCGCAGCGCCACCCAGGACGACATGGCCGGGTTCATCGCCGCGGCGATCTTCACCACGTCCGCGCCGTCGGGCAGCGGGATGCTGTGCCGGCTGTCGATGACGGTCCGGGTGGCCATGGGCCCGGCCAGTTCGTCGTCGGCGACGAAGTACACCAGTCGGCCGTCCGCCCGCCGGCCGACCCCGTCGACTCCGGGCACCATCGGCAGCTTGCCGGTGCTGGTGTAGTGGCCGCCCGACGCACCGGTGCGCACTCGGGGGTGCAGGCCCACGGCGAGGACGTCGACCAGCTCCTGGTCCTCGTCGGTGGGGGCGGGCAGGTCGAACGGCTCGTAGCTGGGCGGGGCGTCGAACGAGTGGACCACCGCGGCATGGACGTCCATGAGAGCTCTCCTCGGCTTTGGTGCGCGGCACGGACAGTACGCGACACAGAAAGTACGTGGAACAGAAAGTACGTGGCACGAATTAAAGTAGTAGGTGTCACGTACCTTTGCAAGTAGAATCCGGAACATGACGCCACCGCACGACACCCCGCCCCCGGCCACCGAGGACCTCGGCCTGGTCGACGGCCTCGCCCAGCTGTCGTTCCTGGTGCAGAGCGCCCTCGCCGAGATCGCGGCGCAGTACGACATGTCGGTCGTCCAGACCCGGATGCTCGGGATACTGCGGGACCGGGAGCCGACGATGAACCAGCTCGGCCGACACCTCGGCCTCGACAAGTCCTCGATCACGGGCCTTGTCGACCGGGCGCAGCGCCGGGGGCTGGTCACCCGTACGGCCAGCACCGTCGACCGCCGCTCGTTCCAGGTGTCGATCACCGACGCCGGCCGGCAGCTCGTGGAGCAGGTCGCCGCCCAGTTCGCCGAGCGGATCGAGAAGTGTGTCGAGCCGCTTCCCGGCACCGACCGGAAGCTGCTGTCGCGGATGGCGACACGCATCGTGACCGCCGACGCCCACGACCGCGGCATCGACCTGCGCACCGATCCCCGCTGACCGGACTCCGTCAGAGAGAGCCGCGCGGCACCGTCACCACGTGCTTGCCCACGACGCCGCCCCGCTCGAACGCCTGGTGCGCCGCGGCGATGTCCGCGAGCGGGTACACGCTGTCGATCACCGGGCGCAGCGCACCCGAAGCGACACGGTCGGCCACATCCCGCAGCACGGGAGTCTCCGGGTTGGCGCTGAAGGTGCGGATGCGGCGGGAGCCGTGCACGCTCGACGCGGCGATCGCGGCGATGGCGGACGGGGACAGTCCGACGGTGACCATCCGGCCGCCCTTGGCCAACCTGCCGCGGTAGCAGTGCAGTTCGGTGCCGACGGTGTCGACGATGACGTCGAACGGCCCGATCTGCTCCGAGGTGGTGGAACCATAGTCCAGGACCTCGTCGGCGCCGAGCTCGGTCAGGATCTTGGCGTGGCGGTCGCGGGCCAGCGCCGTCACGTGGCCGCCCATGGCGTGCGCCAACTGCACGGCGGCCGTGCCGACTCCGCCGGCCGCGCCCCGCACCAGAACCCGTTCCCCGCCCGCCAGTCGCACACTGTCGCGCAGCGCGATCAGCGCCGTGGAACCCGCGACCACCAGAGCTGCCGCCTCGACCGACGAGAGGTCCGCCGGAGCGTGCGAGATGCGCTCCACGGGAACCACGACGTACTCGGCCGCCCCCGCGACGGAGTGCCGCTGCCGGGGATGCACCATGCCCCACACCCGGTCCCCGACCCGGTAGCCCTCGACACCCGAGCCGGTCGCGGCGACGACACCGGCGAAGTCCAGACCCACACCGATCGGGAAGCGGCGCCCCGACACCATCTTCAACTCCCCCGCCCGGACGATCACATCGTGCCCGTTCACGCTGGACGCCTCGACCGCCACCAGCACCTCGCCCGAACCGGGAGCGGGACGCTCCACTTCATTGACCCGCAGAACGTCCGCAGTACCGAAACTCGTGATCTGAACGGCCTTCATGTCGCTGTCCTTCCGTGGCCCGCTGTGTGGTTGGTCCGATGCTGGACCGCGCACGCAGCATCACGGTCGTTCTCCTTTTCCTGGGTCCGGCAGACCCACCCTCGCGGGCCGCACCGACGGCATACTGACGCGGTGACCGACTCCCCCCACACCATGAGCGACGATCCCCGACGCGAACTCGCCGAGTTCCTGCGCACCCGCCGAACTCGGCTGCGGCCAGAGGACGTTGGGCTGGAGCCTGGTCCGAGGCGGCGCGTCGCGGGGTTGCGGCGGGAGGAGTTGGCCCTGCTGGCCGGGGTGAGTTCCGACTACTACCAGCGCATGGAGCAGGGACGGGACGTACGCCCCTCCGAGCAGGTCCTCGACGCCCTCGCGCGCGCCCTCGGCTTCTCCGCCGAGGAGACCCGCCACCTGCACAGCCTCGCCGCCGCCGCGCGCAACCCGGTCCGCCCACCGCGTTCGTACGAGCCGGAGGAGGTACCGGACACCACGCTACGGCTGCTGCACGGCATGACCGCGCCCGCTCTGGTCGTCGGCCGTTTCCTGGACGTACTGGCCTGGAACCCGCTCGGCGGTGCCCTGTTGGGGGACTTCACCCGCCTGCCCCAGCGGGAGCGGAACCTGCTGGCGCTGTTCCTGCGCCCCGAGGCCGACCGGACCTGCCCCAACCGGGCGGCCACCGTCGCGGAGCTGATCGGGATGCTGCGGACGCACGTCGCCGCCGATCCCGGCCACCCGCGTGCCGTCGAGCTGGTGGGTGAACTCGCCGTCCACAGCGATGAGTTCGCGGCCCTGTGGGCCCTCCACGACGTGGAGGAACCGACCCGCGGCCAGATGCGCCTCGACCATCCCCGGGTCGGCGAACTGAACCTGGACTGGGACGCCTACCCGATACCGGGCAACCCCGGTCCCGCCCTCATGGTCTGCACGGCCGCCGAAGGGAGCCTCGACGCGGAGCGGCTCCAACTCCTCGCCGGCCAACTCGACGCCCGCTGAGGACTGTTCCCGGTCAGCCGCCCAGCCGGAGGCCCGCGAGCCAGACGTCAGGCGTGCCGGGTTTCGATTCCCCGGCCGCCAGTCGGACCAGGATCTGCCGTGCGCGGCGCAGAAGTGCGTGGGCGGTCATCGGAACCTCCGGTGTCGTGGGTTGCTTTCACCTCACCGACAACGGCCCCCCTACGCGGATCGACACTCCGCGAGCCGCCGCTCCAGAAACCTTCGCTCCGCGTCGTTCTCCACCAACTCCAGTGCCCGCCCGTACGCTTCGACGGCCTCCGCCGTACGACCGCTGC
Source organism: Streptomyces sp. NPDC001100 (assembly GCF_053598575.1). Classification (NCBI taxonomy): domain Bacteria; kingdom Bacillati; phylum Actinomycetota; class Actinomycetes; order Kitasatosporales; family Streptomycetaceae; genus Streptomyces; species Streptomyces sp. NPDC001100. Next base: position 179,493 of record NZ_JBSFKO010000011.1, read on the forward strand.
GGCGCAGCAGATCGGCGCGGGTCGCGGGCAGCAGGTGGTAGTCGGCCAGTTCACCCGACCGTTCCAGCTCGGTCACCAACTCCAGCCCGGCTTCGGGCTGTTGGGCCATACCGACGGCCACCGCACGGTTGAGGCGCACCACGGCCGAGGGCACGAAGCGCTCCAACTCGCCGTACAGGCCCGCGATGTCGGCCCAGTCGGTGTCGGCGGCGGTGGGTGCGGTGGTGTGGCAGGCGGCGATGGCGGCCTGGATCTGGTACGGCCCCGGGCGGCCCCGGCGGAGGGCCGTCTCCAGGAGTTCGGCGCCCTCGTCGATCTCCGACCGGTCCCACTCCGTACGGTCCTGATCCTCCAGTGTCACCAACTCACCCGCCGCATCCACGCGCGTGTCACGGCGGGCGTCGTGCAGGAGCAACAGGGCCAGCAGGCCGAGCACTTCGGGCTCGTCCGGCATCAGGTGGGCCAGCACGCGGGCCAGTCGGATCGCCTCGGCGCAGAGGTTCGTCCGGACGAGGTCGGTGCCGGACGTGGCCGCGTACCCCTCGTTGAAGAGGAGGTAGACCACACCGAGCACACCCGTCGTGCGCTCGGGCAGCAGATGCGCGGGCGGCACCCGGTACGGGATGCCGGCGTTGCGGATCTTCTTCTTGGCGCGCACCAGCCGCTGCGCCATGGTCGCCTCGGGGACGAGGAAGGCACGGGCGATCTCGGGGGTGGTCAGCCCGGCGAGCGCGCGCAGGGTCAAGGCGACCCTGGCCTCGATGGGCAGCGCGGGATGACAGCAGGTGAAGAGCAGCCGCAACCGGTCGTCCTCGACCCCGCCGTCGTCACCGTCGTACTCCGGGTCGTACGGCCCCTCGTCCCGCCCCAGCACCGCGACCTCCCGGAGTTTCGCCGCCCCGACCGCCTCCCGGCGCAGGACGTCGAGGGCGCGGTTGCGGGCGGTGGTGGTCAGCCAGGCGCCGGGGCGGCGCGGGATTCCGTCGCGCCGCCACCGGTCGAGCGCCTGGGCGAAGGCGTCCTGCGCGCACTCCTCCGCGAGGTCCCAGTCGCCGGTCACCCGGATCAGGGTGGCGACGACCTGGCCCCACTCCTCGCGGAAGGCGGCGGCGACCGCCTCCTCGACGTCCGGCACGTTCACTCCCAGACCGGCCGTACCTCGACCGAGCCGCCGGCGAGCGCGGCGGGGTGCCGGGAGGCGAGGGAGATCGCCTCGTCCAGGTCCGCGACCTCGATGATGTCGATGCCGGCGACGTACTCCTTGGACTCGACGAACGGGCCGTCGCTGAGCAGGACTTCGTCGCCCTGGACGCGGACCGTGGTGGCGTCGGAGGACGGCCGCAGACGGGCCCCGCCGCGCATCAGGTCACGGCCGCGGACCTCGTCGATGTACGAGGTGAAGCGGGGGTCGGCGGCGATCTCGGCGGGGCTGAGTTCCTCGCCGTCCACGGGGGTGCAGATCAACAGGACGTACTTCATGACCGCTCCTCGGCCTTCTCGGTGACGGCTGAGATGTGTTCGTGGACGATCTGCCAGGCCAGTCCGGTGTTGCGGTAGCCGGTGGTCACGCGCAGTACGTCGTCCAGGGGCCGGCCGTCGGTGCGGGTCCCGCGCAGCCGGACGAGGGCATGGCCGAAGGCGACGGACTCGTCGACGTGGACGCGGAACTCCAGCACCTCGCGGGTCAGGGGCCAGGTCACGCCCCCGAGGACGTCCTCCACGGCCTTGCGGAAGGCCGCGGTCCCGAGCCGTTCGGCGTCGAGCGCGCGGATCTGCGTCTCGCCGTCCTCCTCGCCGTCCATCGGCCAGAAGGGGCGCACCTCCATGGCGCCGATGGTGGCCACGGGGTGTTTCCCGGCGGCCTCGACGGCCTCCTCTAGGGTGTCGCACTCCAGGATGTCGAATCCGGCGACGTACTCCTTGGTCTCCGCGAACGGCCCGTCCGTACGGAGCACCTCCCCGCCGCGCACCCGTACGGTGACGGCGTCGGCGGGCAGCGCGAGCCGGTGGCCGTGCAGCCGTACGCCGCGGTCGCCCAGTTCCTCCACCCAGGGTTCGACGGGTGCCATCCCGGAGGCGTCGGCGGTGTCGTCGCCGCACACGAGCAGCATGTACTTCATGGATCCTCCCGGTCCTCATGAGCTTCCTACACCCCACCGACGAACGCGGCCGGGCCGGATCGACACCCCCTTCGGAAAACTTCTCCGGAAACACGAAGAGGCCGGGGCGACAGGGCCCCGGCCTCCTCCTACGACGTACGTCCTACGCGGTCGCCGCCTGCACCGACGGCTCCCCCGTTTCCACGGTCGCGCGCTCGGTGTTCCTGCGCACCAGCAGCAGGGTGACGACCGCGCCCAGCAGGGAGGCGCAGCCGCAGATCACCACGCCGAGAGCCATGCCGTGGCCGAGTGCGGCCTGCGCGGCGGCCTTGGCCTGGGCGCTGCCCGCGTTGACGACGGCGAGGGGTCCGACCGCCTTCTCCATGCCCGCGTCGGCCCCGCTGAGCTTGCCGACGAGGGCGGAGGACGCGGCGCTCATCGCGATGGTGCTGATGACGGCGGGGCCCAGGCCCTGGCCGAACTCGCGGACCAGGCTGGTCGCGCCGCTGGCCATGCCGGTCATGTTGATCGGTACGGCGTTCACGGCGGCGGAGGTCAGCGAGGACACCACACAGATGAAGCCGACGCCGAGCAGCAGCACCGGGCCGATGAAGGCGGCGAGGGAGGTGGTGGTGATGGGCAGGGCGGCGATCCAGAACTGTCCGGCGGCCATGGGCAGCAGACCGCCCATCAGGAGCCAGCGGGCGTCGACGCGGGTGAGCATCTTGCTGAGCACCGGCGCCAGCAGCAGCGGGATCAGCTGGAGGATCACGAACGGCATTCCGGCCCGCAGCGGGCTCAGGTGCATCACCGCGCCGAGGCGGATCGAGACGCAGTAGGCGGTGCCGATGAAGCCGAACATGCCGGCCAACGCGACGACGGCCGCCGCCGCGAACGAGGGGATCTTCAGCAGGCCCAGGTTGAACATCGGGGAGGCCGCGCGGGTCTCCGCGACGACGAACCCGACGAGCGCGACGGCCGCCAGGGTCAGCGAGCCCACGATCGCCGCGCTGCCCCAGCCGCGGCCGCCGCCCTCGATGACGCCCCAGAGCAGGGCAGTCAGGCCGACGGCGATGGTGATCTGGCCCGGCCAGTCCAGCGCGCGGCCCTCGGGTGCCTTGGAGTCGGTGACGAGCTTCCAGCAGGCGCCCGCGACGATCAGACCGAGCACGACCGGCGGTACGAACGCCCAGCGGAAGTCGGCGACCGTGGCGAGGACCCCGGAGGACAGCGGGCCGAGCGCGGAGGCGAGGGAGATCGACAGCGCCCAGGTGGAGACGGCTTTCGCCCGGTCCTTGCCGTCCGGCGTGGCCGCCGCGATGACCGCGAGGGAGCTGGGGAACAGCGCGGCGGCGCCGATGCCGGCGAGGGCCTGCCCGGTCCACATCATGGTGATGTTCTGCGAGGTGGCGTTGAGGAGTTCACCGAGCGCCAGGACGAGCCCGCCGAGCACCAACAGCCGCTTGCGGCCGAAGAGATCGCCCACCACACCGAAATTCAGTTCCAGAATCGCGGTGGGGAGAATGAACGCGGAGGTGACCCAGGCGACCTGGGAACCCGAGGCGCCGAATGCGGCCTGGATTTCCCCGTTGATGGGCGAGGGAACGGTAATGCACAACTGTGCCGCCGCGACCGCGAGACAGCACGCTATGAGCGTTCCGGGGTCCAGTCTTTTCAAGGAGATCGAATCCGTCATCGTGCGTGCCCTCACTCTGCGTTTTTCTCTATGAGTTCGATGAGATTTCCCTCGGGGTCGCTGACCCAGGCCATGCGTACTCCGGGCTCGGGGGACGGCCCGGGTGCCATGACCTCGCCCGCGCCACGGGCCACCAACGCCTCGTGGACGGGGTCGAGTTCGGGGGTGGTGACCGCGAAGTGCCCGTATCCCTCGGTGAGTACGGCGGTCATCGGGTCCGGTGCGCGAAGGCCGGGGGCGGAGCCGGGTCTGGCGAGCAGTTCGATGCGCCAGCCGCGCGGATGCTCCAGGACGACACCCCGCAGACCTGGCCCTTCGAGATGGAACTCGAAGACGGTCTTGAGGCCGAACGCACCCTGGTACCAGGCGGTTTGGGCGGTCAGGTCGCGTACGTTGACGCCCACGTGGTCGAGTCGGACGGTCACGGCGGCTCAGCCCGCCATCGCGCTGTCGCCGCCGTCGACCATGAGGTTGGCGCCGTTGACGAAGGCCGCCTCGTCGGAGCAGAGGAAGGCGGCGGCCCGCGCGATGTCCTCGGGCTGCCCCACCCGGCCGGCCGGGATGCGCGCCTCCAACTGGGCCCTGGGACCGTCCGGATCGTCGAGGAAGGGCGCGGTGGCGGAGGTGCGGGTCATGCCCGGGGCGATGGTGTTGACGCGGATGCGGTGCGGGGCGCCGGCCGCGCACAGGTGCATGCTCATCGCCAGCACCCCGCCCTTGGCGGCCCCGTGGGGCACCATCGGCATGAACGGCGCCCCGCGTACGGCGGCCACGGAGGCGACGTTGAGCACGGCCCCACCACCACGGGCGATCAGGTGCGGCCAGGCGGCCTGGGTGCAGAAGTAGGGGATGTCCAGCTCGTTCTTGATGGTGAAGTACCAGTCCTCGGCGGGCATGGTCTCGAACGGGCCGTTCCGCAGCGCGGAGGCGTTGTTGTAGAGGATGTCGATCCCGCCGAAGGCCGCGATCCCGGCCTCGATCCACTCCCGCGCACCGTCCTGGGTGGACAGGTCCACGGGTGCCAGGGACCGCATGATTCCACCGGCCTTTTCGACGAGTTCCACGGTTTCCGCGGCACTGTCCTCGTCGAGGTCACAGCCGAAAACCTCGGCGCCCTCCGCCGCGAATATCTGCGCCGCGGCCCGCCCTATTCCTGCCCCCGTTCCACTGATGAAAGCGATTTTCCCGGCCAGTCGACCCATGATTGCCAAGTCCCTTGTCCCGTGCCGCCGTGGTGCGGTGGTGGCAGCGTAGGTACGGCCATTGACCAGAACAAGAAATGGGTCGACGAAGGGCCATCGGGGGTTCGTATGGCTGGTATGAGGCGGGAAGCCGGGAACTCCGCACGGCTTCACGGCAGGATGTCCCCATGAGCACCGACGACCAGGCCCGGCTGATGCGCGCCAACCAGGCCAACTGGGACGCCCGCACCCCCGTGCACCTCGCCAGCCGGTTCTACGGCCTCGACGGCGACCCGGACCCGGACCGCTGGTTCGCCGCCTTCGAGTGGGACGACCTCGGCGAACTCGCGGGCCGCGACGTGCTCCACCTCCAGTGCCATCTCGGCACCGAGACCCTCGCGTTCGCGCGGCGCGGGGCACGAGCCGTGGGACTCGACTTCTCCGAGGCGTCGGTGAAGGCCGCGACCGGCATCGCGGCGAAGGCGGGCCTCGACGTCGAGTACGTCCAGGCGAATGTGTACGACGCCGTCGAGGCCCTGGGACAACGGCAGTTCGACGTCGTGTACACCGGCAAGGGCGCCCTGTGCTACCTGCCCGACCTCCCGCGCTGGGCCGACGCGGTTGCCCAACTCCTGCGCCCCGGGGGACTGTTGTACATCGTCGAGTTCCACCCCCTGCTCAACTCCCTGGGCCCGAAGCCGAATCCGGGCGAGGGACCGGAACTCCTGCTGCGCCACGACTACCTGGGCGGCGGCGGTCCGGTGCACCGGGACGCGACGTTCACGTACACCGACGGTCCGGCCGTCGCGGACGCGACCGACAGCTACGAGTGGATGCACGGAATAGACGAGGTCATCAACGCGTTGACGACAGCGGGACTCAACATCCGAAGGCTCCGTGAGAGCGACGGACTGCCGTGGCCGCGCTGGCCGCGCATGGAGCGGACCCCGACCGGCTGGTGGCGGTTGCCCGAGCCCAGGATTCCCCTCCTCTACGGCCTGCTGGCGAGCCGCTGAGCCGTATCTCACAGCCGCAACCGCACCGGGTGTGCTACGGTGCGATCAGCACTTGTGTACGCCCCGTTCAGGGCGCCGGTGCCAGCACCACTTCTTCTCCGCCGACCGGCCCGTCGATTCCGACCGGCACACGGCTTCCTCACACCACCTCGCGACCGGCGTTCTTCCGCCGCACCCGAGGTGATGTTCCCGCCGCCCCGAGGAGCGCTGATGCGCCCTCCCTCTGCGGCTTCTCCCCCTTCCTTCCGCATGACACATGCAACCGTCCTTGAAAGGACCACCCATCATGACCACCACACTCGAACCCCCCGTACAGCAACAGCCCCGCACCCAGACCGCGACCGGTGTCCTCGACATCGACGGCAACGGGAAGGGGCACCTGCGGGCGCTGAACTGCCAGCCCGCGCCCACCGACCTCCAGGTCTCCCCCGCGCTGATCCGCCGTCACGGCCTGCGCAAGGGCGACCTCGTGGAAGGTGTCCGCGGCGGGCAGCGCGCCCTGACCGAGGTCGCGTTCGTCAACGGCCGTACGCCCGACGAACTGCGCGGCCGACGCCACTTCCGCGACCTCACCCCGCTGCACCCGCGCGAGCGGTTGCACCTCGAACACCCGGCGGCCGGACTCACCGGACGCGTCGCCGACCTGATCGCCCCCGTCGGAAAGGGCCAGCGCGGACTGATCGTGGCCCCGCCCAAGACCGGCAAGACCGTACTGCTGCAGCAGATCGCGGCGGCCGTCGCCGGCAACCACCCCGAGGCCCGCCTCATGGTGGTACTGCTCGACGAGCGGCCCGAGGAGGTCACCGACATGCGGCGCTCCGTGCGCGGCGAGGTGTACGCCTCCACCTTCGACAAGGCGCCCAAGCAGCACATCGCGCTGGCCGAGCTCGTGATCGAACGGGCCAAGCGGCTCGTCGAGGCGGGCGAGGACGTAGTGATCCTCCTCGACTCGCTCACCCGGCTCTGCCGGGCACACAACAATGCGGCGGCCTCCGGCGGCCGTACCCTCAGCGGCGGTGTCGACGCGACCGCGCTGATCGGCCCGAAGAAGTTCTTCGGCGCCGCCCGCCTCGCCGAGGAGGGCGGCTCGCTCACCATCCTCGCCACCGCCCTGGTCGAGACCGGCTCCCGAGCCGACGACTTCTACTTCGAGGAGCTCAAGAGCACCGGCAACATGGAGCTCCGCCTCAGCCGCGAGCTGGCCTCCCGCCGGGTGTTCCCGGCCGTCGAGATCAACCCGTCCGGCACCCGCCGCGAGGAACTCCTGCTCACCCCGGCCGAGTTGACGACGGTGCACGGCCTGCGCCGCGTCCTCCAGAACAGGGACGGCCAGAGCAGCACGGAGACCCTGCTGGAGCGCATGCGAGAGACCCCGGACAACGCGACGTTCCTACGCCGCATCCAGCCCACGCTCCCTTCGAGCTGACCTGAGCGTGCTCTTCCAGGGGCGCGGGGCTGTCTCGACATACGGCTCCGCCGCGTGGGCGCGACCAGCCCCCACCGGCCGTCAGCCAAATCACTAGCGCATCCGGGTGCACACTCACCCCACCCGGCCCCGCCATCGCCGTCCATGACGACTCCGTTCCTACGTTTGCCGGTATGACTATCGGATTCTCGCCCCGGATCGCTATGTCAGCCTGCGCCCTCTGCCTGACAGGCGCCCTCGCGTTCACCCCCACCGCGGCGACAGCCAACACCGGGCCGGATCCCAGCACCCAGGTCCACCCCCGCCCCGGCGCCCCGCAGCTCCCGGACGTCTCAGCCCTCTCCTGGCTCGTCGCGGACGCCAACACCGGGCAAGTCCTGGCCGCACACGACGCGCACCGCAGACTCCCGCCCGCCAGCACCCTGAAGACCCTCTTCGCCCTGACCGTCCTCCCCACGCTCCCCGCAGGGCTCCGGCACCGCGTCAGCGAACAGGACCTGGCCGGTATCGGCGAGGGCAGCAGCCTGGTCGGGGTCGAGGCGGGCCACACCTACCGCGTCGCCGACCTGTGGCGCGGGGTCTTCCTCAACTCCGGGAACGACGCCGTGCACGTCCTGGCCGCCCTCAACGGCGGCTGGGACGTCACGGCCGCCCGGATGCAGGCCAAGGCGCGCTCCCTGGGCGCGCTCGACACTCATGTCATCTCGCCGGACGGCTACGACACCGACGGCCAGGTGTCCTCCGCCTTCGACCTCGCGGTGTTCGGGCGGGCCGGGCTGCGCAACGCGGACTTCGCGCGGTACTGCTCCACCGCCGAGGCCGAGTTCCCGGGTGACGGGTCCTCGTACGCGATCCAGAACACCAACCGGCTGCTGACCGGCAACGACGGTGTCGAACCGTATCCGGGACTCATCGGTGTCAAGAACGGCTACACCACCCACGCGGGCAACACACTGGTCGCTGCGGCGCGTCGGGGCGGGCGGTCGCTCGTCGTCACGGTGATGAACCCTCAGGCGGGCGGCGGCTTCACCGTGTACGAGGAGGCGCGCGAGCTGCTCGACTGGGGTTTCGCGGCTGCCGGGCGGGTGTATCCGGTGGGTTCGCTGGACGCGTTGCGGGCGAGTCCGCGACCGGGGCCCGCCGCCGTGCCGGTGGCCGCAGCGGCCGTACCGGACGATGGTCCGGGCTGGGCCGAGACGGCGGCGATCGTTGCGGCCGCGGTGCTGGGCGCGGGCGCGGTGGTGGCGGCCTTGCGGTTCAAGGGCCGGCGGATTCCCTCGGCCTGACAGGTCGGCAGCCACAGCAGCAGGCCGAGCGTGACCCAGGTGTACGTGTTGCTGCCGAGGAAGCCGTCGATGCCCGAGGAATCGTCGAACCACAGCCACACGACACTCGTGCACATCACCGCGTACAGGGCGCCCGCGATCCGCGGGTGCCCCGCGCGGACCAGCACGGCGAACGAAGGCAGCAGCCACACCAGATGGTGCACCCATGTGATCGGGCTGATCAGACACGCGGTCAGCCCGGTCAGCGCGAAGGACGCCGTCCAGTTCCCCGCGACGACCGCACGCCGTACTCGCACCGCCCATACGCACAGCACGAGCAGGACGACCGTCGCCCACAGCGGGCGGCCGGTCTCGCCGAGGCGGGCCAGGACGCCCTGAAGGGACTGGTTGGAGACGTAGTCGAGGCGACCCACCCGGGTGGTGTCCCACATCGCCCGGGTCCAGTAGAACTTCGAGGCACCTGGGTCCACCAGGGCCGCGAGCCCGGTCGCCGCGAGCGCCACGGCCGTCGCCACCGCGGCGGCCTTCCAGTGTCTGGCCACCAGCAGCAGGCCGATGAAGAGCGCCGGCGTGAGCTTGATGGCCGCGGCGAGTCCGATGCCGAAGCCCGCCCAGCGGCCCCGGCCGGTGGAGAGCAGCCAGCCGTCACCGAGGACCAGGGCCAGCAGCAGGAGGTTGACCTGCCCGAAGCTGAAGGTGTCGCGCAAGGGCTCGAACAGCGCGAGACCGCAGGCCACCAGAGCCCACCCGAACCAGCCGTAGCGCCGCCATCCGGGACCGGCCAGGATGCGCAGCACCACGGCGAGGGCGACCAGGTTGAGGATCAGCGCGGCGACGATCGCGGTGCCGAGCCCGAGGTAGCCCATCGGGGCCATGCTGACGGCGGCGAACGGCGGGTAGGTGAAGCCGTAGGCCGTCCCGGGCACGTGGTAGTCGTAGATCCGGCCGCCGTGGTGGAGCCAGGTGTGGACGGTGCCGTAGTAGACCCGCAGGTCGAACCAGTCGCGCAGCAGTGGGACGGTCGCGGTGAAGACGGTCACGGTGGTGGCGAGGGCCAGCACCAGGAGGATTCGGCCGCGGTCGGTGGTGGGTGTTCTCATGCCGTACGTCCCAGGGCCGGGGCTTCTGCCGCCTGGCGGGCCTGCCAGAGGACGACGATGGCGAGGACGCCGCCGGAGACGGCCAGGACGAGTTGTCCGATGTCGGCGGGTCCGCCGCTCGGCAGGACGGCGAGCGCGAGGACGCCGGTCACGGCGGCCACTCGGTGCCGTACGGACGTGCTGGGCGCTGCGGCGGCGATGAGGAAGAGGCCCCACAGGGCGTACCAGGGGCGGATGGCCGGGCCGAAGGCGGCCACCACGGCGAGGCTCAGGCCGAGCGCGTAGACCGGGCTGGGGCGCAGGCGGAACCATATGGCGAGGACGGCCGCGCCGGTGACCGCCAGTCCGAGGGCGTGCCACGCCGGGATCGCGAAGGGGGCCAGGCTGCTGCCGAGGTGTTCCAGCAGGGCGCCGGTGGCGCGGCCGAGGAGGCTGGTGAGCGCCCAGTTGTGTGCCGAGACGGGTGTGTCGAGGGCGCCTATCCAGCCGTAGCCCGTGCCCGCGACGGCCGTGGCGGCGACCGTGGTGACCGCGGACGCGACGACGGTCGTCGTGACGGCCTTGGCCGGGCTGCGGCCCGCGCGGATCTGGAGCAGCACGACCGCGGCGAGCCCGAGCGCGGCAGGAGCCTTGACGAGCGCGGCGAGCGTGACGAGGACGGCGCCCAGGATCGGCCACCGGCCGCGCGCCGCGACCAGGCCGATGCCGAGCAGCCCGAGCATGATCGCGTCGTTGTGGGCGCCCGCGACAAGGTGCAGGAGCACCAGCGGGTTGAGGGCGCCCAGCCAGAGCGCGGCGGCCGGGTCCGCGCCGCACTGCCGGGCGAGCCGGGGCAGGGCGGCGGCCATCAGTCCCACCCCTAGCAGGGCGACGAGCCGCATCCCGAAGAGCCCGGCGGGGAGTTGCCCCCGGGTCAGTCCGGACAGCCCGGAGGCCAGGGCGAGGAACACCGGGCCGTACGGCGCCCCGGTGTGCTGCCACAGGGGGGCGACCTCGTCGGCGAGGGGGCCGCCGAGCGCGGCGGGGCCGTGCGCGTAGACGTCCATGTGGGCGTCGACCATGGCGCCCTGCGCGAGATAGCTGTACACGTCCCGGCTGAACAGGGGCGGCGCGAGCAGCAGCGGGGCCGCCCACACGGCGAGGACCAGCAGCAGGGAGCGCGGGCTCGGCGGTTCGGCGCTGCGGATCTGCCTGCCCAGCAGAAGCCAGGCCGCGATCAGCAGGACGACACCGAAGTAGACCCCGACCAGCCCCAGCGCGGCCTGCGCCGAGGCCGGGGAGAAGACGTCGGCGGACGGCAGCGCTCCGGCCGTCTCACCGCCCAGCGCGAGGACGGCGGTTCCGGCCAGACCGAGTACCTGGCAGCGGCGGAGATCGACGGGAAAAGCCATGGCCAACACTCGTTCAGCGTGTCAACGCCGGATGGCGGGAAAGCGACGTGCCGCTCTCCGTGCGGCGGACTGCGCGTGACCTCCGTGTGATCGGGCCTCGCTATCAGTGAGTTCGCCGTGCGTGTGCGGCTCCGGTCAGAAGACCGAGACCCCGGTCAGCGTCGTGAAGCGGTCCAGCGCGGCCACCCCGGCGACCGAGTTCCCCCGCTCGTCGAGTCCCGGGCTCCACACGGCGAGGGTGCACCGGCCCGGGACGATCGCGATGATGCCGCCGCCCACTCCGCTCTTGCCGGGCAGGCCCACCCGGTAGGCGAACTCGCCCGCCGCGTCGTACGTCCCGCAGGTCAGCATCACGGCGTTGACCTGCTTGGCCTGGGTGAGGGTGAGCAGCCGGCTGCCGTCGGCGCGGCTGCCGTGCCGGGCCAGGAAACCGGCCGCGAGGGCGAGATCGGCACAGGACGCCATGATGGAGCACTGCCGGAAGTACTGGTCGAGGAGGACGGGCACCTCGTTGTCGATGTTGCCGTAGGACTTCATGAAGTGGGCCAGGGCCGCGTTGCGGTCGCCGTGCGCGGACTCGGAGGCGGCGACCTCCTTGTCGAAGTCGAGGCTCGGGTTGCCGCTCTCGGTGCGCAGGAAGGACAGCAGCTCGCCCGCCGCGTCGCCGGTACGGGTCTGCAGCCGGTCGGTGACGACGAGGGCTCCCGCGTTGATGAACGGGTTGCGCGGGATGCCGCTCTCGTACTCCAGCTGGACAAGGGAGTTGAAGGGGTTGCCGGAGGGCTCGCGGCCCACGTGCTCCCAGAGTTCGTCGCCCTCGCGGGCCAGGTCGAGGGCGAGGGTGAAGACCTTGGTGATGGACTGCGTGGAGAACGGCTGCCGCCAGTCCCCCACGCCGTAGACCGTGCCGTCCAGCTCCGCGACGGCCATCCCGAAGCTGCGCGGGTCGCAGGCCGCGAGCGCCGGGATGTAGTCGGCGGGCCGGCCGCGGCCGGGGGTCCGCTCGATCTCGCCGGCGATGCGCTCCAGGACCGGCAGGAAGGTCATCGAGGGGGACATGATCACCATTGTGCCTCCGGTCCGGTCCTGGTGCGCGTCCGCCGTCAGACGGCCACGGGACCGCTGCCGGCCAGGACCTCGGGCCGCAACAGACCGGCGAGCGTCTCTGCGGGCAACAGGCCCTTCTCCAGGACGAGTTCGGCCACGCCCCGGCCCGAGGCGAGGGCCTCCTTGGCGATGTCGGTGGCGGCCGTGTAGCCGATGTGCGGGTTGAGCGCGGTCACCAGGCCGATGGAGTTCTCCACGCTCGCGCGCAGCGCCTCGGTGTTGGCGGTGATGCCGTCCACGCAGCGCTCGGCCAGCGTGAGGCAGGCGGCCCGCAGATGCGTGATGCTCTCCGACAGCGAGTGCAGGATGATCGGCTCGAACGCGTTGAGCTGGAGCTGTCCGGCCTCGGCGGCCATCGTGATGGTGACGTCGTTGCCGATCACCTCGAAGGCGACCTGGTTGACGACCTCCGGGATCACCGGGTTGACCTTGCCGGGCATGATGCTCGAACCGGCCTGCACCGGCGGCAGGTTGATCTCCCCGAGCCCCGCGCGCGGCCCGGAGGACAGCAGCCGCAGATCGTTGCAGCTCTTGGAGAGCTTGACCGCGACCCGCTTCAGCACACCCGACATCTGCACGAACGCCCCGCAGTCCTGCGTGGCCTCGACCAGGTTGGCCGCCGTCACGAGCGGCAGCCCGGTGATCTCGGCGAGGTGCCGCCGCGCCGACTCGGCATACCCGGCCGGCGCATTGAGTCCGGTCCCGATGGCCGTGGCTCCCAGGTTGATCTCATGGATCAACTGGACGGCCTCGTCAAGACGTTGACGGTCCTCGTCAATCATGACCGCATACGCGGAGAACTCTTGACCGAGCGTCATCGGCACCGCGTCCTGCAACTGTGTACGGCCCATCTTGAGCACGTCACGGAACTCGACGGCCTTACGGGCGAACGCGTCCTGCAGTACGGACATTGACGCGATCAATCCGTGTACGGCGAAGACGGTCGCTATCTTGACCGCGGTCGGATACACGTCATTGGTCGACTGCCCGAGGTTGACGTCCTCGTTCGGGTGCAGGTATTGGTACTCACCCTTGCCGTGCCCCAGCAACTCCAACGCCCGGTTGGCGACAACCTCGTTGGCGTTCATGTTGGTGGAGGTGCCGGCCCCGCCCTGCACCACGTCCACGACGAACTGGTCGTGCAGCTTCCCGTCCCGGATCTCCCGGCACGCGGCGACAATGGCGGCCGTCTTCTCCGCCGACAGCAACCCCAACTCCTCGTTGGCGAGAGCGGCGGCTTCCTTGACGGCGGCAAGAGCGTTGATCAAGTGCGGGTAGGTCGAGATGGGGGTACCGGTGATGGCGAAGTTCTCGGTGGCCCGCAGGGTGTGAACACCCCAATAGGCATCGGCGGGAACATCACGGTCTCCGAGCAGGTCGTGTTCACTGCGGTTCATGAGGGTGCAGGTCCTCTTTCATCGGGATGAGTGCAGTCTTTTTGGGGGCGCGGGGAACTGCGCGACCAGCCACCGGACCCGCAGTGCCCCAACAACCGATCTAGGCACACGCGGACAACGGCGACACAGGGTCCAAAGCCCGCACAGGCCGCACACGACCCACCGGCTCCCCACCCCCCAGCAACGGCTCCCCCGCAAACTCGACAAGCCGAACCGGATCAACTCCAGCCCGCGCAAGCCCAGCCGCAGCGACCGGCACCCGCGCCCGATTCGCCCCGTCCGCGATCTTCACCGCAACAGCCCGCCCATCGGGCAACGCGGCAACCTCGACACCCTCGAAACCGTCCTTGGCCAACAGCCCGGGAACGGCCCGCATCAACGCGGCCACATCCCGCCCGGCCCCGGACGCCATCTCCGGAAACTCCCGCATCGCATCCGCGACCCGAGCCTCCGGCGTACCGGGCGCGGCAGTGGTGATCCGCGAAACAGCCCGAGCAAGCCCGTGCAGCGAGATGGAGAACAGCGGAGCCCCGCACCCGTCCACACTCACCCGAGCGATCCGCTGGCCGGTGAGATCCTCGACGATCTCCGCGATCGCCTGCTGAAGCGGATGCGCGGGGTCGAGATAGTCGTCGAGGGACCAGCCGTTGAGCTTCGACACGTACAACATCGCCGCGTGCTTCCCGGAACAGTTCTGGGCGAGCCGGGACGGCTGCCGACCCTCGCGCACCCAGGCATCGCGCGCGACCGGGTCGTAGGGCAGATCGGGGACGTTGCGCAGGTCGTCCTCGGTCAGCCCGGCGAGTTCGAGGATGCGCCGGGTCCCGGCGAGGTGGCGTTCCTCGCCGGAGTGACTGGCGGCGGCGAGCGAGAGCAGCTCGCCGTCGAGCGGTAGTCCCGCCCGCACCATGGCGACGGCCTGGACGGGCTTGATCGCCGAGCGCGGGTAGAACGCGGCCTCGATGTCGCCGATCTGGAGCTGGACCTGGCCGTCGGTGTCGAGGACGACGACGGAGCCGTAGTGGATGCCCTCGATCATTCCGCCGCGTATGAGGTGGGCGACGGGTGCGTGGAGGGGTTCACGGATGAGGGGTGGGTCCGCGAGGGGACTGCTGTACATCGCTGCCTGTCAGGTCAGGACGGCGTGGGTCTCACGCGTCGGGTGCGGTGGTGGACGTGCTCACCACGCGGCGGCGGACGGCGAACCATCCGGCGACCAGCGCGGCGGCGATCAGCGGCAGACACAGCACGGTGGTGCGTCCGGCGCCGCCGTCGGCGTACATGAGGACCAGGACGGAGGCGAGGAAGGCCAGCGTCACGAGTTCGGTCCAGGGGGAACCCGGCAACCGGTAGCTGGGCCGGGAGAGTTCGCCCTTCTCGGTCTTCCGCCAGAAGAGGAAGTGACAGAGCATGATCATGCCCCAGGTGGCGAGGATGCCGATCGCCGCGAAGTTGAGGACGATCTCGAACGCGTCGGCGGGCACTACGTAGTTGAGGCCGACGCCGAGGACGCAGATGCCGCTGGTGAGCAGGATGCCGCCGTAGGGGACCTGGCTGCGGCTCATCACCGAGGTGAATTTCGGGGCCGAGCCGGACATCGCCATGGAGCGGAGGATGCGGCCGGTGGAGTAGAGGCCGGAGTTGAGCGAGGACATGGCCGCGGTGAGGACGACGAGGTTCATGACGCCGCCCGCCGCCGGGATGCCGATGTTCGACAGCACGGTCACGAAGGGGCTCTGGCCGGCGCTGTACTTGTTCCAGGGCAGCAGCATCGAGAGCAGGAGCACCGAGCCGACGTAGAAGAGACCGACGCGCCACATGATCGAGTTGATCGCCTTCGGCATGATCTTCTCGGGGTTCTCGGTCTCGCCCGCGGCGACACCTACCAGCTCGACGGAGGCGTAGGCGAAGACGACACCCTGGATGATCAGGAGCATGGGCAGCAGGCCGTTGGGGAAGATGCCACCGTTGTCGGTGACCAGGGACGGACCGGGGGTGGTGCCGTCGACCTGGTGCTGGGTGACCAGGAGGAAGATGCCGATCAGCATGAAGACGACGAGCGCGCTCACCTTGATGATCGCGAACCAGAACTCAAGCTCGCCGAAGAGCCGGACCGAGATCAAGTTGACCGTCAACACGACCGCGAGAGCGATCAATGCGATCAACCATTGAGGGATGTCGGAGAACATGCCCCAGTAGTGGGTGTACACGGCCACCGCGGTGATGTCGGCGATGCCGGTGGTGGCCCAGTTCAGGAAGTACATCCAGCCCGCTACGTAGGCGCCCTTCTCGCCGAGGAACTCTCGGGCGTACGACACGAAGGCGCCGGACGAGGGCCGGTAGAGGACGAGTTCGCCGAGGGCGCGGACGACGAGGAAGGCGAAGAGTCCGCAGACCGCGTACGCGATGAAGAGGGAGGGGCCGGCGTCGGCGAGGCGGCCGCCGGCGCCGAGGAAGAGGCCGGTGCCTATCGCGCCGCCGATGGCGATCATGTTGACGTGCCGGGACTTCAGGGACTTGCTGTAGCCGGCGTCTCCGGCGTCGACATGGCCGGATCGTTTCTGCACGCCGTCGCGCAGGGACTGCTCGCTGCCGTGCAGGGACTGGTCGCTGCCGTGCAGGGACTGGTCGCTCACGCCTCGGGTCCGCCTTCCGTGGGGGTGTCCGTGCGCGCGGGGCGCACGATGTCGGTGAGGGTCGTCTCGACCCGGTCGAGGTGGTGGGACATGGCCTCGACGGCGTCCGGCTCGCTGCCGTCGATCAGCGCCTCGACGATCGCCCGGTGCTCGCGGTTGGACTGCTCGCGCCGGCCGCCGAGTTCGTTGAGGAACGCGGACTGGCGGGCCAGCGCGTCGCGGATCTCCTCGATGACCCGGCGGAACACCGGGTTCTGGGCGGCCTCCGCCACCGCGAGGTGGAAGAGGGTGTCCATCGCGACCCACGCGGTGGTGTCCGTCTCCCGTTCCATCCGGTCCAGGAGGTGCGCCAGGTGGTCCAGGTTCTCCGGGGTGCGGCGCAGTGCCGCGTACCCGGCGACCGGGATCTCGACATGGCGGCGCACTTCCAGGAGGTCGCTGGCCGCGTAGTCGCCGAAGGTGGGGTCCTCCACGGCGCTGGCGACCACGAAGGTGCCCTTGCCGGTCTTGGAGACGGTCAGGCCCATGGTCTGCAGGGCCCGCAGGGCCTCGCGGAGCACGGGTCGGCTGATCTCCAGGGTGCGGCACAGCTCGGCCTCGGAGGGCAGCTTGTCGCCGATGGCGTAGTCGCCGCGCTCGATGGCGCCGCGGAGGTGGACGAGCACCGCTTCCATGGCGCTGACGCGCCGCGGTCCGACTCCACCTGTCTGGCTGTCTGACAGGTTCACGGACGTGATCCTGCGGGTGACGGGACAGTGCTGTCAAGCGGTCGGAAAAGAAAAATACAGAGGGCGCGCAGCCTGAAAATCCGGCTTCACGCCCTCCGTCATGATCGACCATGCGGTGTCAGCTGTTGAGCACACCCGTGCCGAGCAGGCCGAACAGCAGCAGCCCGATGATGATCCGGTAGATCACGAACGCGTTGAAGGAGTGCTTCGCGACGAACTTCAGCAGCCAGGCGATGGAGGCGTAGGCCACCACGAACGACACGATCGTGCCGACGGCGAGCGGCGCCGCGCCGACCCCCGCGCCCAGAGCGTCCTTCAGCTCGTAGATGCCTGCGCCGGTGAGGGCGGGGATGCCGAGGAAGAAGGAGAGCCGGGTGGCGGCGACCCGGTCCAGGTCGAGGATGAGACCGGTGGACATGGTGGCGCCGGAGCGGGAGAAGCCGGGGAAGAGCAGCGCGAGGATCTGCGAACTGCCCACCAGCATCGCGTCCTTGAAGGTCGTGTCGTCCTCACCGCGCTTGTGCCGGCCCATCTGGTCTGCCGCCCACATGACCCCACTGCCGACGATCAGCGACGCGGCGACCACCCACAGCGAGCCGAGCGGGCCGTCGATGAGCGGCTTCGCGGCGAGACCCACCAGCACGATCGGGATCGTCGCGTAGATCACCCACCAGGCGAACTTGTAGTCGTGGTGATAGCGCTCCTCGCGATTGCGCAGACCACGGCCCCACGCGGTCACGATCCGCACGATGTCCTTGAAGAAGTACACGAGGACGGCGGCGATCGCGCCGACCTGGATGACGGCCGAGAACCCGACGACGGAATCGTCGTCGACGGGGATCTTCATCAGCCCCTCGACGATCTTCAGATGGCCGGTGGAGGAGACGGGCAGGAACTCGGTCACCCCCTCGACGACTCCGAGGACGGCGGCCTGACCGACGCTGATGACGCTCATGGGATCCAGTTCTTCGGGATTGGTCGACAGTGCTGTAGACAATAGCGCTGGAGGCGGTCCTGCACGGGCGCGGGATCCGCCCGATTTCTTACGCCCACAGGGCCTGCGCGATCGACACCCCGACAAATGCCGCACCGAGGCCCGCCGTCACGCTGCCGACGACGTTGGCGGCGGCATAGAGCCCCGCCCCCGTCTCGGTCAGTCGCAGTGTCTCGTACGAGAAGGTCGAGTACGTCGTCAGGGCCCCGCAAAGGCCTGTCCCGACGAGGAGTTGGAGATGCGAGCCGGCCGCGCCGGCGGACACCGCTCCGGTCAGGGTGCCCAGGATCAGACAGCCGGTGACGTTCACCGCGAAGGTGCCCCAGGGGAAGACGGAGTCGTGTCTGGTCTGCACCGCGCGGTCGGTGAGATAGCGGAGCGGGGCGCCGACGGCGGCTCCCGCGACGACCAACAGCCAGTTCACAACGACCTCTTACCCTTCACGCCTGTTTCGCCGGGCTCGTCGGCGCGGCCGACGTACCGGATGACCTCGCAGTCGTCGAGGATCACGAGTCCCTCGGTGACGAGTTCGTCGAGCTGCGGCAGGAAGGCCCGTACGCGCTCCTCGGTGTCGACGATCACGATCGCCACCGGCAGGTCCTCGCTGAGCGACAGCAGCCGTGTGGTGTGGATCAGGGAGGAGGCGCCGAAGCCCTCGATGCCCCGGAAGACACTGGCACCGGCCAGCCCGGCGGTGTGCGCGCGGTGGACGATCTCGGTGTACAGGGGCTTGTGGTGCCAGGTGTCGTTCTCGCCGATGAAGACGGTCACGCGCAGGGCGCTGCCGGTCAGCCTGGTCATCGCTGCCTCCACTTCAGGACACGCCGGGCCGCCGTCACCGCGAGCCACACCGCCGCGAGGGCCGCTAGCAGGGTCGCGGCGAGATAGGCCAGCGCCGTGCGGGGATGGCCCGCGTCGATCAGTTTCTGGATGTCGACGGCGTACGTAGAGAAGGTCGTGAAGCCGCCGAGCACCCCGGTGCCGAAGAACGGCCGCACCAGCCTGTGCGCGGCCCACACATCGGTGATGACCACCATGAACACGCCGATGACGGCGCAGCCGACCACATTGATCCAGAACGTCGTCCAGGGAAATCCGCCGCTCTGCGCGGGCCACCACAGGGAGGCCGCGTAGCGCCCTGTGGCGCCGATCGCGCCGCCCAGCGCGACCACCGCGACGACGGGTCCCTGACCGCGCCAGACAGACGGCCGCGGGGCCTGTGGCCGGGCGCGGACGCTCTCTGCTTCGGGAGCTGTCATGGCCGTACGTCTCCTACTCGTCGGGGGCCCTGGGGGCACACGCCTCTACAAGTAGGGACCGTTGGCGGCACCTCTGCCGCGGTTCGGGTACGGCGGGCCCCACCGCCGCGCCGCGAGGGGTGCTCGCGGCCGGGCATCAGGGTAACGCCGGTGACCTGCCGGGGTCACTTCGGGGCGGGCGGCTCGCACAGCGCGATCCCGCGCTCCCGCACGCTGCCGAGCACCAGGTGCCCGGCGGCCTCACAGACGCTGGTGGCCATCCGGTACGGCGAGCCGTGCGCGACGAGGTGGTGGACGGCGGTTCCGTCGTCGTCGAACGCCATGGCGCCGATCATGCCGGTGGGGCGGAAGGGCACGCGCACGGCTACCCGGGCCGCGGCCTGCCGTACGGCGGGTGAGGCCCGGTGGAGGAGTTCGAGCGGCGCGACGCGCGGGCCGGCCAGCGCCACCCAGATCGGTCCGTCCGGGCCGGCGCGCCAGAGGTTGTCGGGCATTCCGGGGAGATCGTCGACGAAGGACTCACTCTCGCCCGCCTTCGGTCCGGTGAGCTGGTAGCGGGTCAGCCGGCGGGCGCCGGTCTCCGCGACGACCAGGAAGGACTCGTCGGCGCTCGGGGCCAGTCCGTTGGCGAACTGGAGTCCGTCCAGGAGGACTTCGGGAGTGTCGGCGCCGGGTGCCAGGCGCAACAGCCGCCCCGTGCCGGTGTGTTCGACGATGTCGCCGATCCACCGGTCGATCGGGTAGCGAAGGCTGAAGACGGTGAAGTACGCGCTGCCGTCCGACAGCGCGACCACGTTGCTGCAGCCCACCAGCCGCTCCCCCGCCACCGAGTCGACGAGGACACGCACGGTTCCGTCCGCCAGGTCGACAAGCAGCAGCCCGCGTTCCGCGTCGGCCACCAACAGGGCGTCGTCCGGGAGGAGTTCGAGGCCGAGCGGCCGTCCGCCGGTGTCGGCAAGGGTCTCGACCCGCACCGCCTCGGGGTCGATCAGTCCGTCGAGGCGCAGGATGCGGCCGTCCTCGACGCCGGTCAGCACCCGGCCGCGGGCGTCGGCCACCACGTCCTCGGGACCCACGCCCCCGATCGCGACAAATCGGCGGGCGAGCAGTGCACTGGGTCGGTCCACGAACACCTCCACGGTTGGGCCCGGCGCGCGTACGCTTGCTGTTCTTCCCGGTCATCGCGGCACCCGGGCACGTTTGCCGAGCGTATTCCCGGTGACCCGGATCGCGCTGCCGACAGGCGAGAAGTGAGAAGGGGGCCTCGCATGACGTGGCCGGCCGCCCGCCGCGCGGGAACGCCCCGGTGAACCGAGTCCGCACCGCCTGGAAGCGCCTCGGGCTCGCCGAACTCAACCGGCGCGGGCGGGAGTTGGAGCTGCTGCACCGGGCCATGGGCTTCGCGACGCTCGCCCTGGTCACACTGGCGCCGCTGCTGATCGTGGTGGCCGCGGCCGATCCGATCGGGCACGGGGGGTTCGCGCTGTGGCTGGTGGACGGCATGGACCTGTCCGGCCGCTCGGCCCGCGCGCTCACCGACGTCTTCACCCCGCCCCGCAAGGTCATCGGCACCACCAGCGCCTGGAGCGTGGGGCTGCTCGCACTGTTCGGCCTGTCCTTCGCGTCGAGTGTGCAGAGCGGCTACGAGCATGTGTGGGGCCCGGCCGGCGCGCCCTGGCACCGCATCTGGCGACAGCTGATCTGGCTGGTCATGCTGATGGGCTATCTGTACGCGCAGGTGCAGACCCGCAACGTCCTCGCGGGCACGCCCCGGATCCTGCTCAGCATGGCGGCCGGCCTGCTGTTCTTCTGGTGGGGCCCGCACTTCCTGCTCAACCGCCAGGTCCACTGGCGCTATCTGCTGCCGGGCGCGCTCGCCACGATGGCGGGCCTGGTCGGCCTGCGCTGGTTCTCGTACCTGGTGTTCACCCCGCTCCTGGTCACCAACGCGGTCAGCTACGGCCCGGTCGGCACCGTACTGGTGGTGGAGTCCTGGCTGGTCGGCGTGGGGTTCGTGCTGTACGGCGGCGCGCTGGTGGGCAGGCTGCTGTGCGAGCGGTTCGGGGACCCGGACGCGTCGTTCCGCACCGAACCGGAGACGCCAAAGGAAGCGGAGGAAGCTGACGCCGGGCAGGATACGGTGTGACGCTCGGACCGGCGGTCCCGCTACCAGCCCTTCTCGAACATCCGGGCCACCTCGGCGATACGGACCTCGTCGCGCCGGTAGTAGGTGCGCAGCCGGATCCGCCGGGTGCGCAACAGGCCCAGGGACGCGAGGAGTTCGAGGTGGGTCTCGGCCACCTGACGGGGCACGCCCAGCTTGGCCGCCACCGCCTCCGAGCCGACCCCGGCCTCGTCCAGATACCGATGGGCCGGGAAGTGGGCGGCCGGATCTCTCAGCCACTCCAGGATGTCCAGTCGCCGCTGACTTGCCGGAGTCCTCAGCATCTCGTGCCCCTCCGTCCTGCGCGCCGCTTGCCGCGCCCTCCCACTCTCCCGCAGCATGGTCCGCCTCGTCCCGGACTCGGTGCCCCTTGTCCGGGACCGACCGTTCCTGTTCGGCGCGCTTGTCACCGGCGGGGCATGGGGCAACGGGCGGGACGTGCGGAGACCACAGGGAACGAACTCCGCCTTCCGCAGCCGGAGTTGGCCGAACCACACCGTCGCAGCCGCACAAGAACGCACGCGCGCCGGCCGCCGTCGTGCCGCAGGCCTGCGGCACGTTCACCGGTCAGCAGATCGGTGGCGTCTGCGCTGAGGCGCAGAACAACGAACGGGACGCGGTAACCCACCAGGACACGAACTCCCCCCACCAGAACAGGAGTTGGCAAACCAACACGGCCGCAGCCGCACAAGAACGCACGCGCGCCGGACGTCGGACGTCCCCCTCCGCCCGCGGCTCACGGCTCTCGCGGGCGGAGGGGAGTCGGCTCAGCCGTCGAGTCGGACGACCCGCACGGCTCCGGCGGGAACCGCGAGTCCGCCCGCGGCCCGCTCGCCGGTCAGCAGTTCGGTGCCGTCGGCGCCCAGCGGCACCTTGACGTCCGAGGCACTGTGGTTGATCGCGAAGAGGAAACTGCCCGACTCGCCTTCCCTGCGCACGACTTCGACGTCGTACGGCAATTCGGCGCGCGGGGCGATCCGGGCGTCCTCGGCCGCCCAGCCGAGCAGGGCGTCGAGGCCGTGCGCGTCGAGACGCGTGGACACGTACCAGGCGGTGCCCTCGCCGAGGCGGTGCCGGGTGACGGCCGGGTGATCGGCGGTGAGGCCCTCGGCGTACGTCCACACGGTCTCGGCGCCGCTCGGGACCACGAACTCGGTCCATACGTCGCCGGTGAGTTCGGAGCCGTCTGCTCCGGTGATGCGCACCCGCTCGCCCGCCAGCAGCGGCGAGAACTCCTCGACGGTCAGGCCGAGTACGTCCCGCAGCGGGCCGGGATACGCGCCCTCGTGGACGGCGTCGTGCTCGTCGACGATCCCGGAGAAGTAGGAGACGACGAGGGTGCCGCCCAGCTCGACGTACCGCTGAAGGTTGCGGCCGGCCGCCTCCGTCATCAGATACAGCGCCGGTACGACGACAAGGGGATAGGCCGACAAGTCGGCTTCCGGGTGGGCGAAGTCGACCGTGAGGTGACGGTCGTAGAGTGCCTCGTAGAAGGCGTCGGCGCGCTCGCGGGCGTCGTGGTCCTCGCTGGGCCGCCACTCCAGTTTCTGCGCCCACCACGACTGCCAGTCCCATACGACAGCCACGTCGGCCTGCGTGCGCGTGCCGCGTATCTGGCTCAACTCATTGACGGACGAGCCGAGTTGGACGACCTCGCGCCACACACGGGTCTCGGTGCCGCCGTGCGGGAGCATCGCGGAGTGGAACTTCTCGGCACCGCGCCGGGACTGGCGCCACTGGAAGAACATCGCGCCGTCGGAGCCGCGCGCCACGTGGGAGAGGGCGTTGCGGGCCATCTGGCCGGGAGCCTTGGCGGGGTTGCGGGGCTGCCAGTTGACGCCCGAGGTGGAGTGTTCGAGCAGCAGCCAGGGGGCGCCGCCCGCGACGGAGCGGGTGAGGTCGGCGGCCATCGCGAGGTTGACATGGGTGCGGCGGCCGTCGGTGATCAGGTAGTGGTCGTTGGTGACGAGGTCGACCTCGCGGCCCCAGGCCCAGTAGTCGACGGACTCGCACTGGCTGAGAGCGGCCATGAAGTTGGTGGTCACGGGGATGCCGGGCGCGAGGCGGTGCAGGATGTCCCGTTCCGCGACGAAGTTCTCGCGCATGGTGGCGTCCGCGAACCGCGTGTAGTCCAGCGCCTGGGCCGGGTTGACGGCGGTCGGGGTGCGGCGGGGCGGGTTGATCTGACTCAGATCCGCGTAGCGCTGGCCCCAGAAGGCCGTTCCCCAGGCCTCGTTGACGCCGTCGACGGTCCGGTAGGTCGTCGTCAGCCAGCGGCGGAAGTGGGCGGCGCAGGAGTCGCAGTAGCAGGCGGAGACGGGAACGCCGTACTCGTTGAAGACGTGCCACAGCGCGAGGGCGGGGTGGGTGCCGTAGCGCTCGGCGAGGCGGGTGGTGATGTTCGCGGCGGCGGCGCGGTAGTCGGCGTTGCTGTGGCAGATCGCGCCGCGTGAGCCGAACTCGTAGCGGGTGCCGTCGGCGGTGACGGGCAGGGCCTCGGGGTGGGCGCGGTAGAACCAGGCGGGCGGGGCGACCGTGGGGGTGCCGAGGTCGACGCGGATGCCGTGCTCGTGCAGGAGTTCCAGGAGGCGGTCGAGCCAGCCGAAGTCGTACACAGCGGACTCGGGTTCCAGCAGGGCCCAGGAGAAGATGCCGACGCTCACCATGGTGACGCCGGCCTCCCGCATCAGCCGGACGTCCTCCTGCCAGACGCTCTCCGGCCACTGCTCGGGGTTGTAGTCCCCACCGAAGGCGAGCCTGGTGAGCCCCTTGGGTGTGGTCTCCGGCATGGATCTCTCCCGTAGTCGATCATTTGGGAACGTGCACACAGCGCGCCCTGAAACATTGCCCCAACATAACCGCACGTCCTTGACCGCTGACAAGTGTCCCTGCTGTTTCCCTGCCATGAATACTGTGAACGCTCACATAGCGGTGCTTCAGGCTCCCGGTCCGGGAGCCGTAGAGTCTGACCATGAGCAATACGGGGGGTCGGCGCAGGCCGCCGACGATCCATGACGTGGCACGCGAGGCGGGCGTCTCGCGGGGCACGGTGTCGCGCGTCCTCAACGGCGGCCACTACGTGAGCCCGGCCGCGCAGGAGGCCGTCAACGCGGCCATCCGCAGGACGGGTTACGTCGTCAACCGGCACGCGCGCTCGCTGATCACCGGGCGCTCGGACTCGGTCGGTTTCCTGCTGACGGAGCCGCAGGAGAAGTTCTTCGAGGACCCGAACTTCAACGTGCTGCTGCGCGGCTGCACCCAGGCGCTGGCCGCGCACGACATCCCGCTGCTGCTGATGCTGGCCGGCACCGAGGACGAGCGCCGGCGCATCACGCGGTACATCACCTCCGGGCACGTCGACGGGGTGCTGCTGGTCTCCAGCCACTCCGGGAACCCGGTGGCGGAGGAGCTGAGCGAGGCGGGCGTGCCGCTGGTCGCGTGCGGCAAGCCGATCGGGCTCGGCTCCAAGATCAGCTATGTGGCCGCCGACGACCGGGACGGCGCCCGGGACATGACCCGGCATCTGCTCTCCCTCGGCCGTCGCCGCGTCGGCATGGTCACCGGGCCGCTGGACACGCCGGGCGGTGTCGAGCGCCTCGCGGGCTACAAGGAAGTGCTCACCGAGGCGGGCGTCGAGGTGGACGAGCGGCTCGTCGTCTCCGGCGACTACAGCCGCCTCAGCGGCGAGAAGGGCGCCGAGCGGTTGCTCGCCCAAGTCCCGGACCTGGACGCGGTGTTCGTCGCCTCCGACCTGATGGCGCGGGGTGTGCTGACCACGCTGGAGCGGGCCGGGCGGCGGGTTCCGGAGGACGTGGCGGTCGGCGGCTTCGACGACTCCCCGGCCGCGCTCGCCTCCAGCCCCGAACTCACCACGATGCGGCAGCCGTTCGACCGGATCAGCGCGGAGATGGTGCGGGTGCTGCTGGCGCAGATCGGGGGCGAGGACACGGCGGCGGTGATCCTGCCGACGGAGCTGGTGAAGCGGGAGTCGACGTAGGGAGGAGGGGGCGGGCTTTCGGCGCGCCCCCTCCTCGTCGCGCCGTCAGGCGGTCGGGTTGACGATCACCTCGGCCGTGTTGTTCGCGGAGTCCTGCTCGGCGCGCCCGCCGTCACGTCCGCACTCGGGGAGGGCTCCGCCGCCACTTGGGGTCTGCGGCTCGCGGTCGCCTCGACCGTCACGGTCGTGGTGAGCTTCTTCTTCGGCGGGGACGGCCCGTCACTCATGACGGGCCACGGCGGTGGCGGTGAGCGCGAGGACACCGGCCAGGCAGAGCCAGGCGAAGGTGTCGCCGATCCGGTCGTAGACCGTGGCGACGCCGCGGACGGGCACGTAGGCCACCATGGTCTGGCGTTCGGTCGTGAAGTAGTCGGTGGAGGCGAGGACATGGCCCTCGTCGTCGTAGGCGGCCGAAACTCCCTCCGCGTCCTGGCGGATCAGTGAGTAGCCGCCCTCGATCGCCCGCAGGCTCGCCTTCTCGGTGTGTGCGGCTCCGTACTCCCGCCAGTCGTGGGAGGGGACGAGCATGATGTCGGCACGGGTCCGCATCATGGCGGGGAAGTCGGCGTCGTAGCAGATGACGTTGGCGATTCGGCCGTACGGGGTGTCGGCGACGGGCACGCGGCCGTCGCCGGGCGTGAACTCCTCGGAACCCGGGATGGGATGGGCCTTCTGGTAGGTCCACAGCACCTTCCCGCGCGGGTCGATGAGGACCGCCTCGTCCTTGTCGTGGGCAGGTCCGCTTCGGCTGTAGACGCGGACACCGATCTCCAGGTAGACGCCGGATCGGCGGGCGCCGTTCTGCGCGGCGGCGAGGGCGGACGGCTCGTGGGACTCCTGTGTCCTGACGGCCTCCTCGGGCCAGATCACGATCTTCGCTCCGGCGGCGGCCTCGCGCCGGGTGGCGGCCAGCAGGTCGTTCTCGACGGCGGTCATGACGGGTTGAACCGTCACGGCGGGCGCGGTGGCGATGTCCGGGACCTTCGAGAACACCCTCCGCTGGGCGTCGGTCACGGTCCGGGCCGGGCTGATTCCGGCGACGCGGACGGTGGGGGCCTCGGAGGGCGCGAGGGCGAGGCGGGCACCACCGGCGAGCAAGACGGTCAGCAGTACGGCCACGTAGACCAGGCCGCCCCGCCAACTTGGCTGCTCCCAGAGCCTGTTGACGGTGCTCGCGAAGTAGGCGATCAGGAATCCGATCCCCCACGGGCCGGTGACGGAGGCGACCTGGAGGAGCGGAAGGTCGCCGTACTGGGTGACCGCCAGCGAGCCGTAGGCCGTACCGAACGGGGACACCACGGTGATCAGGAACTCCGTGGCGGCGACGGCGGCCGGGAAGGCCAGGGCTGCCACCCCGGGGCACAGGCGACCGGTCAGCAGTCTGTCGGCCAAAAACGGCAGTGTCTGCAGGGCTGCCAGCGCGACGGCGCCCGCGACCACCACCGGGCCGAATCCGATCGCCGACTCCTGGACCCAGAAGACGGCGGCCACCGCGTGCGCCGCCCAGATCCACAGGGCTCCGGACCACGCGCGGCCGAGTCGGGTGAAGCGCAGCAGGAGCACCAGGGAGATCCAGGCGGCGGCCGGGACGTCCCAACGGCCGCCCACCGCGAACAGCGCCGTCCCGGTGCCGAGCAGGAGCAGGCCCCATTTCGCGGTGGGCTGCGAACTCCCCCTCTTTTCACGGGACTTGGTCACCGCACCCGTGACGGGAGAAGGGCGGATCTGTGGTGCAGGAAGGTTCGTCATGGGGAAGGACGCTAGGAGGACGGCAGCCTCTGGCGCCTCCGGCCCTGTGGCGATCTCCGGCAGGAGCGCGCAACCATCGATGCGCGCCCGGCGGAGGATCCCGCCGGACTCCGGCTGTCCTAGTCTGACGAGCTGAGATGGTCATGGAGACAAGGGCCCTGCCAAGGGCCGCACAGCGCTGGTTCGCCACCCGGCCGCGACTGACGGATGTCGCGCTCGGCGGCGGTCTGACGTTGTTCGACATGGTCACGGTGCTCGGCCGCGACCCGGCGCCTGGCGGCTGGGCCGTGGCCCTGTGGGGAGCGCAGACCGTCCCACTGCTGTGGCGGCGGACCCGTCCGCGCACCGTCCTGGCCGCGATGACCTTCCTCTATGTCGCCTTCCAGGTGCTCGGCCCGATCCCGGGGAAGATCCCCGGCCCGTTCCTGCTGATGCTCGGGGTGTACGCCCTCGCCCGGTACGAGCCGGTCACGGCCAGCCTCCCGGGAACCCTGCTGTGTCTGACCGCGGCCCTGACCTCCGACGCCCTCAGCGGGAACTGGCAGACACCGCACCTCGGGTCGCTGGAGCCGATCAGCGCCACGACGTTCGTCTTCTTCTTCGCCCTGGCCTGGACCCTGGGACACGGCGGACGCAGGATCGGGGCCGACGCCGACCGGCTGCGCGACCTCAACCGGCGGCTCAGGGCCGAGCAGGAGCTCAACGCCCGGCAGGCGGCGATCGCCGAGCGGGCCCGTATCGCCCGCGACCTGCATGACGTCGTCGCCCACCACGTCAGCGCCATCGCCGTACAGGCACGTGCCGCACAGGACGTCATGGACGACGATCCGCCGCTCGCGGCCCACGGGGTGGAGCTGATCGCCATGACCGCCGACACCGCGCTCGTCGAGATGCGGCGCCTGCTGGGGCTGCTGTCGTTCCGGGAGCGGGAACTCGCGCCCGAACCGTCCCTCGACCACCTCGACACGCTCATCGACGCCGCCAGGTCGGCGGGGTGCCGGGTGACGTACACGCCGGAGATCCGGGCGGGGACGGCACCGTCGGCGGGGATGCGGGTCTCGGCGTACCGGATCGTCCAGGAGGCGCTGACGAACGTGGTCAAGCACGCCGGGCCCGTGGATGTGCTGGTCCGCGTGCGCGGCGACGACAGCGGCCTCGTCATCGAGGTGTGCAACGCCGCGGCAGCGCCATGCCACCGGTCCGTCGGCGGATCGGGGCGGGGGCTGATCGGCATGCGGGAACGCGTGGCGGCCTTCGACGGTGAGCTTGCTGCGGGGCCGCGCGCGGACGGCGGCTGGGTGCTGCGCGCCGTTCTGTCCGCGGCGACGCCACGACCCGCGGAGGCGGCGGGGTGAACGTACGCGTGCTCGTCGTCGACGACCAGGAGATCGTCCGCACCGCACTGCGGCTGGTCATCGACCGCCGCGAGGGTCTGACGGTCGTCGGCGAGGCGGCGGACGGGGAGCAGGCCGTGACCCGGGCGGTCGAACTCCGACCCGACGTCGTGCTGATGGACGTCCGCATGCCCGGCACGAACGGCGTCGAGGCCACCCGGCGCATCGTCGGCGACTGGCCCGGTCCGGGCCCCGCACCCCGGGTCGTCGTCCTCACCACGTTCGACCTGGACGAGTACGTACACGCGGCCCTTCGCGCGGGCGCCGACGGCTTCCTGCTGAAGAACAGCCACCCCGACGACCTCGCCCGCGCCCTCCACGCTGCGGTCGCGGGAGAGCCTGTGCTCGCGCCGAGCGTCACCCGCCGGCTCATCGACACCCTGACCGCGCTGCCGACCGCTCTCCTCCCCGACACACCGGACGCGCCGACGGCAGCCGGGCAACCCGCGCTGACGGAACTGCTCACCGAGCGCGAGCTCCAGGTTCTCGTCCTGGTCGCGCGCGGCCTGTCCAACTCCCGGATCGCCTCGGACCTCGGGCTCAGCGAGGCGAACGTGAAGAGCCGCGTCAACCGCATCCTCACCCGCCTCGGCCTCGACAACCGGGTGCAGGCGGCCCTGATCGCGCAGCGGGCGGGCCTCACCTGAACCACCTGAGCAGGTCTTACGGACCGATGACACCACGGCCTTGACACTGCCGTGCGCCGGGTCTGCGGTCCTAGCGTCTGACCCATGCGAGTACTGGTCACCGGCGGTGCCGGGTTCATCGGGTCCCATGTCGTCGAGGCGCTGACCGCGCGCGGACACGAGGCGGTGGTGTTCGACCTGCGCGACGGGCCGGACGTGCGCGACGGCGAGGCGGTCGCGCATGCGCTGCGGGGCGTGGACGCCGTATGCCATCAGGCGGCGATGGTCGGACTGGGCACGGGATTCGGGGACGCGCCCGACTACGTCTCGCACAACGACCTCGGTACGGCGGTGCTGCTCGCCGCCATGGCCGCCGCGGGGGTGCGCCGGCTGGTGCTCGCCGGGTCGATGGTCGTCTACGGCGAGGGGTCCTACGCCTGCGAGTGGCACGGGCCGGTGCGGCCGGGGCCCCGGGCCGTGGCCGATCTGGACGCGGGGCGTTTCGAGCCCCGGTGTCCGCGCTGCGGCGAGGAGCTGACGCCGGGGCTGGTGGGTGAGGACGCGCCGGTCGACCCCCGCAACGTGTACGCGACGACCAAACTCACCCAGGAACATCTGTCGGCGAACTGGGCCCGCGTCACGGGTGGTTCGGCGATCTCGCTGCGCTACCACAACGTGTACGGCCCGAGGATGCCGCGCGACACCCCGTACGCCGGGGTCGCCTCCTTCTTCCGGTCCGCGCTCGCCCGTGGTGAGGCGCCCCAGGTGTTCGAGGACGGCGGGCAGCGGCGGGACTTCGTGCATGTACGGGACGTGGCGGCGGCGAACGTGGCGGCGCTGGAGGCCGAGCCCCGGGAGGGGGCGCTGACCGCGTACAACACCGGCAGCGGCGACCCGCACACCGTCGGCGAGATGGCGCGGGTGCTGGCCGCCGCGTACGGCGGGCCCGAGCCCGTCGTGACCGGGGAGTACCGGCTCGGCGACGTCCGCCACATCACGGCGGACTCCGCCCGTCTGCGCGCCGGGCTGGGGTGGAAGGCGGAGGTTCCGTTCCCGGAGGGGATGCGGGAGTTCGCGGTGTCGAAGCTGCGCGGGGAGCGGTAGCCGGCCGGCCGGGGGCGTCTTGCGCGGTCACCCCTCGGCCATCGGCAGCGTCACCTCGAAGCGGCAGCCGCCGGACACGTTCCGTACGGCGGCCCGGCCCTGGTGGGCCTCCACGATGCCGCGCACGATCGCCAGGCCCAGGCCCGCCCCCGCCGGGGGTGTCCGCGCGTGGGTGCCGCGCCAGCCGGTGTCGAAGACGCGCGGCAGATCCTCCTCCGGGATACCGCCGCAGCCGTCCGTCACCGACAGGACCACGCCCTCGGCGGACTGCTCGGCGGCGACCGCGACCGTGCCGTCGGCCGGTGTCCGGCGGATCGCGTTGACCAGCAGGTTTCCCAGGACCCGGCTCATCTCGCGGCCGTCCACCTCGACCGGTACCGACACGATCCGGTCGCCGACCAGCCGCACCCCGTGCTCGCGGGCGAGGGGGTCCGCGCCGGCGAGGGCGTCGCCGATCAGGTCGTAGAGCGACATCCGGGACGGGGAGAGCGTGAGGGTCCCGGCGTGTATGCGGGAGAGTTCGAAGAGGTCGCCGACCATGTCGTTGAGGCGTTCGACCTCGGTGCGGATCTGGCGCAGATAGCGGTCGGGGTCGGCGGCGACACCGTCCTCCAGGGCCTCGGACATCGCGCGCAGACCGGCGAGCGGGGTGCGCAGGTCGTGGGAGATCCAGGCGACGAGTTCGCGGCGCGAGGACTCCAACGCACGTTCGCGGTCTCGGGATTCGGCGAGCTTGGCGCTGGTCGCGGCCAACTCCCGGCTCAGCTCGGCCAGTTCGGCCGTCGCCGGGCCCACGGGAGCCGAGAAGTCGCCGCCGTCGCCGAAGTCCCGCGCGGCGCGGGCGAGTTCACGGCTGCGGGCGACGACCCAGCGGCCGAGCAGCAGCGCGGTGGCCAGGGAGACCACGGCCGCCATGGCGACGACGGTGGTGACGACGGACAGGTCGTGCGAGGACAGGAACATCGCCTGCGCCACCGCCAGCGTGCCCGCGAACATCGCCGTCACGGCGACCGCGGCGACCACGGACACGGACGCGGTGAGCGACCGCCGGCGCAGCAGCCGGAGCGCGCCCGCGCCGAGCACCCCGGCCCCGGCGGCGCCCAGAAAGGCGAACAGGGCGATGAGCAGCATGTCGCGCATGATCAGCCCTCCTCGACGGAGCCGGTGCTCGCGGGCTCGAAGCGGTAGCCGACGCCCCACACCGTCTGGATGAGGCGGGGTCTGGCAGGGTCGTCCTCGACCTTGCCGCGCAGCCGCCGTACATGCACGGTGACGGTCGACAGGTCGCCGAAGTCCCAGCCCCACACCTCCCGCATCAGGTCCTCCCGGCTGAAGGCCCGCCCGGGGTGCCGCAGGAAGAACGCGAGGAGGTCGAACTCCCGCAGGGTGAGGGCGAGTTCGGTACCGCTCTTGGTGGCGCGGCGGGCGGCGGGGTCGGCGGTGAGGCCCGCCGAGCGCAGCGGGCGGGTGGCGGCCGGGGGGCCGCTGCGGCGCAGCACGGACTCCACGCGGAGGACGAGTTCGCGTGGGCTGAACGGCTTGGTGACATAGTCGTCGGCGCCGACCTCCAGGCCGAGGATCCGGTCGTCCTCGTCGCCGCGCGCGGTGAGCATGATGACCGGCACGGGTCCGTGGCCGCGCAGCCGTCGGCACACCTCCAGGCCGTCCATGCCCGGCAGCATCAGGTCGAGGACCACCAGGTCCGGCCAGTGCGCGGCGGCCCGGGCGAGCGCGCCCGGCCCGTCCTCGGCGCGGTCCACGACGTATCCGGCGCGGTCGAGGTATCCGGAGACGATCTCGGCGACGGTCGGATCGTCGTCGACCACGAGGACGCGCATCGGGTGCGCGGGCCCGCTCGGGGCGGGTACGGCACCTGGGGATTCGTACGGTTGCTGCATGTGGTCCAGGGTCCCACCGGCCGCGTCCGCCGCTCGACTCCGCTGCCCCGACGTCCGTGTTTCGTAAGGACCCGAAGTCCGGTATGCCCGTTTCGCGCTCGTAGGGTGAGAGCCGTGACGACACCTCCCCCACCAGAACCGGACCCGGCGCCCGTCGACGTGGTCCTCCCCTGTCTCGACGAGGCCGAGGCCCTGCCCTGGGTGCTGGCCCGCATCCCGCGAGGCTGGCGCGCGCTGGTCGTGGACAACGGATCCACTGACGGTTCCGCGGCAATCGCCCACGGTCTCGGCGCCACCGTCGTGCGTGAGGAGCGCCGCGGGTTCGGCGCCGCCTGCCATGCCGGGCTGCTGGCCGCCACGGCGGACATCGTGTGCTTCTGCGACTGCGACGCCTCGCTCGACCCGTCCCTGCTGGTGGACTTCGTCCGCGAGGTACGCGAGGGCGAGGCCGATCTCGTGCTCGGCCGACGCCGGCCGCAGGGGCGCGGCGCCTGGCCCGCGCACGCCCGGGCGGGCAACCTCGCGCTGGCCCGGATGCTGCGCCGCCGCACCGGACTGCGGCTGCACGACCTCGGGCCACTGCGGGCCGCCCGCCGCGCGGATCTGCTCGCGCTCGGCCTCACGGACCGCCGCAGCGGCTATCCGCTCCAGATGGTGGTGCGTGCCGCCGACGCCGGCCTGCGTGTCACCGAGCACGACGTGCCGTATCTGCCGCGCTCCGGCGCCTCCAAGGTCACCGGGACCTGGCGCGGCACCTGGCAGGCGGTACGGGACATGCGCCGGGTGCTGGCCGAACCCCCTGCACCCGCGACCGTGCCGACAGTCGCCCCCTCACCTCAAGGAGCCCCTTCCCGGTGACCACCCTTCTCGTCATCGCCAAGGAACCGCGGCCCGGACGGGTGAAGACCCGGCTGACTCCGCCGTTCACGCCCGAGGAGGCCGCCGCGCTCGCCGAGGCGTCGCTCGTCGACACCCTGCACGTGCTGCTGGCGACGCCCGCGCGGCGGCGGGTGCTGGTGCTGGACGGAGCGCCGGGCCCCTGGCTGCCGCCGGGCTTCGACGTCGTACCGCAGTGCGGCGGAGGGCTCGACGAACGGCTCGCCGCCGCCTTCGCGGGCTGCTCCGGGCCCGCGCTGCTGATCGGCATGGACACGCCGCAGGTGACACCCGCGCTCCTCACCGTCGACTTCGCCGACTGCGACGCGTACTTCGGGCCTGCGGAGGACGGGGGCTTCTGGGCGCTGGGCCTCGCCGACCCGGACCCGGCGCTCCTGCGCGGCGTGCCGATGTCGACGCCCACCACGGGCGCCGTCCAGCGCGCCCGGCTCACCACCGCGGGCCTGCGCGTCCACGACCTCCCGCCCCTGCGCGACGTCGACACGGCGCACGACGCCGAACTGGTCGCCGCCGACGCACCGGAGGGCCGGTTCGCGAAGGAACTGGCGCGGCTGAGGACGGGAGTCGGCAGGTGAGTGCGGCGCGTCCGGTGCCGACCGGCGAGGCCACCAGCCCGGCGACCGCGCGCGTCGACCGCCCGCCCTCGGACTCCCCCGCACGCCCCTGGTCCGCCGACCCGTACACCGACGCCCTGCGCACCGGTCGCGGTCCGCTCTTCCTGCGCCGTAACGACGGCTGGCTGCTGCCCCTGGAGGTGGAGCGCTGGTGCGCGGAGGCCGACGCGGCGGACCGGGAGGTGCTGCGCCGGTGCGAGGGGGCCGTGCTCGACGTGGGATGCGGGCCCGGTCGGCTCGTCGCGGCGCTCGCCGCGCAGGGGCGGCCGGTGCTGGGCATCGACGTCAGTGAGGCCGCCGTCGCGCACACCGTCCGGCTCGGCGGGCAGGCGCTGCGCCGGTCCGTCTTCGAGCCCGTCCCCGGCGAGGGCCGCTGGGACACCGCCCTCCTCATCGACGGCAATGTCGGGATCGGCGGCGACCCGCACGCCCTGCTCCGGCGGATGTCCCAACTCCTCACCCATGGAGGGTTGTTGGTCGTGGAGACCGCTCCGGTCGACGTGGACGAACGGGTGCGGGTGCGGGTCGCCGACGGCCGTGGAGCCTCCGGTACGTCCTTCCCGTGGGCCCGTCTGGGAACTCCGGCCCTGGTGCGCCACGCCGGCTGGGCCGGGTGGCGCACGGAGGGTCAGTGGACGGCCGACGGGCGCTTCTTCCTCGCCCTCCGCAACCGCAGCGACCGAAGGACGAGCAGTACGGCCGAGCCGCCGAACAGCGCCGCCGTGACCAGCAGCCAGCGGGACAGGAACCCGTCGCCGGAGAGCGTGGTCGCGGACCTGTAGCGGTCCGCGACCTGCCCGCTGATCAGCGGGAACCACACCAGCAGCAGGAGGCCGGAGAGCAGGACCGGGACTCGGACGTAGCCCGTCCGCTCCCGGTGTCCTGCGTTGCCCAGCACCCGTGCGAGCGCCCGGTCCGCGCCCGCGTACAACGGCACCAGCACCAGGTCGTGCAGCACGGCCGCGCCCACCAACCACAGCGCCACCCCGAACCAGTCGTCCGCGAGCAGTCGCACCCCCGCGTACCCGGCGAGCGCGAACGAGCAGGCCAGCAAAAGGAGTTGGAGCGGACTGCCGAGGGCCGGCCGCCTGAACGGAATGCGCATCACAGGTCTCCGAAGGTCATACGGGCCACCCATTTGGTGTTGAGCACGCCGGGTGCCGCGGGGACGATGACGCGTGCCGGGTAGCCGTGGTCGGGGGTGAGGTCCGCGCCGTTGACGAACAGGGCGAGCAGCGAGCGCGGGTCGCGGACCTGGTTGTCGCGCAGGGCGGACCGGCGGAACGCCCCGTGCCGTTGCAGGGATTCGACCAGGACGTCGGGTGCCGTGTCCGTCTCGTAGCCGACGAGCGCCGCGAGGTCCCGCAGCCGTACGCCGCGCCACCACTGGTCGGACGTCGACCAGCCCTCCACGCAGGCGATGGGCAGGGCGGCGCTGTGCAGCGGGAGTCGGAGCAGCGCGGCCCGGCCGAGGCGGACCGTGCGGCCGTTGCCCTCGACGACCAGGCGCCATGCGTCCTCGGACGTCTCCCTCGCGTCGATCCCGACCGCGGCGGCCGTCTTGTTGATCTGGAAGGCGCCGGGTCCCGAGCCCGGTTCGGATCCGCCGTGCGGTGCGAGCAGGGCCGTCTCCCGCAGCGGTCCGTCGAAGCCGCGGCCCACTGTCGTACCGAACAGCAGCAGTGATCCGCCGCCGACCACACCGAGGGCACCGCGTCGCGAGACGGTGGGTTCGGCGGGGTTCGGGGAGACCAACTCCCCTTCCTCCGGCGGGTGTTCGCCTCTCATGTGACGCAGGTTGCGCAGGGCCGCGGGGGTCTTCAGGACGGCGTGGGCGAGGAAGGCGGCGAAGAAGACCCAGGCGCCGTAGAAGTGCAGGGGGTAGAAGGAGCCGGGGAAGACGTAGTCGAGCTGGACGTTGAGCACGCCGGTGGTGAACTCGAACAGTCCGCCGCCCACGAGGAGCAGCAGCGAGAGCCGTTCCAGCGCGTGGGCGAGGGAGCGGGCCGGCGGCAGGGCGAAGAGCTTGGGGACGACCGACCACAGCTTCGCCAGCAGGACGGGGATCAGCGCGATGCCGAGGGTGACGTGGGTGCCCTGGGTGAGGCGGTACAGCCAGGACGGGTCGGTCGGCCAGGCGAAGAGATAGAAGCCGAGGAGGCCCTTGTCCGGGGTCTGGTCGTTCACCGGCGACAGGTCCGGGTTGTAGGCGGCGTACGACAGCAGACCCGTCACGAACAGCACGGTGATCCCGACGAGCAGCACGACGCCCAGCACGGAGGTGAACCAGGGGCCGCGCAGCGGGCTGCGCCAGAAGGCGGGCGAGGAGGGGGAGCGTGGCATGTCCCGACCGTAGGCCGGGGACACCCCGCGAACGGGTTCGCAATCCATGACGAAACCCTGACGTCTGCTGCGGCGGCGGCTCCGCCGGGCACACCCCGACCTAGCGTGGCGGTGTGAACCGCGATCTTCTCGTAGACCGTGAGCGCCACCACGGCGCCCGCCCAGCCGACCGTCCTCATGACGCTCCGGAGGACCGCCGGCGCGACCACGTCCGCGACCTGTCGGCCGCCCTGGCCGCCGCGCTGCTCGTCCTGGTGGCGGTGCTGGTCGGCACCGCGATCCAGGACCGCCACCACTCGCTCTTCGTCGCCTGGCCGCCCGTGTTCGCCCGGTGGGAGCCGCACGTCGGCCCCGGCACCCCGGCGGCGCTCGCCGTCGCGGTCGCCGTGGTGGCGTACGGTCCCGTCCTGGCCGCCCGACTGCCCTGGCGCACACTGCTGTCGACCGCGTGGGGCACCGCCATGGCGTGGACGTTCTCGCTGGCCCTGGTCGACGGCTGGCAGCGGGGCATCGCGGGACGACTGACGTCCCCGAACGAGTACCTGACGGTGATCGGCCGCTTCCACGACATCCCCGCCACCCTGCGCGACTTCACCCATCACATCCTCAGTCACTCCCCCGCGCCCTGGCCCGCGCACATCGCCGGACACCCCCCGGCGGCCACCGTCACCTTCGTCCTCCTGGACCGGATCGGACTGGGCGGCGGGGGCTGGGCGGGCGTCTGGTGCATCACCGTCGGGGCGACGGCGGGCGCGGCGGTCCTCGTCGCCGTGCGCGCGCTCGCCGGAGAGCAACTCGCCCGCCGCGCCGCCCCGTTCCTCGTCCTCGCCCCGGCCGCCGTGTGGGTGGGCGCCTCGGCGGACGGCTACTTCGCGGCGGTCGCCGCCTGGTCCGTCGCGTTCCTCGCCCTCGCGGTCACCGGACACCGGCCGCGCTCGGCCGGCCTGGCCGCCGGGCTGTTCTTCGGGCTCACCGCGTATCTGTCGTACGGGCTGACGCTGTTCGCGGTGATCGCGGGCGCCGCGCTGCTGCTCGGGCGGCGGCGGCTTCGTCCGCTCCCGTACGTCGTCGCCGGACTCGCCGTCGTACCGGTGGTGTTCACGCTGCTCGGCTTCAACTGGTGGGAGGCGTACCGCCTGTTGATCACCCGCTACTACGAAGGCGTCGGCGGGATCCGGCCGTACGGCTACTGGGTGTGGGCGAACCTGGCCTGCACCGTGCTGATCGTGGGCCCGGCGACGGTGGCGGGTCTGCGGCGGGCCGGCACCCAACTCCCGGAACTGCGGGGTGGTGTGCGCATTGCCCCGCCCCGACCCCGGCTCGCCCTGCTGGTGTTCGCCGCGCTGCTCGCCCTGCTCGTCGCGGACCTCTCCGGCATGAGCAAGGCGGAGACGGAGCGCATCTGGCTGCCGTTCGCGATGTGGCTGCTGCCCGCCTGCGCGTTCCTCCCCCGGCCCCGCGCCTGGCTCACCGCGCAGGCCGCCCTGGCCCTGCTCCTCAACCACCTGCTCCTGACGGGCTGGTGAGGCGCCGACGGGCTACGCCACCTCGTGGGGCTCCGGAGCCGTGGTGTTCGTGTCGGCCACGGGAGTGGCCTTGTCCCGTCGGCGTCCGGTCAGGCGGGTGGCCAGCGGCTCGGTGTAGCGAGCACTGAGCGGGCCGACGATCACCAGGATCAGCACGTACGCCGTCGCCAGCGGGCCGAGCGAGGGTTCGATGCCGGCGGTGACGGCGAGCCCCGCGATGACGATGGAGAACTCGCCGCGGGCCACCAGCGTGCCGCCCGCCCGCCAGCGGCCCTTGGCGGAGATGCCCGCGCGCCGGGCCGCCCAGTACCCGGTGGCGATCTTCGTGCCCGCGGTGACGATCGCCAGGGCGAGCGCGGGCAGCAGGACGGGCGGGATGCTCGCCGGGTCGGTGTGCAGGCCGAAGAAGACGAAGAACACGGCGGCGAACAGGTCCCGCAGCGGGGAGAGCAGGCTGTGCGCGCCCTCCGCGGCCTCCCCGGACAGGGCGATGCCGACCAGGAACGCGCCGACGGCGGCGGAGACCTGGAGCTGCTGGGCGAGACCGGCGACCAGGAGGGTCAGGCCCAGGACGACCAGCAGCAGTTTCTCGGGGTCGTCGCTGGAGACGAAGCGGGAGATGTGGCGGCCGTAGCGGACCGCGACGAGCAGGACCAGGGCCGCGGCGCCGAGGGCGACGACGAGGGTGAGGCTGCCCGAGGCGAGGCCCGTGCCGGCGAGCAGTGCGGTGACGATCGGGAGGTAGACGGCCATCGAGAGGTCTTCGAGGACGAGGATGCTCAGGATGACGGGGGTCTCGCGGTTGCCGAGGCGGCCCAGGTCGCCGAGGACCTTGGCGATGACGCCGGAGGAGGAGATCCAGGTGACCCCGGCCAGCACCACCGCGGCGACCGGTCCCCAGCCGAGCAGCAGGGCCATGGCGGCGCCGGGCAGTGCGTTCAGGGCGGCGTCGACGAGACCCGCGCTGTACTGGGTCTTGAGGTTGGAGACGAGATCGCTGGCCGTGTACTCCAGGCCGAGCATCAACAGCAGCAGGACGACACCGATCTCGGCACCGATGGCGACGAACTCCTCGCTGGTGCCCAGCGGCAGCAGCCCGCCCTCGCCGAAGGCGAGCCCGGCGAGCAGATAGAGGGGTATCGGGGAGAACTGGAAGCGTGCGGCGAACCGGCCCAGCAGTCCCAGGGCCAGGATGATCGCGCCGAACTCGATCAGGAACCTCGCGGAGGAGTGCATCGCGCTCACTCCCGACCGAGTATCGCGGCGGCCGACCCGACGCCCTCGCGCGTGCCGATCACGATCAGGGTGTCCCCGCCGGCCAGCCGGAAGTCCGGCGTCGGGGAGGGGACGGCCTCGGCCCGGCGCAGCACGGCCACGATCGAGACGCCGGTCTCGGTGCGCATTCTGGTCTCGCCAAGGACCCGCCCGTTCCAGTACGAGAGCGCCGACAGCTGAATGCGCTCGGCGACCAGGCCCAGTTCGGTGGTGGACAGCAGGTTCGGGCTGTGGTGCTCGGGCAGCAGGGCGTCGACCAGCGCGGCCGTCTCCCCCGTGGTGAGCCGTACGGACAGGGCGCAGGCATCCGGATCGTCCGAGCGGTAGGCGTTCAGGGTCCGCTCGCCGTCCCGGTGCGCGACCACCGACAGCACGCGCTGCTCACGGGTCGTCAGGTCGTAGCGGACACCGATCCCCGGCAACGGCGTACTGCTCACGCGTGGAGCGCCCATGACGTGTCTCCCTGTTCCTCGCCGATCTCCGTGGACCTTACATGTTCTTGACGCTTCTTTACCAGTTCTTGAATGATCTGCCGAAGGACCCGCGTGGAGTAGAGAAGCCGAACACGGGCAGACGGGGAACCTGGGGAGAGGTGGATGGGCATGAGCACACCGTTCGCGGCGATGATCGCGGTCCGGCCGCCCGCCGCGTGGTGGCCCGCGCTGCGGCGGACGCCGGTCGCGCTGTGGAACGACGACATCACGGACTACGCGGCGGCGCTGACGTACTACGCGATCCTGGCCGTTCTCCCCGCGATGCTGGCGACGGTCCTGGGGTTCGGGATGATCAGCCCGGACACCGCCCAGGAGTTCATCAGCCATGTCGCCGCCTACGCCCCGGCCGACTCGGGCGCCGATCTGCACACCGTCCTGTCCCACGCGCTGGCCGCGGACGGCACGGCCTGGCCGTTGCTCGTGACCGGTGCGGGCAGCGCGCTGTGGTCGGCCTCCAGCTATCTCGCCGTGTTCCGCCGCGCCCTGCACCGGATGCACCACACCGAGGACCGGCGGTCGACCTGGCGCAAGGCACACCGGATCGTGCTCACGGCGCTCCTGCTGCTCGGGCTGCTCCTCGTCGGCTCGCTCACCCTGCTGCTGACCGGCCCGCTGGCGGAGGTCGTCGGCCGGATGTTCGGCATGGGCAGTACCGCGGCCTGGGCGTGGAGTCTGCTGCGCTGGCCGGTGCTGCTGTGCCTGGTGGTCCTCCTGGTCGTGGTCGTCTTCCACACCGGCCCGGCCTCGGCGCGCCGGCGCGGGCACACCCTGCCCGGTGGCGCCCTGGCCGCCGCGCTGTGGCTGGCCGTCTCGGCGGGCTTCTCGTCGTACGCCTCGACACTCGGCGCCTACAGCAGGCTCTACGGCTCGCTCTCCGGCATCGTCGTCTTCCTCGTCTGGCTGTGGCTGTCGAACCTGGCGCTGCTCACGGGAGCGCAGTTCGCCGCGGAACTGGCCGGGCCGCCGGGTGGTCCGGCCCCTCGGTCACCTGATCACAGCACGGGGAAGGCGGCCGTTCCGTAGGACTCCTCGGGCAGTGGGTCCGGAGTGCCGGCGGGGTCGAGGAGGTGGGCGACGAGGGCGGCCGCGGTGTCGTGCCAGAGGCGGTGGCGGCGGAGCATGCCGTGGTCGCCGCCGCCGATGAGTGCCATTCCGGTACGGGCCCCCGTGGTTCGCGCCCTGCGCACGCAGTCCGCCGAGTCGGTGGGTGAGGTGACGCGGTCCTCGTCGCCGTGCAGGCAGACGACGTGTCGGCCCGCCGTCTGCTCCACCGGTTCGCCGGACGGCCACCACGGTGCCAGGGCGACCACACCGCGCACCTGCGGGTGACCGGCGGCGCGCAGGGCGGCCCGGCCGCCCATGGAGTGGCCGAGCAGCAAGGTCGGTACGGGGCCCGCCAGTTCGGCGAGTTCGTCCAGCGCGCGCAGGGTGTCCCGCACGGGGTCGGCGCGCTCGCCGTTCCAGCCGCGCACTCGGTAGCGGGCCCGGGCGAGGAGGACGTCGTCGCCGGGCAGCGCGCCGGACACCGCCCGCAGGAACGGTCCCATGCGCAGCGCGGCGAGCTGCCAGGGCCGGGCGGCGCGGAGGCTCGTCTCCTGGCCGCCGTGCAGGACCAGGACGGCCGCCCGCGGGCGGGCCGGACGGTGCCGGAGCAGCAGTGCGCCTCCGGGCGCGGGCGACGGAAGTCCGGTCTCGTCCTGCTGCACGTCGGTGTGCCTCCTGTTCCGGTGTTCCGGCCTCGCCGTGACCTCCGCGTCGCGGGTCACGGAGATGATCCTCCCCCGGACGAGGGGTCGCATCGGCCCCGGGGCGGGTGGCGGACCGGCCGGGATCGTCGACGGGCCCGCCGGACACGGCGGTGGGCGACTGATCCGCCCCGCACGGCGACCGGTGACGGACCGTCCCCGCACGGCAGCCGGTCAGGATTGGAGAAGCCTCCGCCCGCTCCCCCGTCCTAGCCTGAATTCACCGGCGAAATCCGCCGGACCACGCTTCACGGAGGAGCTCGCCATGACCGACGGCCTGAACACGATCATCTACCCCGTCAAGGACCTCGACCGCGCGAAGGCCCTGTTCGGCGCCCTGCTGGGCGTCGAACCGTACGCGGACGAGCCGTACTACGTCGGCTACAAGGCCGCGGGCCAGGACGTCGGTCTCGACCCGAACGGGCACTCCCGGGGCATGACCGGACCGGTGCCGTACTGGACCGTGGACGACATCCGGACACGGGTGGCGGCTCTCGTGGAGGCCGGGGCCGAGCTGGTCCAGGACGTCCAGGACGTCGGCGGCGGCAAGCTGATCGCCTTTGTGAAGGACGCGGACGGGAACTTCGTCGGGCTCACCCAGAATCCGGCCGCCTGACACCGCCGCCGGACGGGGCCGGCCACCCGCGGACGCTACTTGCACGCGCACTAGTTGCAGACTCAACGATTGGCCGGATCGGTGTTACCGTGCAGGTATGGCAGTGAAGTCGGCCGGTGCCCGGCAACTAGAGGACCAGTGGCGGGACATCCTGTCCGTGCACGCGCGCACGATGTGCGAGATCGACCGTGTGCTGCACCCGCACGGGCTGGGCGCGAGCGACTTCGAGGTGCTGGACATGCTCGCGTCCGAGGCGCCCCGGGACGGCGACCAGTGCCGGGTGCAGAACCTGGTCGGGCGGGTCCATCTCAGCCAGAGCGCGCTCTCCCGGCTCATCGGCCGGCTGGAGAAGGACGGCCTCGTGGAACGCTCCGTGTGCGTCGAGGACCGCCGCGGGGTGTGGGTCGCGCTGACCCGCAAGGGCCGCGATCTGCACGCGGAGGTACTGCCGCTTCAACGGGGCGTGCTGGCAAGGATGTTGGACAGCGCGCAGGAGTAGCCGCGGCCCGGCCGGGCCGCCTCACACCACGAACTCGGCTCCGTCCACGAGCACTTCGACACCCGCACCGTTCACCTGCGCCCGCGCCGTCGAGCCGGGGTCGAGCAGCGGGTTCGCGTGGTCCAGGTGGGTGTAGATCCGGCGGACACCGGGATACCGGGCGAGGACGGCGAGGCTGCCGCCGGGACCGGTGACGGGCACATGCCCGGTGCCCACCTCGTCCGTACCGAAGAAGGTGCCGTCAAGCACCGCGCAGTCCGCCGTCTCCAGCAGGTCGTCGAAAGCGTCCGTCCAGGCGGCGACGCGTGGTGCGTAGACGAAGGCTCCGCCGGTCGCCAGATCCTCGACGCGGTACGCGACCGCCCAGCGGTCGTCCGGCCGGCGGGGCGGCACGTACCCGGGTGGCCCGTCGCCCACCGGATGGGCCGTGACGACCAGCCCTCCGGCGAGCACGAACCCGTCCTCGGCGAGGCCGTCGCCCCACTCCCAGGGTGCGTAGCGGTCGAGAGCGGCCCGGGCCGGGGTGAGCGCGGTGAGAACGGGTTGCGGGGCGTACACCTTGAGACCCGCCGCTCCGCGCAGCACGGTCAGACCGGCCACGTGGTGGGGCTCGGCATCGGTGAGGAGCACACCGCGCACGGGGGTGTCGCGCGGGCCGGGGCCGGGCCACAGAGCGGGGATGGCGGAGAGCTGGGTACGGACGTCGGGTGAGGCGTTGAGCAGCCACCAGTCGCGCGCGTTGCCGGTGACGGCCACGCAGTCCTGGGTACGGGAGGGCAGTTTCCCGTCGCGGGCGGCCGCGCACAGCGCGCAGGCGCAGTTCCACTGCGGGAAACCGCCACCGGCGGCGGTACCGAGCAGGACGGCCCTCACGACGATCGCGCCCCCTTCCGGAATCGGAATCACCATCGGGGTCGGCTCGCCATCCGAATCGGTTCACCATCCGAATCTCCCCGGGGCATCTTTCCTCCGAAACGCCTCGGACTACCCCGTCACAGGGGGCAGTTCCGGCCGATCTGCGACCGCGGCGCGCCTCAGCGCAGCAGATCCCGTACGGCGGCGAAGGCCGCATCGACCGTCGCCGGGTCGGCGCCCGGGCGGGCGAGCGCGCTCATGGGGA
The DNA here is from genome assembly GCF_053598575.1 of Streptomyces sp. NPDC001100. Lineage (NCBI taxonomy): Bacteria > Bacillati > Actinomycetota > Actinomycetes > Kitasatosporales > Streptomycetaceae > Streptomyces > Streptomyces sp. NPDC001100. The sequence continues at coordinate 222,870 of NZ_JBSFKO010000011.1, forward strand.
TCGGGGTGACCGAGGGCAGGCCGTCGTACGGGGTCAGCCCGTCCGGGGCCGATCCGACGGCGGCGAGCAGGGCGACGCCCTGGCCGGTGCGGGCGATGTCGAGGACGCCCGCGAGATAGCCCGCGTCGCCGACGACCGCGGCCGGAACCCCGTGCGCGGCGAGCGTGGAAATCGCGCGGCGACGGATCGCGCACGGGTCCTCGATGGCGACCAGCGGGACGGGCGCGGGCGCGGCCGGAGGCCGCCAGCCGGGCGTTGCGTGCCAGGTCAGCGGAAGGCCGCCGACCGGTGTGCCCTCGGTGGCGGCGGCCTCGGTGACGTACACCGCGACGTCGACGCTGCCGCGCTCCACCGCCTCGACGAGCCGGGCCGAGCGGTCGATGCGGAAGCGGACCCGGCAGCCGGGCCGTACCTCCTGGACGGCCGCGGTCAGCCGTGGCAGAAACTGGTCGGCCGCGTGTTCGGTGGAGCCGATCGTGATGGTGTCGCCGTCCACGTCGAGCAGGGTGCGTACGGCCTCGTCGTGCACGGCGAGGATGCGGCGGGCCTGTTCGAGGAGCAGTCGCCCTTCGGGGGTGAACCGGGTGCCGCGCCCTTCCCTCTCGACGATCGGCAGGGCGAGCGTCTTCTCCAGCCTGCGCACGTGCTGGCTGACCGCGGACTGGCTCAGGGCGAGAGCCCGGGCCGCGCGATGGAAGCCGCCGCAGTCGGCTATCGCGGTCAGGCTGCGCAGGGCCACGATGTCGAGGACAGGTTGGGGCATGCCGGTGACGGTAGTCGTTCCGGTCATCGATCGCGACAACTGATCGATTTCGATGCAGAATCATCGTTGGACGCGATCGGTCGGATCCGGTCATGATGAGCGCATGCTGCACACGACCGCTTTCGCTGCCCTTCTGACGCAGCGCCGAGTCATCGACTTCGGCGTGGCGTGCAGCGCGCGCTGTCGTTGACCAACCGCCTCTCCGCGGCACCCTTCCCGAGTTCTCGCTGATCACGTCCGCCCTGCGCACTGACACGTGACGGCGGCTCCGGCCTGCTCGCTTCCCCTCCCCCTTGCTGGATTCCCCTCCCCCGCCCCTCGTTGGGAGTTGCCACCCCATGCCCTCTCACTCCGTCTCGTCCTGGGACGAACCCGAAGGCCTCGCCGCGCGCGGCACGTTGATCGTGCTGGCCGGGCGGGGCGAACACGGCGGTGTCTACGAGCGGTTCGGCCGCCGGCTCGGCTACGACGCCTACCGCGTCCGCGCCCTCGACGACCCGGCCGCCGACCCCGCCGTACTGGAGCAGGCCGCCAAGCTGCTCGCCGACGAGTCGCTGCCGGGCCCGAAGGTGCTGGTCGGTTCCGACACCGGCGCGCGATACGCCCTCCAGCTCGCCGCCGAGCAGACCGCGGGCATCGACGCACTGATCCTGGCCGGGCTGCCCACCGGCACCTGGACGGCGGGGAGTTGGGAGGAGGAGGCCGCGGCACGCACCGCCTGCCCGACCCATCAGGGGCGTCTCACCAACGATCCCGAGTTCCGCCGGGGCGCCATCGGCGACAACCCCGAGTCGCCCGAGCCGCGCCTGGATCAGGTGCGGGCCCCGGTGCTGGCCCTGCACGGCAAGGAGGACACGATCAGCCCGCTCGACCGGGCGCTGAGCGTCTACGACGGTCACCCGAACGTGCACACCGTGACCTTCGTGGACGGCCGGCACGACGTCCTCAACGACGCCCTGCACCGCACCGTCGCCGCCACGGTCGTCCTCTTCCTCGAACGGCTCCGTCTCTCCCCCGAACTCCCCGCGATCGCCGTGGAGTTGACATGAGCCGCCGCGTGACGACCACGGTCCCCGAGCTGGCCGAACTCCTCGGCACCGAGCAGCCGCCGGTGCTCCTGGACGTCCGCTGGGCACTCGGCGATCCCTACGGCCGCGACCACTACGCCGACGGTCACATCCCCGGCGCGGTCTATGTCGACCTCGACACCGAACTGGCCGCGCCCGCGAGTCCGGAGGGCGGCCGGCATCCGCTCCCGGACCTCGCGGAATTCCAGGAATCGGCACGCCGCTGGGGCATCGGGACCGGGCGGCCCGTCGTGGTCTACGACGACCTCGGCAACACGGCGGCGGCCCGCGCCTGGTGGCTGCTGCGCTACGCCGGCGTCGGCGACGTGACCCTGCTGGACGGGGCGTTGGGCGCCTGGCGCGCGGCCGGGCTGCCGCTGGAGTCCGGGATCACCGCCGATCCGGAACCGGGCGACGTCGTACTCCGCGCGGGTGCGCTGCCGATCACCGACGCCGACGGCGCCGCCGAACTCGCCGCCTCCGGGCTGCTGTTGGACGCTCGCGCCGGTGAGCGGTACCGGGGTGAGGTCGAGCCGGTGGACCCGCGCGCGGGGCATGTCCCGGGGGCGGTGTCCGCGCCGACCGGGGAGAACCTGACGGCGGACGGGACCTTCCGCTCGCCCGAGGAGCTGCGCAAGCGGTTCGAGGATCGGGGTGCCGGGGCCGCGTCACGCATCGGTGTGTACTGCGGGTCCGGGGTCACCGCCGCCCATCAGATCGCGGCGCTGGAGATCGCCGGGTTCGAGGCGACGCTCTTTCCCGGTTCCTGGTCGGCCTGGTCCGCCGATCCCGCCCGCCCGGCGGCGACGGGAGGCCGGCCATGACGACGAAACCGCTGAACGCGGCGGTGCTGCCCGCGCAGTCGGCCCCCGAGGACAAGGCCCCGGCAGCGGCGGCCCGCGTCACCATCCGGGGCACGGCGAGGACCGCCCGCCGCTTCACCGTCCCGCGCTCCGTGCGGCGGGCCGCAGGACCGGTCGGCCTCGTGCTGCTGTGGTTCCTGACCTCCGCCACGGGAGTGCTGCCCGAGTCCGTGCTGGCCTCCCCCGTCGACGTCATCCGACAGGCCCTCGACCTGACGAAGGACGGTGAACTCCCCCGCGCCATCGCCGCGTCGGGCCGCCGTGCCGCCATCGGATTCCTCATCGGCGCGAGCGTCGCGCTCGTGCTGTCGCTGACGGCCGGGCTGTTCCGGCTCGGCGAGGACGTCATCGACTCCTCGATGGGCATGTTCCGGGCGATCCCCTGGGTGGGTCTGATCCCGCTGTTCATCGTCTGGTTCGGCATCGAGGAGACCCCGAAGATAGCCCTGGTCGCACTCGGTGTGACCTACCCGCTGTACTTCAACATCTACGGCGGCATCCGCTCCACCGACGCCCAACTCGTCGAGGCCGCACGGATGATGGGGCTCGGCCGGCTCGGTCTGATCAAGTACGTCATCCTGCCGAGCGCACTGCCCGGGGCACTCGTGGGACTCCGGTACGCGCTGTCCACCGCCTGGCTGGCGCTGGTGTTCGCCGAGCAGGTCAACGCGGACGCGGGGCTCGGCTATCTGATGAGCAACGCCCAGCAGTACTTCCGCACCGACGTCATCGTGCTCTGCCTCGTCGTGTACGCGTTGCTCGGGCTGGCCTGCGACTTCGCCGTACGGATCCTGTCGCGCCGCCTGCTGACCTGGCGGGCCAACTTCGAGGGCGAGGCGTAACCATGGCCAACTCCGTGGAGATACGGGGCCTTTCGCGGGCCTTCGACGGCAACACCGTGCTGCACGCCCTCGATCTCGACATCCGTGAGGGCGAGTTCGTGGCCCTGCTCGGGCACAGCGGCTGCGGCAAGTCGACGCTGCTGCGGATCCTCGCGGGGCTCGACGACGAGATCTGCGGCGAGGTGACCGTGCCCGCGCGGCGCAGCGCGGCCTTCCAATCGCCGCGTCTGCTCCCGTGGTTGAAGGTGTGGCGCAATGTCGTGCTCGGTCTGCCGGGCCGCCCGGACCGGGCGCTCGCCGAGAAGGCGCTCGACGAGGTCGGCATCGCCGAGCGCGCGACCGTCTGGCCGAAGACGCTGTCCGGCGGTCAGGCCCAGCGCGTGTCGCTGGCCCGCGCCCTGGTCCGCGAGCCCGAACTCCTGCTGCTGGACGAGCCGTTCGGCGCCCTGGACGCGCTGACCCGGGGCAAGGTGCAGGCGCTCGTCGCCGAGCTGTGGCGGCTGCACGGGTGCGCGATCCTCCTGGTCACCCATGACGTGGAGGAGGCGCTGCTGCTCGCCGACCGCGTGCTGGTGATGGACGAGGGCCGTATCGCCCACGAGTTGACCGTCGACCTGCCGCGCCCCCGTGATCTGACCGCCCCCGAGTTCGTGACCCTGCGCGCCCGCCTCCTGAACTGGCTCGGCGTGACCCGCACCCTGGAAGGAACCCCCTCGTGATCCGCAGAATCGCCGCCGCCACCCTGAGCCTGACCGCCCTGCTGGCGCTGAGCGCCTGCGGCGGCAACTCCTCGGCGGACACCGCATCCGGCGGGCAGGTCACCCTCACCATCGGCGACCAGGCCAAGACCCTCCAGACCATCATCGCCGCCTCGGACGCGCTCAAGGGCGCCAAGTACAAGGTGAAGTGGGCAGAGTTCCAGGGCGCGGCCCCCCTCTACCAGGCCGTGCAGGCGAACGCCGCCGACACCGGTTACTCCGCCGACCTGCCCGCGCTCCAGGCCCTCAGCGGCGGCGTCAAGATCAAGAACGTGGCCGCCCTCAAGAACGACGGCACGCACGTCGGGATCGTCGTCCGCAAGGACTCCGGCATCGACAGCGTGCAGGACCTCAAGGGCCAGAAGGTCGTGGTGTCCTCGGCGAAGGGCAGCGTCTCGGAGTACCTGCTGGCCAACGTCCTCAAGCAGAACGGGCTCAGCTACAAGGACGTCAAGGTGCAGTACCTGCTGCCGACCGACGCGCAGGCCGCGTTCGCCTCCGGGAAGATCAAGATCTGGGCGACCTTCGGCGTCTACCAGGCCGTCGGTCTGGAGCAGGGCGGCAAGCTCCTCGTCGACGGCGCGGACGGCCGGGTCAGCGGTATCGGGTTCATCAACGCCTCCGACAAGGCCCTCGCCAACTCCGCGAAGAAGACCGCGCTCAGCGACTTCCTCGACCGCCTGAGCACGGCACTGAAGTGGACCAGCACCCACCAGGACGCGTACGCGAAGGCCATCGAGCAGCGCAACGGCGCCGACGCCTCGGTCGCGAAGACGCTCGCCTCCGCCGCGTACAGCCAGGTCCTGCCCATCACGTCGGACGTCAACACGACGGTCCAGCAGGTGGCCGACCTCATGAACAGCATCGGGGTCCTCGACCCGAACGTGGACGTGGCGAAGACCGCCGACACCTCCCTGCTCAAGTGACCTTCGCTTCTTAGGAGTTGATCATGCCTGTCGAGTTCATCAGCGCCGTCCACACCGACTCCGGGGCCTCGGGTCCCGCCGCCTCCAGCCGTACCGGCCTCGATGTCGACCACCTGCGCAAGTACGCCCGCGCGCTCGACGACGGCGGCTTCGACCACACCCTGGTCGCTTACCACTCGGCCTCGCCCGACGCCTTCCAGATCGCCCAGTTCGTCGCCACCCACACCGAGCGGATCCGTCCGATCCTCGCCCACCGGCCCGGCGTGATCTTCCCGACGCACGCGGCGCGCGCCCTGGCCACGCTGGATCAGATCAGCAACGGCCGGCTGACCCTGCACATCATCTCCGGGGGCAGCGACGAGGAGCAGCGCCGGGAGGGCGACTACCTCAACAAGGAGGAGCGGTACGAGCGTTCGGACGAGTACATCCAGATCCTGCGGAAGGTGTGGCAGGCCGAGGGACCCGTCTCGCACGAGGGCAAGTACTTCCGGTTCGACGGCTACTACTCCGACGTGAAGCCGGTGAAAGGCCTGGTCCCGATCTCGGTCGGCGGCTCCTCGCGGGACGCGTACCGGGTGGGCGGTCAGCAGGGCGACATCTTCGGCCTGTGGGGCGAGCCGCTGAAGGAGACGGCCGAGCAGATCGCCGCCGTCAACGCGGTCGCTGACGCCGCCGGGCGCCCGCACCCCCGTATCTGGGTGTCGTTCCGCCCGATCATCGCGCCCACCGAGGAACTGGCCTGGGAGAAGGCCCACCGCACCCTCGGCGTCCTCAAGGACCAGGCGAAGAACACCGAGTTGCTGCGCCACTACCGCACCACCGGCCGCCCGGCGAACGTCGGCTCGCAGCGTCTTCTCGACATCGCCGAGCGCGGTGAGGTCCAGGACCGCTGCCTGTGGACCGCACCCGCCGTCGCCACCAACGCCGCCGGCGCCTCAACTGCCCTTGTGGGCACGCCCGAAACGGTCGCGCAGGCACTCCTCGACTACGTCGACATCGGCTGCGACCTGCTCTCGATCCGCGGCTACGACCCGCTCAACGACGCGATCGACTACGCCCGCCACGTCCTGCCCCTGGTCCGCCAGGAACTCGCCCACCGGGCGACCACCTCGCAGGCCGCCTGATCCGTCCGTCCCCCTCTGATTGCGAACCCCCTTATGGAGACCCCGTGTTGTTGCGTCACACCCTGCGCGCGTCCACCGCCGCCCTCGCCCTCCTGCTGCCCTTCGCCGCGGCCTGCGGAGGCAGCGCGACGGCCGACTCCTCCTCCTCCTCCGACGTCTCCTCCGTGACCCTGCGGGTCGGCGACACCGGCTGGAAGGTCGACGAGGCCGTCCTCAAGTACGCCCACCTCGACGACACCCCGTACAAGGTGAAGTGGAACCTCTTCCAGGGCGGCGACAAGCAGCTCCAGGCCGTCCGCGCCGGAGCACTGGACCTCGCCTCCTCCAGCGAGATCCCGCCGATCTTCTCGGCCGCCGACGGCAAGCCCGACTTCAAGGTCGTCGCCGTCCAGCGCGGCACCACCCTCAACCAGGAAGTCGTCGTCCCCAAGGGCTCGAAGGTGACCGACATCGCGGGCCTCAAGGGCAAGAAGGTCGGCTACGTCCAGAACACCACCGCCCACTACTTCCTCTACGAGCTGCTGAAGCAGGCCGGCCTCAAGTGGTCGGACATCGACGCCAAGCCGCTGCTGCCCAACGACGGCCTCGCGGCCCTGAACGGCGGCTCCATCGACGCCTTCGCCTCCTACGGCACGTCGATCATCACGGCCCACCAGCAGGGCGCCCGCACGGTCGGCTCCGGGGCGGACATCCTGTCCGGCAACTTCCTCTGGTCGGCGCGCGACAGCGTCCTCAAGAGCCCCGCCCAGAAGGCCGCCGCGGCCGATCTGATCGCCCGGATCACCAGGGCGTACGCCTACGTCCGCGACGGCCACGAGGACGGCTTCGCGAAGGTCACCGCCGACGCCACCCACCAGCCGGTGGCCCAGGCCAAGTCGGACCTGGTCGCCGCGCAGAAGCAGCGCCCGACGCAGGCCAGGACGGTCGGCGACGACGCGATCGCCTCGCAGCAGAAGGTGGCCGACGCCTTCACCGAACTCGGCGCGCTGAAGGAGCACCTGGACGTGAAGTCGTTCTGGACCACTGCACTCAACTCCGACCTGAAGAAGGCCCTGTGACCGCCCGGATCGCCGAACTGGCCGCCGGCTACGACCAGTCGGGCGCCTTCCCCGCCGAGTCCCTCCGGATCGCCCACGAGGCCGGACTGCTCACCGCGACCATAGGGAAGCAGTACGGCGGTCGGGGCGCCCGGGTCGAGGAGAGCGCGCACATCCTGCACCGGATCGGCCAAGGCGACCCGTCCGTCGCCCTGATCGCGGCGATGACCCTCAACACCCACGCCCGGCAGGCCGTACAGCCGCACTGGCCCGAGGAGTTGTACGCGCGGCTCGTCAAGGAGTCCTTCGAGCGGCCGGTGCTCGTCAACCACGCGCGCGTGGAGCCCGAGTTGGGCTCCCCTGCGCGCGGCGGCCTCCCCTCGACGCTCGCCCGGCGCACTCCCGACGGCTGGTCGCTGAGCGGCACCAAGCGTTTCGTGACCGGCGCGGAGGGCCTGGACTGGTTCCTGGTGTGGGCCACCACCGACGAACAGGAGCCGCGCGTCGGCACCTTCCTGGTGCCGGGCGGCACCCCCGGTATCGAGATCACCGGCCGCTGGGACCAGTTGGGGCTGCGGGCCAGCGGCAGCCACGACGTGACCTTCCGGGACGTGGAGATCCCCTACGAGCACGTCATCGGCATCGGCCCGTACGGCGCGGCGGCCGAGCAGGACAACCGGGCGGGCGCGGCCCTCCATCTCCCGCTCGCGGCCCTCTACTTGGGGGTCGCGCGGGCCGCGCAGTCCTTCTTCCACACGTTCGCCCACGAGCGCGTGCCCGCCAACCTCGGTCATCCGGTGGCCCGTACGGAGCGGTTCCGCAGGACCGCCGGAGAGATCGAGGTGCTGCTGACCGCCGCCGAGGAGCTGGTGTTCGGCGGAGCGGCGCGCCTCGACGCGGGTGACACCGCCTACACCCCCGAACAGGCCCTGGGGACAAGGGTGTTGGCCGATCGGCACGCTGTGCGCGCGGTGGAGCTGGCGGTACGGCTGCTCGGCAATCCCGGCCTCGCGCGCGGCAACCCGCTGGAGCGCCACTTCCGGGACATCCAGTGCGCGCCCGTGCACGCGCCCCAGGAGGACATCTCCCTGCTCGCGATCGGAACGAAGGCGCTGAATCCGTGAAGGCACGCACAGTGAGGGTACGGAACCCGTGACCACAGCTCCCCCGACCACTCCCACCGCCGCCGCCCGGCTCCTCGGTCTGCTCGCCCGGGATCTGCCGCCCGACCGACTGGCCACGGATCCGCGCACCTTGGCCGCGCACGCCACGGACCGTTCGGGCACCCGGCCGGACGGTGTCCCGCTGGCCGTGGTGCACGCCCGGCGCACCGAGGACGTGACTGTCACACTCCGGCACGCGAACGCGCTGCGCGTGCCGGTGGTCCCGCGCGGCGCGGGCACCGGCCTGTCGGGCGGGGCGTCGGCCGGCGAGGGGGTGCTCGTGCTCGACCTGTCCGGGATGAACCGCATCCTGGAGCTGTCGGTCGACGACCAGCTCGCCGTGGTCGAACCGGGCGTGATCACCGCCGAGTTGGACCGGTCGGCGGCCGAGCACGGGCTGCGGTACGCGCCGGATCCGGCGAGTGCGGCGATCTCCACGATCGGCGGGAACATAGCGACCAACGCGGGCGGGCTGCGGTGCGCGAAGTACGGGGTGACACGGGACAGCGTGCTCGGTCTGGAGGCCGTCCTCGCCGACGGGACGGTGGTCACGACCGGCCGCCGTACCGTCAAAGGGGTCACCGGTTACGACCTCACCGCGCTGCTGACGGGCTCCGAGGGCACCCTCGCCGTCATCACCTCGGCGACCCTGCGGTTGCGCCCGGTGCCGGCGGCGACCGCGACGATCGCCGCCTGGTTCGACTCGTTCGAGGCGGCGGCCGAGGCCTCGTACGCGATCGGGCGGGCCGGGGTCGTACCGGCGCTCGCGGAGCTGCTCGACGGGCCGGTGCTGCACGCCGTCGACCCGGCGCTGGGCGCGCGGGGGGCGGCGCTGCTGCTGGTGCAGTGCGACGGGGCGGGGGCGAGCGTCGAGGCGGAGCAGGTCGCTCGGGTGCTCGCGGCGACGGCCACGACCGTGGAGACCACGGCGGACCCGGTGGAGGCGGAGGCGCTGCTGTCGGCCCGCCGGCTCGCGCTGCCCGCGCTGGAGCGGCTGGGCCGGCCGCTGATCGAGGACATCGCGGTGCCGCGCTCCCGGCTCGCGGAGGCGGTCCGCGAGATCCGCGCGATCTCCGCCCGTCATGCCGTGCCGGTCTACACCCTCGCGCACGCGGCGGACGGCAACCTGCATCCGATCATCGTGGTCGATCCCGCTCTGGACCGGCTGCCGGACGCGGCCTGGGAGGCGGCCGGCGAGATCTTCGCGCTGGCGCTGCGGCTCGGCGGAACACTGACCGGCGAGCACGGCGTGGGTGTACTCAAGCGGCAGTGGGTCGCGGACGAACTCGGCCCCACCGCCCACGCGTTGCAGCGGCGGCTGAAGGACGCCTTCGATCCGCACGGGATCCTCAATCCCGGCAAGACACTGTGAACGGCCCTGGGCCGGATACCCCGAAAGGGTGATGCCGGGGCAACCGGGGGTCGTGCGGAGGCACGTGCGATCGGCATGTGCCTCGACCGCCGGCAGAGGTCATCACTCGTCGTGACCGATGAGGGGTAGCTGTACGCACGGAACGTGACGGGACGCAGGCATTCCGTCATCCGTGCGACAGGAGAGTAGGCACCATGTCGGTCGAGACCGGTAGCGCGCCCGAGGCGGCCGCCGAGGAGCGCGAACAGCAGAGCCTCGGAACGGCCGCGGCACGCACCCTGGCGACCACGACCAAGTCCGAACCGCAGATGCAGGGGATCAGCTCGCGCTGGCTGACCCGCCTGCTGCCCTGGGTGAACGTGCCCGGCGGCACCTACCGCGTCAACCGCCGACTGTCGTACACGCTCGGCGACGGACGGGTGACGTTCGTACAGACCGGAGCGCAAGTACGGGTCGTCCCGGTCGAGTTGACCGAGCTCCCGCCGCTACGCGGCTTCGAGGACAGTGACGCGCTCGGCGCGCTGGCCGAGCGGTTCGAGCAACGGGACTACGCACCGGGCCAGTTGATCGCCCAGGCGGGCCGGCCCGCCGACTCGGTGTTCCTCGTCGCGCACGGAAAGGTGGAGCGGCTCGGAGTGGGCCCCTACGGCGACGAGGCGGTCGTCGGACTGCTGGCCGACGGCGACACCTTCGGCGGCCAGGTGCTCGCCGAACCCGACGGCGCCTGGGAGTTCACGGCCCGCGCCGCCACGGCCACCACGGTACTGACGCTGACGCACGCGGCGTACCAGGCCGTCGCGGACCGGCACGCGGAGCTGCGCGCACATGTCGAGGCGCGCGCCACGGACGAGCCCGGTCCGCTCAACACCTTCGGCGAGGCGGCGATCGCGCTCCGCGCCGGGCATGTGGGCGAGCCGGACCTGCCGGGCACGTTCGTGGACTACGACCTCGCACCGCGCGAGTACGAACTCGGCGTCGCCCAGACCGTGTTGAAGGTGCACTCCCGCGTCACCGACCTCTACAACCAGCCGATGAACCAGACCCAGCAGCAACTCCGGCTGACCGTCGAGGCCTTGCGTGAGCGGCAGGAGAGCGAACTCGTCAACAACCGGGACTTCGGGCTGCTGCACAACGCCGACTACGACCAGCGGATCTCCTCCCACTCCGGGCCACCGACCCCCGACGACCTGGACGAGCTGCTGAGCATGCGGCGCGGCACCCGGTTCCTGTTCGCGCATCCACGGGCGATCGCCGCGTTCGGCCGCGAGTGCAACAGGCGGGGCGTCTACTTCAGCGGCATCGACGTCGGCGGCCACCATCTGCCGGCCTGGCGCGGAGTCCCGCTGCTGCCGTGCGGCAAGATCCCGGTCAGCGCGTCCCATACGTCGTCCATCATCGCGATGCGCACCGGCGAGGACGACCAGGGCGTGATCGGCCTCCACCAGACGGGCATCCCGGACGAGCTCGAACCGGGCCTCAACGTACGGTTCATGGGCATCGACGAGCAGGCGATCATCTCCTACCTGGTGAGCACCTACTTCTCTGCGGCGGTCCTGGTACCGGACGCGATCGGCATCCTGGAAAACGTCGAAGTCTCCCGCCGGAACGGCAACTGACCACGCACGGGCGCTAGTTCAGAAACGCGTCCAGTCGTGCCGAGTCCGGCGCGGTCGCCGGGCCCGGTGCGGTGACCGCCAGGGCGGCACCCGCGTTGGCCCGGCGGGCGGCGGCCACTGGGTCAAGCCCCCGAGCCAGGGCGGCCATGAAGACACCGGTGTGCGCGTCGCCCGCGCCATTGAGGTCGACGGCGTCCACATCAAACCCCGGGACCTCGACAAAACGTCCGCCCTGGTGCACAAGACAGCCGCCGGGACCGGTGCGGACCACCACCGAGCCACGCCCCAGGCGGGATTGGAGGATGCGGGCGGCTCCGACCACATCATCGTCATCGATGCCGATGAGCAGCGCGGCTTCGCGGGCGTTGCAGCTCCACCAGTCGGCGCGGGCGAGCAGCAACTCCAGTGCGGCGCCCGGGATTTCGGCCGCCAGCGGGCCCGGATCCACGACCAGCGTGACGGCCGGGTCCAGTCGGGGCAGGAGGTCGAGCAGGGCAGCCCGGTTGCTGTCGTACAGCAGGCTGTATCCGGTGATGTACACCAAGTCGCCTGCACCGGGCCGGAGTTCGACAAGGTCGGCAGTGGCGAGGGTGGCCTCGGCACCGGGGCTGGTGACGAAGGTGCGCTCACCGCCCGCGTCGACCATGCAGACCACGAAGCCGGTGTCCGGTTCCGGGCGCGGGGCGAGCAGGGCGTCGACGCCCTCGGCGCGCAGCGCGGCACGGGCGCGGTCGCCGAAGGGCCCGGTGCCGTGGGCTCCGGCGTAGGTCACCGGGAGGCCCTGGCGGGCGGCGGCGGCCATGACGTTGAAGCCGCCGCCGGGGGTGCGTTCGGTGCGGGTGGCGAGGACGTCACCGCCGCGCTCGGGGAGGGCGGGCACATCCAGGACGAGGTCGACGACGACGTTGCCGAGGTGCCAGAGCCGCGCGCTCACGTCAGCTCCCGCAGGCCGAGCAGTGCCGCCGCCGTGGCGTCCAGATCCAGCGCCGGGTTGACGCGGACCAGCGTCTCCCGCGCGTCGGACGGGAAGGCGTCCACGCCGTGGCAGGCGCCGCCGACTGCGCCCGCGATCGCGGCGATCGTGTCGCAGTCGCCGCCGACGGATGCCGCGAGCAGTGCGGCCTGCCAGGGGTCGTCGGGGCAGGCCGCCAGGATGGCGAAGGCGGCCGGGACCGACTCCTGTGTGGCCAGGCTCGTCCCGACCAACGCGTAGACCCGCTCGCAGACTTGGGCCTCCGCGAGACCTCGCACCAGGCCGGTCGCCCATACGATCCGCTCGGCGACATCGGCGGCGGCCACCCAATGGCCCCGCCCCGCCGCCAACCGGGCCGCCGACACGGCCACTTCGACCGCCTCGGGAACCGACGCCCCGTCAACTCCCGCGCTCACGGCGGCGGCCACCGCTGCCGCACCGGCGAGGGCGACCCCGGTGTTGTGGGTGAGGCTGCTCGCCTCCACCACCCGGTCCACCAGAGCCGCCGGATCGGCGACCGGCATCGCGATGCCCACGGGGGCGATCCGCATCGCCGCGCCGTTGGTGGTGCCGTAGCGTCCCACCTCGTCGGCGGGGGTGCCGGCCAGGACCTGCTCCACGGCCCGCTTGGTGGACGGGCCGAGCAGGTCGAGGGAGCCCCGGGCTCGCATGTCGTCCTCCCAGGCGACCAGGCGCCGGGCGAGTTCCGCGGGGTCGATCCGGCCCTTGCCGTCTAGCAGCAACTGGGCCAGGAGCAGGGCCTGTTCGGTGTCGTCCGTGACCGCTCCGGCCGGCATTCCGGCGGCCAGCGGATGGTCGGGGTCGGCCGGGTGGAAGCCGGTGAGGAACGGGCCGTAGCGGGCGGTGATCTGTGGGTGGGACAGCATTTGGGTGGGCATGCCGAGGGCGTCGCCGAGGGCCAGTCCGTGGAGGGCTCCGGTGGCGCGGCTCTGGAGGGTCATGGGTACTTTCCGGTGCGGGTTCGCGGGTTCTGCGGTTCAGCCGAAGGCGAGGGTCAGTTGGAAGTGGTCGGGGTCGAGGAGGCTCACGACATGTTCGACGAAGGAGCCGTCGGCGGCCCGGCTGGTGCGGCGCGTGTCGAGGAACCAGTCCCCCGGTTCGCGGCGCAGCAGCTTTGCCTCCCGGCCGTCGATGCGCCGCCCGCTGACCCGCTGCTCGCCGTGGTCGGGCCGCAGCCCGGCCCGCAGCATCACATCGGTCAGCGACTCCTGGTCCAGGCCGCGGGACGGCAGCTCCCGTACCCCGGGCACGGGCGGCAGGAAGCTGCGCTCGTACGACACGACGACCCCGTCCGCGACCAGTTCCCGTATCCGCTCCACACACACGAACTCGATGGTTTTCAGGGTGAGTTGACGGGCCAGCTCCGCGTCCCGCCTGGCGTCCACCGCGAGCGTGCGGACCCGGGTGTCGATGCCCTGGGTGGCGAGCGCGTGGGCCCAGCCGAGGCTGTCGTCCAGCGGGCGGCCGTCGAAGAGGACGTAGGAGCCCTTGCCGGTGCGGGTGGCGATCAGGCCGGCCTGGCTGAGTTCGGCGAGGGCCGCACGGACGGTCGTACGGCTGACGCCGAAGCGTTGGGCCAGGGCGTGTTCGCCGGGGAGTTGCTCGCCGGCGGGGCGGTGGCCGCTGCGGATCTCCTTGGCAAGGACCTCGGTGATGCGCTGGTGTTTGAGCCGGACGCCGGTCATGACGCCGCCCCGACCGCCTCGGCGACCGTGACCACCCGGATCAGGGGGCGGTAGAGGTCCATCACGTGCAGGGCCTTGGCGTGGGAGTCGTCGTCCACGCCCGCGCAGGCATCGGCGACGACCAGTACCTCGACTCCCGCGTCGGCCGCGGCGAGGGCGGTGGACAGGACGCAGCAGTCGGTGCTGACGCCCGCGAGGACGAGGCGGCCGGTGGGGGCGACGCGTCCGGCGAGGGCCGGGGTCCACTTGCCGAAGGTGGGTGCGTCCACCAAATGCCTTGCCCGGGCGGCGAATTCGTCGGTCAGGTGCCAGAGCGGAGCGTCCGGTGGCTGGAGGGCGAAGGGCCACTGGTCGTAATAGACCTGCCAGGCGCCCTCGGGTTTCTCGGGGGCCAGGAAGCGGGTGAAGGTGACGTCCTCCCCGAAGGCCGGCAGCAGGCGTCGCACACCTGCCGCCGCCTCCTCGAAGCGGGGTGTGGCCCAGGGACTGTCGGGTTCGGCGAAGACGCGCTGCATGTCGATGACGGCGAGGTGGCCGGGTGCGGTGGTCATACGGCGGGCACCGCCTCGGGGCTGGCGGCCTGCTGCTCCTGGCGCCGGATGCGGCCGCGGCCCAGGGCGAGGGTGCCGAGGAAGCCGAGGGCGAGGGCGGCCAGGACGCCGAGGTTGGCGTAGGCCCAGGCGCCGGACTTGCCGCCGAGGCCGAGCGGGTCGAGGAGGTAGCCCTGCCAAGTGAGCCAGCTGGCGGCCGTGTTGGTGACCAGGCCCCAGCCGATCGCGGTGGCGGCGAGGGTGAGGAGGAGGGGCGTGAGCGGTACGTCGCCGTAGCGGCCGTTCGGACGGAAGAGGTCGCCCTCGTCGTAGTCGCGGCGGCGCAGGGCGAGGTCGGCGAGCATGATGCCGCACCATGCGGCGATGGGGACGCCGAGGGTGGTGAGGAAGCCCATGAACTGGCCGAGGAAGTTGTCGGCGAAGAAGACGATGTAGATGGAGCCCGCGATCATCAGGACGCCGTCGACGAGCGCGGCGAGATAGCGCGGCACCCGCAGGCCCGCGGAGAGGAGGGCGAGGCCGGACGAGTAGATGTCGAGGACCGCGCCGCCGACCAGGCCGAGGACGGCGACCACGGCGAACGGGACCAGGAACCAGGTGGGCAGGATCGTCGTCAGCGCGCCGATCGGGTCGGCGGCGATCGCCTTGTTGAGCGTGCTGGAGGAACCGGCGAGCAGCAGGCCGAAGACCAGCAGGAGCAGCGGGGCGACGGAGGCGCCGAAAGTGGTCCAGCCGATCACGCCTCTGCTGGACGAACTCCGGGGCAGATAGCGGGAGTAGTCGGCGGCGGCGTTGACCCAGCCGAGGCCGAAGCCGGTCATCATGAACACCAGCGCGCCGATGAACTCCTGGGCGGAGCCCGCCGGTAGGGCACTGACCGTGCTCCAGTGGATGTGGTCGGCGACGAGGGCGATGTAGACGACGGTGAGCACGGCGGTGACCACGGTGATCACCGTCTGGAGCCGCATGATCAGGTCGAAGCCCATGACTCCGCCGACGACGATGAGCGCGCCGACGATGATCAGCGCGACCACCTTGGTCTCGGTGCCGCCGCCCCAGCTGAGCCGGTCGAAGACGGTCGCCGTGGCCATCGTGGCGAGCGCGGTGAGGACGGTCTCCCAGCCGACGGTGAGGATCCAGGAGATCACCGACGGCAGCCGGTTGCCGCGCACTCCGTAGGCGGCGCGGCTGAGCACCATCGTGGGCGCGGAGCCGCGCTTGCCCGCGACCGCGATGAAGCCGCAGAGCAGGAAGGAGAAGACGATGCCGATGACACCGGCGATCAGCGCCTGCCAGAAGGAGATCCCGAAGCCGAGCGCGAAGGCGCCGTAGCTCAGTCCGAGGATGGAGACGTTGGCCCCGAACCAGGGCCAGAACAGCGTGCGAGGGGTGCCTTTGCGCTCGGCGTCGCCGATCACATCGAGGCCGTGGGTCTCGACCTGAAGCTGCCGGGACTGGGAAGTCTGGGAGTCCGCCATCGTCGACCTACCTGTCTAGACGTGTTCAGTCGAGGCTAGGTGCGGTGGTGAGGGCCGTCAAGAGGAGAGGGCGGTGGAGCGGAGGACACTCCGCCGTTCCGCTCAACGGCACGGCACGCGACAGGGCGCCGGGCGGTCCGCAGGCTGGTTCTGTCGGTCGGGCGTCGCAGGTACCGCACCTGATGTGCCGCGCTTCCGCGTTCTCGAAGGAGGGCAACCATGGAGTCGTCCACGACGCGTCAGGGGCACGGTGAGCCCGCCCGCACTCCCCGCGGCACCGCCCCCCGCGTCCGCGACCCCCTCGCCCTGCTGACGGCGGAGTTCGACGGCGTGCACGACGTGTGGCGCTCGGCCGCGGGCACGGTGTGTGTGGCGGGTCCGGAGCAGGCCCGGGCGGTGCTCGGCAACCGGGACGGGGCCGTAGCCGAGGCGGCCGATTTCTACCGCACCCGGCACGGCGACTTCGGCCCCCGTGCGGCACAGATCCGGATCGGCCGGGCGGGCCGCGCACTGATCCGCCGTCATCTGGACGCGCGGCGGCCGGAGTTGCCCGCCCTGGTCGCCGAACACCTTGTCCCCAGCAGTCTTTGGCCGGACGCGGGGAACCTGCTCGTGTTCCGGCATCTGCGGGACATCCTGCTGCACGAGGACGCCTCGTCCCAACTCCACGCCACCGTCGGGCAGATCGTCCACCGGGCGGTCCTTGCGGGCGCGCGGCGCCGGCACTCGCCGCCCTCGCGGCTGCTCTTCCGGCGTCGCGCGCTGGGCGTGCTGCACGCCGAAATACGGTCCAGGCAAAGGGAGTTCGGCACTCTCCACGAGCCGCGCGACCTTCTCGACGTGGTGGTGCGGGAGAGCGAGCCGGGGTCGGATCCGAAGGACCTCGCCGAGGTCTATCTCTCCTTCCTGTTCGCCGCCGTGGGCTCGGTCGGCTTCGCCCTCGGGTGGACGGTGCATCTTCTCGGCACCCATCCCGACCGCCTTGCCATGGAGCCGAGTTGGACGGTCCGGGAGGCGCTGCGGCTGTGGCCGGTGGCGTGGCTGTTCGCGCGGACGCCGAGCCATGTGCAGGAACTCGGCGGGACGGAGGTCGGCCCGCGCGACCGCCTCGCCGTCTGCACCTATCTGGTGCACCGGCATCCCGGGCACTGGGAGCGGCCGGACGAGTTCGTACCGGAACGCTGGGCGGCGCCCGTGCCGGACGGGGCGTACCTCCCGTTCGGTCACGGGCCGCACACCTGCGCCGGGGCGACCGTCACCATGCGGCTCCTCGAAGACCTCGTCGGCATCATCACCCGTGACCGGTGGCTTTCGGTCACCCACGACGGCGCCGGTCCCCAGGTGGGCCCGGCGCTCGCTCCACCGCGTTTCACCGCGGTGCTGAGCGACCGCACCGGCTGTCCCGGAAGGAGGTGAACGCGCATGCGCGCCCTGTATCGCAAGACCAAGTCGGTCCTCAACGTCCGAGGCTCCTACGGCTACTTCTGGTACCTGTACCACCACATCTGACCGGACCGGCGCGGGGAACCGTCCGAGCGGCCGGCTCCCCGCGCCCCCACGAGGGGAGCGCCCTCCATGACCACCCCGCAGCACCCCGAGGACTTCCTGCACGCCATGCGGACGCGCAGCGCGGCCGAGGACGGGATCTTCTGGGTCGACGACATCCGGCTCGGCGTGTTCGAGCCGGAGGCGGCGCGACGGGTCAGCGCCACGAACTGGCACCGGTTCGTGATGAACGACCGGCTGGTCGACATGGTGCGCCGGCGGCGCAGTCCCGAGGTGCGGTGGAGCCAGGTCCGTTCCGCCTGGCTCACCCAGTTGCACGCGCTGGCCACCGCGGAGCACCACGGCGGGCTGATCGACCGGATGGAGCGGATCATCGACGCGCGGCTGGGCGAGGACGTGGACCTGGTCATGCTCACCCAGGACGTGGCGCTGCGGTCCCTGCTGCCGGTCGCGCTGTCCGGTCTCACCGCCGGCGAGGCCGATCTCGTGCGCCGGGACCTGGAGATGAAGCTGCAGCGGCTCGTCGCGCCCGCGCCGGGCGGGGTGCGGCACCGACTGCGGTTCGTCACGGTCCAGTTGCGGTCCGGGCTGGTCGTGCGCCGGGTGCTGCGGCAGCGCGCGAGCGGCAGGCGGAGGCGTGAGCCGGATCTCGCCGATCCGTTCGTCGACCTGCTGCCCCAACTCGGTATGGACCGTGCGCTGGATGTGGTGACCACCGTGCTCACCGCGATCGGCGGCCCGCCGGGCACCGCCGCCGCGAGTCTGCTGTACGAGTTCGTCCGGCACCCCGAGTGGCAGCGCCGGCTGGCCGACGAACTGTGCGCGGTGGACCCGGTGGAGTTCCGCACGGCACCCACGCACGCGGCTCCGGTGACCCACCGGTTCGTCAAGGAGGTGCTGCGGCTGTGGAGTCCGCCGCTGCTCCTGGTCCGGCACAACAACCACGTCTTCGACTTCGGCAAGACCCGGCTGGAGCCCGGCGACTGGTATCTGCTGAGCCCGCATCTGATCCACCGTGACGAACGCGTCTGGAAGCGGCCCGACGTCTTCGACCCGGACCGCTTCCTTCCCGGAGCGCCGCACGGTCCGGCCGACCGCAACTGCTACGTGCCGTTCGGCTGGGCGCCCAAGAAGTGTGTCGGCGCCGCCATCGGCACCGTCCAACTGATGGCCCTCTGCCACCTGTTGTGCACCCGCTACCGACTGACCGTCGACCACCCCGAGGACCTCACGATGGCCCTCCGCTTCGCTCCGATCCCGGAGAACTTCCGCGGCCGACTCGCCCTGCGCCGACCGTGATCGCCCTCCGCCGACCTCGAACTCCCGGAAAATTGTCCGTACTCCGTAACAGCGGGATCCCTTCGCTCGTTTATACCGTCCTGACGAATGCACGGAGCGGACAACAGGACAGGGAACAGGGCGGACATGGCACGTCATGGCGGGCGGGGTTGGTACGGCCGGGTACTCGCGGCGGCGGTCGGTGTGACGGCGGTGGCGGCGGCCACCTCCATATGGACCGCGCAGGCCGGTGTGGTCGACGCGCAGCGGGGCGGGGCCAATGGGCGTCCCGGCGCCTCCAGTTCGGCACCGGCCCGGGTGGCGGCCGTGTCGGCGGAGATCGTGCACGCCTCCGACAAGGGCGCGCGCGGCGTCAACATCACCATCGACGACGGGCCGGACCCCACCTGGACACCGCAGGTGCTCCACGTGCTCAAGGAGTACGGGGTGAAGGCCACCTTCTGCATGGTCGGCCCGCAGGCCGAGGCCCACCCGGACCTGGTCAAGGCGGTGGTGGCGGCCGGGCACAGGCTGTGCGACCACTCGGTGTCGCACGACACCACCATGGACAAGAAGTCCGAGTCCTACCAGAAGCAGGAGATCCTGAACGCCGCCGCCATGATCACCAAGGCCTCCGGGGGCGTACGGCCGCTGTACTACCGGGCGCCGGGCGGCGCGTTCACGCCGTACAGCCGTCATCTCGCCGCCGCGCAGGGCATGCGCCCGCTGGGGTGGAACGTCGACTCCAAGGACTTCGAACTCCCCGGCACCGGCACCATCGTCACCACCGTCAAGAGCGAACTGCCCAACGGGCCGACCGTCCTGTTCCACGACGCGGGCGGCGACCGCTCCGAGACCGTGGCCGCGCTGCGCGAGATCCTGCCGTGGCTGAAGCAGCAGGGCTATTCGTTCGGTTTCCCGGTGCGCTGAACACCGCGTCGGGCGCGGGTGGAACGATGCGCCGAATTGACGGTCGTCGTTTTTCGGATGGCGAATATGTGTGGGAAATGTGGAACGGCCGACGAGGTGGCGGTATTTAAGCGTGTCAGTGCCGATTCGCACTGCTGTCGATTCGCCATGAAGGGTTGCGGCGATATCACCCGTGCAGTAACTACGTGAAGCATGAACCTGTTCAACCGTGCTGCGCCCCTCCGCCGCCCGGCGCCCCCCACAGCTCCGCAACGCCCCGCCGCCCCACCGGCTTCCACCCCCTCCGGCCTGCCCGATCCCGCCCTGGCGGCGCTGACCGGAGAGTGGATGATCGACCCCGCGCACAGTCGGATCGGTTTCTCCGTCCGGCACGCCATGGTGACGACCGTGCGCGGGTCCTTCGCCGAATACAAAAGCCGGCTCTACTTCGACGGCCGCAACCCGGCCCGTTCGCGGGCGGAGATCGTGGTGTCCACCGGCAGTGTCGACACCGGCGTGGAACAGCGCGACGCCCACTTGGTGGGCCGGGACTTCCTGGACTCCGCGACCTACCCACGCATGCGCTTCGCCAGTAACGCGGTGCAGATGTCTGGCAACGATGTCTACCGGATGCTCGGCGACCTCACCATCAAGGACACCACACGCCCCGTCGTCCTGGAACTCACCTACATCGGACATGTCACCGACCCGTTCGGTGTAGAACGGGTCGGTTTCGACGGCACCACCACGATCGACCGTTCCGACTGGGGCCTGACCTACAACTCACGGCTCGCCGAGGGCGGTGCCATGGTGAGCGAGAAGGTACGGCTCCAGTTCGACATCGCCGCGATCAGGACGATGCCGGCCGGGTGACGAGACCGCCGCCCACGAACGTGTGCAGGGGGTTCAGACCGCGCAGGGCGTCGCTCGGGCAGCGGGCGGGGTCCTGTTCCCAGACGGTGAGGTCCGCCAGGCGGCCCGGGCTGAGCGTGCCGCGCAGGTTCTGGTCGCCGCACAGCAGCGCCGCGTTGGCGGTGTGCAGAGTGAGGGCCTCGTCGTAGGTGATGGCGTGCTCGGGGCCCTTGGGGCCGATGACGGTCTGGCGGGTGATCATGCCGTGGACCGAGCGCATGGCACCGAACTGGCCGACGGGGAAGTCCGATCCGGCGCTCACCTGGGCGCCCAGGTCGACCCAGCCGCGGGCGGGGAAGAGCCGGGCGACGCGCTCCGATCCCCAGAAGCCCTCCGCGACCTCGGCGGTGTCGTGCAGCAGGGGCTGCTGGATGGTGACGGGGATGCCCAACTCGACGGCGCGGGCGCGCTGTTCGGGCCCGGCCAGACCACCGTGCTCCATGACCAGCGTGCCGGCGGGCAGTCCGGGGTTGCGGGAGAGGACCCGCTCGTAGACGTCCAGGAGGGTGCGGACCGCGCGGTCGCCGTAGGCGTGGGTGCCGACCCGCCAGCCGCGCCGGACCACGGCCTCGACGGCCTCCGCCAGCGCGTCCGGCTCCCAGGTCAGCGTCCCAAAGAAGGCGTGGTCACAGGCGTACGGCTCCTCGGTCGCCCCGGCCTCCAGGCCGCCGTCGAGCCCGAACTTCACGCCCCACACGCGCAGCCACGGGTCGGAGTCGTCGAGCCACTTCTCCATGGCGTCGAGCAGGTCCTCCACCTGGGCCGCGTCGGTCATGCCGAGCGCCGAGATCAGGGCACTCACCCGGATGCCGAGCGCCCCGGCCTCGCGGGCTGCCGGCAGCACGGCGTAGTCCTCCAGGCCGACCGCGCAGTCGCGCACGGTGCCGATCCCGGTGGCGGCGTACTGGGCGGTGGCCAGCCGCAGCCCCTCGATCCGTCCGGCCCGTTCCGGGGCCGGGACCAGGCGCTCCACCGGGCTCAGGGCGTTGTCGATCAGCCGCCCGTCCAGTCGGCCGTCGGCGTCGCGGCCGATGACGCCGCCCGGCGGTACGGGGGTGTCCTCGGTGATGCCGGCCAGGCGCAGCGCGTAGTTGTTGACGACGTCGTTGTGGCCGCCGCGCTTGACCAGGACGGGGTGCCGGTCGGTGGCCGTGTCGAGTTCGGCGGCGGTGGGCATGCGGCGCTCGGCGAGGTTGAGTTCCTGCCAGTTGGTGGTGGTGCGGATCCACTCGCCCTCGGGGGTCGTCTTCGCCCGCTCCCGGATCAGCTCCAGGAACTCGGGGATGTCGTGGGCTTGGTGCACCGGGACGTCCTGAGCGCCGAGCGCGGCGTAGATCAGGTGGGTGTGGGTGTCGTCGAAGGCGGGCAGCACGGTGGCGCCGGGCAGGTCGTGCACGGTGGTGTGCGGACGCAGCAGGTGGTCGAGTCCGTCGGGCTCGGGCGAGAGGGCCGTGATGCGGTCGCCGCGCACGGCCGGCGCCCGCTGCGGGGCCTGTCCGGGTACCAGCGTGTGGATCGCCCCGGCCCGGATCACCAGATCGGCTCCGTGATCAGTCATCGTTCTCTCCCACTTCCTCGGTGCATCCGCTGACCAGGCTTTTGTACGGACGATCGGCCGATCGGCGCACTTTCGGCGGGTTCTGTCGCAGGAAACACGCCACGAAAGCCGCCCGAATCGGAGATCATGCGCCAATCCATCGGCACATCTCGTCCACCACTCGGGACCGTCATTGACAAGGCGATTCCGCAACGGTTGTCATGAACACATGCCGAACTGCCCGGAAACCCGCCGCACGCACCGACCCGCCCGCCCCGCCGTGGCGCGGAAGTGCGGTCGTTGACCGGGCACCGCGCGCTGATCGGCACCGCCCGCACCGAGTTGACGGACCGTCAGGGAGTGCTGCTCCACGGCCCTGCGGGGACGGGCAAGTCCGTGCTCGTGGCCGCCCTCCTGGCGTCCTCGGACGCCCATGTCCGGCCGTCCGGAACGGTGTTGCACTGCTCGCCCGCCGAGGAGGACGCCCGGCTGCCGTTCGCCGGTCTTGTCGACCTGTTCGCACGCGTGCCGGAGAGCTGCCTGGACGCCCTGGCACCCGAACCCCAAGGGGCTTTGCGGGCCGCCCTGTTGCGCGGCGAGGTACCGGCCGGCGACCGTGACCGGCTCGCCGTCCGGGTCGCCGTTCTCGAAGTGCTGCGCGCCCTCGCCGCCACCGGCCCGGTGCTGCTTGTCCTCGACGGCCTCCAGTGGCTCGACGAGGAGACCGTCGAGGTGCTCGCCTACGTCGTACGTCGTGTCGGGGGCCTTGACGTAAAAGTGGTGGCCGCCGAGCGGGTGGCGGACGGCGAGCAGCCCGGACGACCGCGCTGCTGCCCGCCCGGCACCGTCGAACTGCCCGTGCCCCCACTGACGGACGACGAGGTGGCGCGGCTGCTGCCCGCCGACCTGCCACCGGCGGTGCTGCGGGCCGTCCAGGACACGGCCGCCGGAAACCCCTGGTACGCCCTGGAGTTGGGGCGGGCGGCCCCGCGCGACGCGGCGGCCGTCGGCCTCGGCCGGACGCTGCCGGTGCCGCACCGGCTGCGCACCCTGCTGCTGGAGCGGGTGCACACTCTGCCGGAGAGCACGCGCCACGCGCTCCTCGTCATGAGCGCCGCCGCCCGCCCCACTCTCACGCTGCTGCGCGCCACCGGGTTCACCGATCCGGCCGCCGACCTGGCCCGGACCGAACGGCTCGATGTCGCGACGGCCGACGCCCACGGGACCGTACATTTCCGGCATCCGCTGCTCCGGGCCGCAGTCTACGCCGATGCTCCGGAGTACGGCCGCCGGCAGGCGCACGCGCTTCTGGCCGACGCGGTCGCCGATCCCGTGGAGCGGGCCCGGCATCTCGCGCTCGCCCGTCCCCACGAGGACGAGACCACCGCCCGCACCCTGCTGGCCGCCGCCGAATGCGCCCGCCGCGACGGCTCAC
This sequence comes from Streptomyces sp. NPDC001100, assembly GCF_053598575.1. Classification (NCBI taxonomy): domain Bacteria; kingdom Bacillati; phylum Actinomycetota; class Actinomycetes; order Kitasatosporales; family Streptomycetaceae; genus Streptomyces; species Streptomyces sp. NPDC001100. Next base: position 246,686 of record NZ_JBSFKO010000011.1, read on the forward strand.
CCGACGCCGCCTCCGAGCTGGCCGGGCTCGCCGCCCTGCGCACTCCCGGCGACCGGCCCGTCGAGCGCGCCGACCGGCTGCTGGCGGCGGCCGAATACGCCTGTGACGCCGGGCAGTTGGAGGACGCGGGGCAGTCGGCCGAGACCGTCCTCGCCGGTTCGGGTTCGGCCCGGCAACGGGTGCGGGCCCGGCTGGTCCTGCTCCGCAACGCCGGTCAGGCCCTGCACGGCACCCACGCGCTGATCGAGGAAGGACTCCGGGACGCGGCCGGCGACCCGGAGGCGGAGGCATGGCTGCACCACTGGGCGGCGGTACGGGGCTTGCTGTGCGGGGAGTTGGCAGCGGCGGCCCGGCATGCACAGCGCGCCGCCCGACAAGCGGCCGTGGCCGGTGACACCGACACACGCATCGGGGCGCTCGCGACCCTCGCCCGGGTGCGTTCGCTGGGCGGTGAACCGGTCGCCGCCGACGCCGCGTTGGCGGAGGCCCTCGCACTGACCGGCGGCGCGGGCGCCGGACCGGAGAGCTGGGGACTGATCCGGATGCGCGCGATCCTCGCCCTGGACTCCGACAAGGTCACCGAGGCACAGGAGAGGGTCGCTCAACTCCTCATGAAGATCGGGGAGTTCGCCGGGGTCGAGGAGGTCATGGCGACCCTGGTCGCGCTGACCCGCATCCAGGTGCGCGCCGGGCACTGCCGGGAGGCGCTGACCACCGCCGCCCGCTGCACCCGTGCCGTGGCCGAGACCGGCGTACAGGCCGCTCCGGCGCTGTACGCGGCGGCGCTCGCGGCGACCGCGGGCGGCAATGCCGACGAGGCCCGGGAGTTGGCCGGGCAGGCGGTGCGGGCCTCGGAGGCGGACGGCGACCGGCTGTTCCTGCTGCGCGCCCTCGCGGTGCTGGGGCAGGCCGAGTTGCTGGCCGGCGATCCGCGCGGGGCGGCCACGGCGGTCGAGGCACTTCAACGCGTCAAGGAACTCGGCGAGGCGATGTCGGCCGCCGACCCGCCCCTGCTGCACTGGTACAGCGATCTGGCCGAAGCCCTGGTCGTGCTCGGCGAGACGGAAGAGGCCGGGGCGGTGCTGCGCGAAGCCCGCACCCGGGTGTCCGGCGACGCGCCCGGCAGCGTACTGGCGGCCCTGGAACGGGCGGAGGGGCTGCGCGAAGCCGGGCTCGGCCGGGCGAAGGAGGGGGCGGTACGGCTGCGCACCGCCGTGGAGCGACTGCGTCAACTCCCGTTGCCCATAGAGCTGGTACGCACCCTCATCTCGCTCGGCGCGGTCGAGCGCAGGGCCCGCCACCGCAACGCGGCCCGCACCGCGCTCGGTGAGGCGCTGGAGACCGCGACCCGTATCGGTGCCGCTCCGCTGGCGGCGCGGGCGGGCGACGAACTCGCCCGGCTGGAGGCCGGCGACCGGGACGGCGAGGGGCGGCCCGAACTCACGCCGACAGAAGCGCGGGTGGCGGAACTGGTCGGCGGCGGGGCCACCAACAGGGAGGTCGCCGCCGAGCTGTTCATCAGCGTCAAGACGGTCGAGGGCACCCTGTCCCGGGTCTACCGCAAGGTCGGCGTCCGCTCGCGCACCGCGCTCGCCCATGCCATGGCGGTCGCCGTCATCGCGTCCGGAGCGGCGACCGTGAGCGTCGGCGACGACGACCAACAGCAGTCCACCGCACAGGCCGTGACGATCAGTCAGCCGGGGCGGGTGCGGACTGCCCGCACGCTCGACACCCGGCGCTGACCTGTCATCCACGGTTCATGTGACACCCGCAGTTAACACGTGACGCAAGGGTTCCCCCGCTTATGCGGGTGGGGCCGCTGTTCCTACGGTGAAGCCGTTCCGCTTCCGGGACAGCAACCCCCCACTCCTCGGAGGACCTCCGTGACGTCACGTCTGAAGCTGGTCGGCCTCGTCGCCGTACCGGCCCTGCTCGCCGCCGCCGTCCCCAGCGCCTACGCCGCCGTCCAGCCGCACGCGACTCGCGCCGCCGTCGCGGGAGACGTCCTCAAGGGACTGAACCACGATGCGTCCCGCACCGGCGCCGTCGCGGCCGGCAAGCGCATATCGGTGGCCATCAGCCTGACGCCGAGAAACGACAAGGCGCTCGACACGTTCGTGGCCGACGTCAGCAATCCGCGGTCGAGCTCGTACGGCCACTATCTGACGAAGGCCCAGTTCGCGGCCCGGTTCGGCCGGACCGACGCCGAGGTCAAGCAGATCAAGGACTTCCTGCGGGCCCAGGGTCTGACCGTCGGCAAGGTCCACTCGGGGAACCTGCTGGTCGACGCCAGCGGCACCGCGGCCCAGCTGGAGAAGGCGTTCGGCACCAAGCTGTCGACGTGGAAGGACGCCAAGTCGGGCCGCGCGTTCTACGCCAACGAGACCGCGCCGACCCTGCCGACCGGCATCGCCGGCCTGGTCAGCGACGTGACCGGTCTCAACAACCGCGCCCAGCTGCACCACGAGGGGTCCGCCAGGGTCAACCCGCACAACGGCCCCGGCGGCGGTTACACCCCGGCCCAGATCAAGGGCGGCTACAACGTCTCCGGCACGTACACCGGCAGCGGCCAGAAGATCGCGCTGCTGGAGTTCGACGGCTTCCAGCAGTCCAACATCACCAAGTACGACACCAACTACAGCCTGGGCTCCCCCACTCCGACCGTGTCCAAGGTGGACGGCGGTTCCGGCGCCCTGGGTGACGGTCAGGTCGAGGTCGAGCTCGACATCGAGGTCCTGCACGCGATCGCCCCGAAGGCCAACGTCACCGTCTTCGAGGGCCCCAACTCCGACGCCGGTGAGGTCGACACCTACCAGGCGATCGTCGACAGCGGCATCCCGACCACCTCGATCAGCTGGGGTGCCTCCGAGAGCCAGCGCACCACCTCCAACATCAACGCCGTGGACGCCGTCTTCAAGGCGGGCGCGGCCGAGGGCCTCGGCTTCTACGCGGCCTCCGGCGACGACGGCTCGGACGACGCGGGCGACGGCACCACCACCGTCGACTACCCGGCTAGCGACCCGTATGTCACCGGTGTCGGCGGCACGACGCTGACCGTGACCTCCGCCAACGCGTGGAGCAAGGAGACGGCCTGGTCGGGCGGTGGCGGCGGCAAGTCCTCCGTCTTCAAGATCCCGAGCTGGCAGACCGCGGTGCAGAAGACCGCGGGCGGCGGCTACCGCCAGGTCCCGGACGTGTCGGCGCTCGCGAACCCGAGCCCCGGTGTCTCGATCTACTCGCAGGGCAGCTGGGGCACCGTCGGCGGCACCAGCGCCGCCGCGCCCGAGTGGGCGGCGTTCGGCGCGCTCTACAACCAGCAGGCCGCGGCGGCCGGCAAGGCCAACCTCGGCTTCGCCAACCCCGCGCTCTACACGGCGAGCGGCACCGGCTTCCACGACATCACCAGCGGCAGCAACGGCGCCTACTCCGCGGCCAGCGGCTGGGACTTCACCACCGGCTGGGGTTCGTACAACGCCGCGACCCTGGCGGCCAAGCTCCTCGGCTGACAGCCGGTAGCCGGATGAGTTGACCGAAGAGGGGGCCGGGATCCCTCCCGGCCCCCTCTTCACGTCCGTCGAAGTGTCAGCTGTCGTAGTCGACGGCGAGGGTGTCGGACACCGGGAAGGTCTGGCAGGTGAGGACGTAACCGGCGTCCACCTCGGCGGGTTCGAGGGCGTAGTTGCGCCGCATGTCCGCCGTGCCGTCGGTGACCAGCGCGCGGCAGGTGCCGCAGACGCCGCCCTTGCAGGCGAAGGGCAGGTCGGGCCGGTTCTTCTGGGCGCCGTCGAGGATCGAACTGTCCTTGGGGAGCTCCGAGTTGGTGGTGCGGCCGTCGAGCGTGACGCTCACCTGGCTGACGGGACCGGTATAGGCCTTGTCGACGTGCTCGTTCGGGCGGACGGGCTCGTCGTCGGCGTAGAACAGCTCTTGGTGGACGCGTTCAGCCGGGACGCCGAGTCCGCCGAGGACCCGCTGGGCGTCGCGGACCATGCCGTGCGGGCCGCACAGCCACCAGTGGTCGGCGGTGTCCACGTCCACGAGGGCGTCGACGAGCGTGGTGAGCCGGTCGGCGTCGAGGCGGCCGGAGAGGACCTCCGCCTCGCGCGGTTCGCGGGACAGGATGTGCGCGAGCTGGAAGCGGCCGGGGTACAGGTCCTTCAGGTCGGCGAGGTCGTCGGCGAACATCACGGTGTCGGAGCGCCGGTTGCCGTAGAAGAGCGTGACGCGGGAGCGGGTGTCGGCGGCGAGGACGGATTCCGCGATGGACAGCATCGGGGTGATGCCGGAGCCGGCGGCGATCAGGACGTGGTGGCCGGGACGGGTGAGGTCGGGGGTGAAAGCGCCGGTCGGAGCCATCACCTCGACGGTGTCTCCTGGGCGTACCTCGTTGACCAGCCAGGAAGAGAACAGGCCGCCGGGGACGACCCGGACGCCGATGCGCGGGCGCGCTCCCGCCGGGGAGCAGATGGAGTACGAGCGGCGCTCGTCGCGGCCCTCGACCTCGCGGCGGAGCGTCAGCGACTGGCCCGGCCGGTACGCGAACTCCTCTGCCAGGTGCTCGGGGATGTCGAAGCCGATGGCGGCGGCGTCCTCGCACAGCGGCTCGACGGCGGCGACCCGCAGGGCGTGGAAGGCGGGGCGGCGGCGCGCCGGACGGGCGGGCGTGGTGGGGGCCGGGGCGGTCACTGGTCCACCGTCCTTTCCGCGGGCGGGAGTTGGGGACCCGCCGTGCTCTCCGCGAGCGGGGGTCGGGGGCTCGCCACAGTCGAGTGGTGGGGGCTCGCCATCAGATCTCCTTGACGTACTCGAACGGCTCGCGGCAGGCGCGGCACCGCCACAGGGCTTTGCAGGAGGTCGCGGCGAAGTGCGAGGTCTCCTCGGTGTCCGTCGCCCCGCAGCGGGGGCAGGCCACCGTACGGCGGATCGGCGACAGCGTGAGCCCGACCGGTCCGCGCGGGGCGGCACCTGGCGGTGCGATGCCGGATTCGGCGAGCTTGGCGCGGCCGGCCGGGGTGATCCAGTCGCTGCTCCAGGGCGGGCTGAGAACCGTACGGATCTCCACGCGCGCGTACCCGGCGTCCGTGAGCCGTGCGGCCACCTCGGCGCGCATCTCGGCCATGGCGGGGCAGCCGGAGTAGGTGGGCGTCAGGCTCGCGACGACCGTGCCGTCCTCACGGACCTCGACATCGCGCAGTACGCCGAGGTCCGCCAGCGTGAGCATGGGCATCTCGGGGTCGGGCACCTGCGCGGCGATGTACCGGGCGCGCCGCGCGTCGAGCAGGGTGGTCACCATGTCGCCTCCGGGTGGGCGCGGGCCACGCTCTGGAGTTCGGTGAGCAGCGGGGCCAGGTGTTCGGTGTGGTCGCCCTCGCGGCCGTGTCCGGGGACCGGTGCCGCCTCGGGCCAGGCGAGTCCGGCGGCGTCGGTGACCTGGCGGAGCACGGCCAGCACCTCGGCCTTCAACTCCCCCGTCGCCGCGAAGAGTTCGTCCAGGTAGGGCGCGACGGCGGCCAGCGCGTCCCGCATCCGCCGCTGCGACTCCGCCGTGCCGTCGCCCAGCCGGACGACCCACTCGGCGGCGTACTGACGGTGGTACGCGAGCTCCTTGACGCCCTTGGCGGCGATGGCGGCGAGCACCGGGTCCGAGGTCGTGACGGCGAGCCGCTCGAAGAGGGCCAGCCGCCAGGAGGACAGCACCAGCAGCCGGGTGATCGAGAACGCGAAGTCGCCGTTGGGCAGTTCGGCCAGCCGGACGTTGCGGAAGGCGTCCGCGTCACGGAAGTAGGCGTACGCGTCCTCGCCGCGTCCGGTGCCGTCGACCTGGCCGGCACGGGCGTAGAGCAGGCGGGTCTGGCCGAGCAGGTCGAGCCCGATGTTGGCGAGCGCGACCTCCTCCTCCAACTCGGGGGCGGCCGTGCACCATTGGGCCAGGCGCTGGGCGCTGACGAGCGCGTCGTCGCCAAGTGCCAGGCAGAAGGCGGCCAGTTGAGCGGTGTCGGTCCCCTCCGGCACGCTCTGGTCGACGCCGTGCAGCGGGTCCTCGAAACCGGTGCCGAAGGCCCAGCGGGCGTCGCCGCCGTCGTGCCCCTCGGCCAGGGACAGATAGACGTGGTCGTCACTCATTCCCTGCTCCTAGATGTGGGGGACGTCGTCGGGGATGTCGTAGAACGTGGGGTGGCGGTAGACCTTGTCGGCGCTCGGCGCGAAGAACGGGTCCTTCTCGTCGCGGGTCGAGGCGGCGATGTGCTCCGAGCGCACGACCCAGATGGACACGCCCTCGTTGCGCCGCGTGTAGAGGTCACGGGCGTGGGTGAGGGCCATCGCGTCGTCGGCGGCGTGCAGCGAGCCGACGTGGACGTGGTTCAGGCCGCGCTTGCCGCGCACGAACACCTCGTACAGGGGCCAGTCCTGCGTCATGCCGCCGCTCCTTCGGTCTTCTTCGTACGGGCGGCCTGCTTGGCCGCGTGAGCGGTGGCCGCCTCCCGGACCCAGGCGCCCTCCTCGTGGGCGGCCCGGCGGCGGGAGACCCGCTCGGCGTTGCGGGGTCCGTCGCCCTTGATCACGCGCTGCAACTCGGACCAGTCGGGGGTGCCGAAGTCGTGGTGGCCGCGCTCCTCGTTCCACCTCAACTCCGGGTCGGGCAGGGCGACTCCGAGCTTCTCCGCCTGCGGGACCGTCATGTCGACGAAGCGCTGGCGCAGTTCGTCGTTGCTGTGCCGCTTGATCTTCCAGGCCATGGAGCGGGCCGAGTTGGGCGAGTCGTCGTCGGGCGGGCCGAACATCATCAGCGACGGCCACCACCAACGGTCCACCGCGTCCTGGACCATGGCCCGCTGGGCGTCCGTGCCGCGCATCATCGTGAGCAGCAGCTCGAAGCCCTGGCGCTGGTGGAAGGACTCCTCCTTGCAGACCCGCACCATGGCCCGCGCGTACGGCCCGTACGAGCAGCGGCACAGCGGGACCTGGTTGCAGATCGCGGCGCCGTCCACGAACCAGCCGATCACGCCGACGTCGGCGAAGGTCGGCGTCGGGTAGTTGAAGATCGACGAGTACTTCTGCCGGCCCTCGATCAGCGCCTCGGTCAGCTCCGCGCGGTCCGCGCCCAGGGTCTCGGCGGCCGAGTACAGATACAGCCCGTGTCCGGCCTCGTCCTGCACCTTCGCGAAGAGGATCGCCTTGCGGCGCAGAGAGGGCGCACGGGTGATCCAGTCGCCCTCCGGCTGCATCCCGATGATCTCCGAGTGCGCGTGCTGCGCGATCTGCCGGATCAGGGTCTTGCGGTAGCCGTCGGGCATCCAGTCGCGGGGCTCGATCCGCTGGTCCTTCGCGATCGTGGCGTCGAACTGCTCCTCGAACCGCGTCTCGTCCCGGTCGGCGGCTGACGCCTCCGTGCCTGTGCTCGTCATCGACACCTCAACTCCCCTACCGACCATTCGTTCGGTTCCCAGTGTGAAGGGTTTCCCCCGGTGAGGCAAGACCTGCCGGGTGAATGACTGGTCAGCGGCCCGCGAAACGCCGTCCGCCCGCCCGTGCTCACTCCCACGTGTAGAACCCCTGTCCCGTCTTGCGGCCCAGTTCACCGCGCGCGATCTTCTCGCGCAGCAGCTGCGGCGGGGCGAAGCGCTCGCCGAGGGTGGAGTGGAGGTACTCCGCGATGGCCAGGCGTACGTCGAGGCCGACCATGTCGGTCAGCCGCAGCGGTCCCATGGGGTGCTTGTAGCCGAGGCTCATGGCATCGTCGATCGCCTCCGGCTCGGCGACGCCCTCCTCGACCATGCGGATCGCCTCCAGGCCGAGCGCCAGTCCGAGGCGACTGCTGGCGAAGCCGGGCGAGTCCTTGACGGTCACGTCCTTCTTCCCGAGGGCGTGCGTCCAGCCGAGGGCGGCACCGACGGTGGCGGCCTCGGTGCCGGGCGCGACGACGATCTCGACGAGGGCCGAGGCCGGCACCGGGTTGAAGAAGTGCATGCCCAGGAAGCGGCCGGGCCGGGTGAGCGCGGCGGCGAGTTCGGTGACCGACAGGGAGCTGGTGTTGGTGGCCAGCACGGTCGTCGCGCCCACCGCCCGCTCGGCGGCCGCGAGCACCCGCGCCTTGAGCCCGGCGTCCTCGGGGACGGCCTCGACGACCAGATCGGCGCCGGCGGGCAGACGGTCGACGGAGTCCGTAATGGTGACGCGGCCGAGGACCTGCTCCGCAGGCTCGCCGAGCAGACCACGCTCGGCGGCCCGCTTCAGCCCGGTCGCGACCCGGTCAAGCGCGGCGGCCGAGGCCTGCTCGCCGCTCTCCACGACGGTCACGGACGATCCGGCGGCGGCGAAGGACTGCGCGATACCGGCGCCCATCCGGCCACCGCCGATGACTCCTACAACTGCGGGCACGGAGTGGGGTGTTGGGCTCATGCGCGGCTACTCCTCTTCTCCAGGAAGCGTGTCATACGGTCCCTCTTGTCCTGCCCCTCGAAGAGCACGGCCTGCGCGAGGTCGTCGGCGATCGGGTGGGCCCCCGGCGAGTCGACCACGAGTTTGGTGAGCCGCAGGGCGGTGGCCGAGGACCGGGCCATCCGGTCGAGCAGCGCGTGCGCCTCGTCCAGCAGCTTCTCCGCCGGTACGACGTCGATGACAAGCCCGGCGGCCAGCGCCGCCTTCGCGTCGAGGTTCCGTCCGGCGAGCAGCACCTGCTTGGCCACGGACTCGCCGACCAGCTCGGGCAGCCGCCAGCAGGCACCGGCCGCGGCGAGGATCCCGAGACCGGGCTCCGGGTTCCCGAAGACGGCGTCCGGACCGGCGATCCGCAGATCACAGGCGTACGACAGCTCCGCGCCGCCACCCAGTGCCCAGCCGTCCACCGCGGCGAGGGTCGGCATCGGCAGTCGGCGTACCCGCTCGAAGAGCCGGCTGTTGATGCCCTGGAGCGCCTCGTCCCGCCCGCGCTCCAGCAGCTCCGCGATGTCGGCGCCGCCCGCGAAGACCCCGCCATGGCCGGTGAGCAGGAGCAGCTTCGGGCGCTGCTCCAACTGCTCGCAGACGGTGTGCAGTTCGCGGATCATCAGCCCGCTGATGGCGTTGCGGGCCTCGGGGCGGTGCAGGCTGACGACGACTCGGTCCGCGCGCTCTTCGACGAGGAGGGTCTCGTACGAGCCGGTGGCGGCCGGGGCGCTCGGGCGGGTGACAGCGGGACACGGGCCGGAGCCGGCGGCGCTCGGGTCGGAGCTGCGGGCGCTCGGGCCCGCCGCGGGCGCGCTCACACCCGCTCCACGAGCATCGCGACACCCTGGCCGACGCCGACGCACAGCGTGGCCAGCCCCCGTCGGGCGTCCTCCCGCTCCAGCCGGCCGAGCAGTGTGAGCAGGATGCGGGCGCCGGAGCAGCCGAGGGGGTGGCCGAGCGCGATGGCACCGCCGTCGGCGTTGACCTTGTCCTCGTCGAGCTTGAGGCGGCGGGTGACGGCGAGGGCCTGGGCGGCGAAGGCCTCGTTCAGTTCTACGGCGTCCAGGTCGCCGGTCCCCCATCCGGCTCGGGCGAGCGCCTTCTCGGTGGCGGGGACCGGGCCGAGGCCCATGAGGTGGGGCTGCACTCCGGCCGAGGCGGAGGTGACGATCCGGGCCCTGGGGGTGAGCCCGTGGCGCCGGACGGCGGCCGCGCTCGCGACCACCAGGGCGGCGGCGCCGTCCGACAGCGGTGAGGAGGAGCCCGCGGTGACGATGCCGCCGTCGCGGAAGATGGTGCGCAGGGAGCCGAGCTTCTCCAACGTGGTGCCGGGACGCGGGCCCTCGTCGCGGGTGACTTCCCCGTCCTTCACCGCGACCGGCACGATCTCCCGGTCGAAGCGGCCCGACTCCTGTGCTGCGACGGCCCGTTGATGGCTGCGCAGCGCGAAGGCGTCGGAGTCGGCGCGGGTGATGCCGTCGAGCGCGGCGACCTCCTCGGCCGTCTCGCCCATGGACAGGGTGTCCTGCGCGGCGAAGCGCGGGTTGGTGAAGCGCCAGCCGAGCGAGGTGTCGTGCACCTCCCCGGGTTTGGCCCAGGGGGTGCCGGGCTTGGCCATCACCCAGGGAGCGCGAGTCATGGACTCCACGCCACCCGCGACGACGAGGTCCGCCTCGCCGGCGCGTATCGCCTGGGCGGCCGAGGCCACGGCGGTCAGTCCCGAGGCGCATAGCCGGTTGACGGTGTAGCCGGGCACGGTGTGCGGCAGCCCGGCCAGCAGGACGGCCATACGGGCCACGTCCCGGTTGTCCTCGCCTGCCTGGTTGGCGGCGCCGAGGATCACCTCGTCCACCTCGCCGGCCGGGATCCCGGCCCGGCGGACCGCCTCGCCGACGACCAGCGCCGCGAGGTCGTCGGGCCGTACGGACGCCAGGGCGCCGCCGTAGCGGCCCTGCGGGGTACGGGCCCCGTCGATCAGATAGACCTCGTCGGAGGAGGGCTCGGGGCTGGTCAGGGGCATGCGTTCCACCTCTTGACAGGCAGTGGTGATGCTGGATTACTTGGCCGTGGCGCACGGTAACCGAATGTTCGGTCGGCCTACAAGGTGGTGGAAAATGACGCAGGCCACGAACACGGCCCCCGGTCCGGTGGAGAAGATGTTCGCCGCGGACGAGGCGTCCCGGGCGCTCGGAATCGAGCTCGTCGAGCACGGCGAAGGGACCGCCGTGCTCCGTATGACCGTGACCCCGGCCATGGTCAACGGACACGGGACCGCGCACGGCGGCTATCTGTTCCTGTTCGCCGACTCCGCCTTCGCCTGTGCGTGCAACAGCCACGGCCCGGTGACCGTGGCCGCCGCGGCCGACATCGACTTCGTCGCCCCGGCGCACGAGGGCGACGTCCTGGTGGCGACCGCGCGCGAGCGCACCCGGTTCGGCCGCAGTGGCATCTATGACGTGCGCGTGGAGCGCGGCGACCTGGTGATCGCGGAGTTCCGGGGACGGAGCCGCAGTATCGACAGCACGAAGACGAAGGAGTCTCCATGAGCAGCGACCCGCCGGCCCCGGTGATCGTGCCTTCGGCGCCCGCGAGCCCGCGCCTGGGCGAACCGCTCCCCGAAGGGCTCCTGGACGCCGCCGAGCGCCTCACCCGCGAGGAGCTGCGCGCGCACCAACTCGGCCTGCTCCAGGCCACGTTGCGGCACGCCTACGACAACGTGGAGCTGTACCGCCGCAAGTTCGACGAGGCCGGTGTCAAACCCGGCGACTGCCGCACCCTTGAGGATCTGGCCAGGTTCCCCTTCACCACCAAGGCCGATCTGCGGGAGACGTACCCCTTCGGCATGTTCGCCGTCCCCATGGACCAGGTCCGCCGCGTGCACGCCTCCAGCGGCACCACCGGGCGCCCCACGGTCGTCGGCTACACGGAGAACGACCTCTCCATGTGGGCGGACGTGGTGGCCCGTTCGATCCGCGCGGCCGGCGGCCGTCCCGGTCACAAGGTCCATGTGTCGTACGGCTACGGGCTGTTCACCGGCGGTCTGGGCGCGCACTACGGCGCCGAGCGCGCGGGCTGCACCGTGATCCCCGCCTCCGGCGGCATGACCGCCCGCCAGGTGCAGATCATCCAGGACTTCGAGCCCGAGATCATCATGGTCACCCCGTCCTACATGCTGACCCTCCTCGACGAGTTCGAGCGCCAGGGCGTCGACCCGCGCACCAGCTCGCTCAAGGTGGGCATCTTCGGCGCCGAGCCGTGGACGGAGGAGATGCGCCGCGAGATCGAGGAGCGCATGGACATCCACGCGGTCGACATCTACGGCCTGTCGGAGGTGATCGGCCCCGGCGTGGCGCAGGAGTGCGTGGAGACCAAGGACGGCCTCCATGTGTGGGAGGACCACTTCTTCCCGGAGGTCGTCGACCCGTTCACCGACGAGGTGCTCCCGGACGGCGACAGCGGCGAGCTGGTCTTCACCTCCCTCACCAAGGAGGCCCTGCCGATCATCCGCTACCGCACCCGCGACCTGACCCGGCTGCTGCCCGGCACGGCCCGCCCGGCCTTCCGGCGGATCGAGAAGATCACCGGCCGCAGCGACGACATGATCATCCTGCGTGGGGTGAACGTCTTCCCCAGCCAGATCGAGGAGATCATCCTGCGCACCCCCGCCGTCGCCCCGCACTTCACGATCCAGCTGACCCGGCGCGGCCGGATGGACCACATGACGGTCCGCGCCGAGGCCCGCTCCGGCGCGAGCCCCGAGCAGCGGACGGCCGCGGCGGCGGCGATCGCCAAGGGCGTCAAGGACGGGGTGGGCGTGACCGTGGACGTGGAGATCGTCGACCCCGAGACGCTGGAGCGCTCGGTGGGCAAGATCCGACGGGTCAAGGACCTGCGGGGGAAGTGACGTTCGGGCGGGCTGCCGGGCCGGTGACCGGCCCGGCGGGCCCAACTCCCCTCCCCCGCAGGCCACATGACCGTCCCGAGTACGATGATCGAGAGCTCGTCCCGATCCGTCCACTCGGCACGATGGAGTTGCCATGACGACCGACCCGCAGTCGGCCCCGCAGATCGACACCGGCAAGGCACATCCCGCGCGGGTCTACGACTGGCTGCTGGGCGGCAAGGACAACTACCCGGTCGACGAGGCCGTGGGGGAGAAACTGCCGCCCGAGGCGAAGGACGCGGCCCGGCAGAACCGTCAGTTCATGCACCGCGCGGCGACCTGGCTGGCCGGCCGGGGCATCGACCAGTTCCTGGACATCGGCACGGGCATCCCCACCGCGCCCAACCTGCACCAGATCGTGCAGCGGACCGTACCGGCCGCGAAGGTCGTCTACACAGACAACGACCCGATCGTGCTGCGCCATGCCGAGGCCCTGCTGATCAGCCACCCCGACGGGGTCACCGACTACATCCAGGCCGACGTACGACAGCCCGAGGCGATCGTCGAACACGCCCGCCACGTCCTGGACTTCGGCCGCCCGATCGCTCTCTCGCTGATCGCGCTGATGCACTTCGTCCCGGACGAGCAGGACGCGCACGGCATCGTCCGCGACCTCGTCGCGACCATGCCGTCCGGCAGCTATCTGGTCCTGTCGCACGCCGCGTCCGACCTCTACCCCGAGCTGGCCGCGCAGGTCACCGCCGAATACGCCAAGGGCGGTATCAAGCTCGGCTTCCGCACCCGCCCGGAGGTCGCCCGCTTCTTCGACGGCCTCGACCTGGTGGAGCCCGGCCTGGTGACGGCGACGGAGTGGAACCCTCCGGCGCCGGGCGGGACCCCGGAGGGCAGCGGGATCTACGCGGCGGTCGCGCGGATCCCCTGAGGGCTCGGACCACCTACCGCGCTCTCAATGCGCGGTATTGGTCTGCCACACGACCCCGCCGTCGGTCGCGATGACCATGTTGCCGTCCTCCAGCACCTTGAGGGTCGCCCCGTCGGCGCCCCCTGTGTTGCTGGCCCACACCGGCTGCGTCTGGGCGTTGTAGACCACCAGGTTGCCGTCCGCCTGGAACACCGCCGTGTTCCCCTCGCCCGAGGTCCGGCTCGCCCAGTGCGCGGTGCCGTCCTTGTCGTAGAGCACCAGGTTGCCGTCCGCCTGCATGATCAGCTTCGAGCGCACGGTCTCCACGAACTTCCCGGGCTCGAACGTGAACGGCGGCTTGACCACCACGGCGTCGGCCAGGCTGCCCGCACCCGTACTGGAGGCGGAGGGAGACGCCGTCGCTCCGCTCGCGGACGGACTGGCCGACGTGTCGGTGCCCCGGCTGGCGCTCGCGGACGGTGAGGCGTGGCCGGAGGCGGAGCCCTTGTCCTGGAAGGCGTGGGACAGAAGCAGCGCGCCGGTGCCGGCGACGACCAGCGAGGCCACGGCGATGGCGGCCCACAGCGCGCGGCGCCCGCGGCGGGTCCCGCCGCCGTCCGCCCGGGCCGGCGGGTAGGGACCGTGGGCGCCCGGCGCGGGGGTGTCGAGACCCACCTCGGGTGCGAGGAGCGTGACGGCGTGATGCTGCCGGGCGCCGTCCAGGGTGGCCGTCACCGCGTCCGGGGCGGCGGAGACCGCGCCGCCACCGAGGTCGGCGACGGTCGCGGCCCGCTCCCGGTCCGTCAACGAGCCGACAGCGAGGGCGCGTTGGTAGGCGGGGTGATGGACGAGGTCGGCCTCGGCCCGGGCGAGTTCGATGATCTGCTGCGGGGTGGGGCGCTGCGCGGGGTCGCTGCGCACGCAGGCCTCGATCAGCTCGGCGACGCCGGGGTCCACACCCCGCAGGTCGATCTCCCCGTGCACCGAGCGGTAGGACACGGCCGCGAACGGCCCGTCCCCGTACGGCGGTCGGCCGGTGACGGCGAACGCCAGGGTGGCCCCGAGGGCGAACACGTCCGCCTCCGGACCGGTCCGGCCGCCGGTGAAGGTCTCCGGCGCGATGTAGCCGGGACTGCCCATCGCGCTGCCGACCTGTGTGAGGTTGGACGCGTCGGTGGACCTGGCGATGCCGAAGTCGATCAGTTGCGGGCCGGTGGCGGAGAGGATGACGTTGTGCGGCTTGAGGTCCCGGTGCCACACACCGCGGACATGGATGGCGTCCAGCCCCTCGGCGAGGGCGGCCAGCATGACCCGGGCCAGATCCGCGGAGAGCGGTCCGCCGCTCGCGACGGCGGCGTGCAGCGTGGGCCCGGGCACGTACTCGGTGGCCAGCCAGTACGGCGGGGTGTCCAGCTCCGCGTCGATGAGCGAGGCCGTGTACGCGCTGCGGACCGTGGCCAGGGTCTCCACCTCGCGGCGGAACCGGCTCAGGGCGTGCTCGTCGTGCCGGAGGTGGTCGTTGATCACTTTCACGGCGGCGGGACGGCCCCCGGGCGACCGGGCGAGGTACACCTTCCCCATCCCGCCTTCGCCGAGCCTGCCGACCAGACGGTAACGGCCTATGTGCGCGGGGTCGGAGCCATCGGGCGAAAGCACGGAACATGTCCTCCTTGAGCGGGCCCGACGATCACCGATTCCACCGTCAGGTCGCCTCGGCCGGGCTCCGAACCGACATACTAGGGGTGTGATCGCCGACGTCAGGCCAACTAGCCGCCATCGACCGCCAGTTGCCCGTGGATGTCCTCGTGCAGGTGGACGACGAGCCAGTGTCCGCCGGGACGGCCCCGCCGCAGCACCGCCGTGATACGGGCCAGTTCCGCTGGCGCCGCACGGTAGTCGACCCGCAGCCAGTAGCGGGCCACCGCCAAGTCCCCGAAGACGTCGACTACTTGATCGTAGGCCGTGAGGCCGGTCTCGTCGGGGCCGCCCTCGGAGGTGGGGCGGCCGTCCCGGACGTCGTTCAACTCCGTTCTGCCGCAGATGAGTTCGCGGGTCGCCGAGTCCCAGATGGTGGCTTCGGGGTCGAGGAAGGAGTCGATGCGTTCCCGGTCGCCCGCGGTGTAGCCCTCGTACATTCCCGTGATCACCCTCCACACCTCGGCCAGTTCGGCGGGCGCGCCACCCGGGCGGGCGCCGCCGTCGTCGGCGGGACGGGCGGAGGGGGGCGGTGGAGCGGGCATGGCGGGTCCTTGGGGTGGGTGACAGGTGGAGGGTGGAGGGGGGCGATCAGGGCAGTACGACCAGGTCCCGCGGCCTGCGGTTGAGGCGTTCGCCGCCCGTCTCGGCGCAGATCACGATGTCCTCGATCCGCGCTCCGTACCGGCCGGGCAGATAGATGCCCGGCTCGACGGAGAAGGCCATGCCCGGCGCGAGCGGGAGCGGGCTGCCGGCCACGATGTACGGCTCCTCGTGGCTCTCCAGCCCGATGCCGTGTCCGGTGCGGTGGATGAAGTGCGGCCCGTAACCGGCGCCGGTGATGATGTCCCGCCCTACGGAGTCAAGTTGACCGGCCGTCAGACCTGGCCGTACGGCGTCCGTCTGTGCGCGTTGGGCCCGCAGCAGCACCTCGTACAGGCGGCGGAACTCGGCGGGCGGCTCGCCGACCGCGTATACGCGCGTCGAGTCGGAGCAGTAGCCGTCCGGGGTCGTACCGCCGATGTCGACGACCACCGGGTCGCCGGGGCGGATCACGCGGTCGGAGAGTTCGTGGTGCGGGCTGGCGCTGTTGGGGCCGGAGCCGACGATGACGAATTCGGCCCGCACATGGCCCTCGGTGACGATGGCGTCCGCGACGTCCCGGCCGACCTCGCGTTCGGTGCGGCCCGCCCGCAGCCACTCCCCCATGCGGGCGTGCACCCGGTCGATGGCGGCACCGGCCCGGCGCAGGGCGTCGGCCTCCTGCGGGGTCTTGCGCATCCGCAGCCCGTTGAGCACCCCGCCGGCCAACTCCTGCTCCGCGCCCGGCAGTACGGCACGGAAGGTGAGGGTCTTCTCCGCCCACATGCGGTTGTCGACACCGACGCGGGCCGTCCGGGCGGGCAGCCGGGCCGCGACGAGTCCGTACGGGTCGTCGGTCTCGTTCCAGCCGGTGATCTCGATGCCCAGGTCGCCGGCCGGGGACGCCCGCGCGGCGGGTTCCTCCAGCGCCGGGACGAGCAGGAAGGGGTCGTCGTCGGCCGGCAGGACCAGGCAGGTCAGCCGCTCCAGCGGCATGGCGTCATAGCCGGTCAGATAGCGCAGGTCGGCGCCGGGCGAGATCAGCAGGGCGTCGAGACCGGCACGGGCCGTGGCCTCCCGGGCGCGGTGGAGGCGGTCGGCCGGGTAGAGGTTCGTGACGGGTGCGGCGGGGTGGCGGGGGTGGTCGCCGTCGGGCGGCGGGGTGGCGGACATCGGCTCTCCATGGGGTTCGGCGCGAGACTCGGCGCGAGGTCTGCAGGACGGTCTGCGGGCGGGGTTCCGCCGCGTGCGGAAGGGAGCCCCGAGCACACGGACGGCGAGCAGGGCACCGCGATCAAGCGCTGCCGGGGCACAAGGGCGCCGCGCGCGAGCCGCGAGGGGCGCTGATCGGCGTTGCGGCGAGCGCGCATCCCCCGCCATCTCTCCCGCTCACGCCGCGTACAGACGACACGCGACCCCCCCCGCGATCAGCTGCGGCTCCTCGCGGTCGCAGCCGTCGAAGGCCTGGGGGCAGCGGGGGTGGAATCGGCAGCCGCTCGGTGGTTCGGCGGGGTCGGGGACGTCGCCGGGGAGTTCGGCGGGCAGCACGCCCGCTCCGTCCGGCTTCGGTACGGCGGCCAACAGGGCCCGGGTGTACGGGTGCCGTGGGTCGGCCCAGACCTCGGCGGTGGGGCCGGTCTCCACGATCCGCCCGAGGTACATGACCGCGATCCGGTCCGCGATCAGCCGTACGACGGACAGGTCATGGCTGATGAAGAGCAGCCCGGCGCCCGATTCGACGGCCAACGACCGCATCAGCGTGGCCACTTGGAGCTGGGCGGAGGCGTCGAGCGCGGAGATCGGTTCGTCCCCGACCAGCAGCCGGGGGCGGGCGGCGAGCGCGCGGGCGATGGCGATGCGCTGCCGCTGGCCGCCGGAGAACTCCTGCGGGTACCGCTCGGCGGCCTCCACCGGCAGCCCGACCCGGGTCAGCAGGTCCTCCAGGGTCGCCCCGTCTGCGGCTTCCCCCCGCCCGGTCGCGGTACGGATGCCGTCGGCGATCTGCGCGCCCACCCGGCGCCGGGGGTTGAGGGAGCCGTACGGGTCCTGGAAGACCATCTGGATGCCGGTCAGGGCCGGGTCGCGGCGACGGACGCGCAGCGGGCGTACCTGTGTGCCGTCGTAGGTGATCCGCCCTTCCGCGGCCGGGGTGAGCCCGCAGACCGCGCGGGCCAGCGTCGACTTCCCGCAGCCCGACTCGCCCACCAGACCCACGACTTCGCCCGCCCGCACCTGGAGGCTGACCCCGGCGACGGCCCGGGTGGGCGAGGCGCCCGGCCGGTGGTACTGCACGACGAGGTCCTCGACAGAGAGGAGGGGGGTCATACGGTGCTCCTTCCGGGGAGCGCGTCCAGGAGCCGGCGGGTGTACTCGTGCCGCGGTTCGGTGAGGACCCGGCCGCGCGGGCCGGTCTCCACGACGAGGCCGTGGCGCATGACGCTCACCTCGTCGGCGATCGCGGACATCACCCCCAGGTCGTGGGTCACCAGCAGGACGGCGAGGCCGAGTTCGTCACAGAGGCCGCGCAACAGCCGCAGTACGCCTGCCTGCACGGTCACGTCGAGGGCGGTGGTCGGCTCGTCGGCGATCAGCACCTTCGGTTCGCAGGCCAGCGCGATGGCGATCGCGATGCGCTGCCGCATCCCGCCGGAGAACTGGTGCGGGTAACGCCCCAGCGCCTCAAGGGGGTTGGGGATGCGCACCTGGGTGAGCAGCTCGGTGGCCCGCTCCTTGGCGGCCTTGCGGTTCAGCTTCAGGTGGTGGCGCAGATGGTCGGTGAGCTGGTGTCCGATGCTGAGCATCGGGTGCAGGCTGGTGGACGGATCCTGGAACACCATGCTCACGGATCGGCCGCGCAGCGCGGCCAGTTGGCGGGGTGGGAGGGTCAGCAGGTCGGTGCCCTCCAGCTCGATCCGGCCGCCGGTGCGGGCGCCCGGCGGCAGCAGACCGAGCGCCGCGAGCCCGGTCATCGTCTTGCCCGAACCGCTCTCTCCCGCGAGCCCGTGCACCTGACCGGGCCGCACCGCGAGGTCGACGCCGCCGAGGATGCGACGGCCGCCCAGGTCGAGGGTGAGGCCGCTGATCTCCAGCACATTGCCGGCGGTCATCCGACACGCTCCTTCTCCGCGCCGAGGGTGCGGGCGGTGCCGGGGTCGAGGGCGTCCCGGAGCGTGTCGCCGAGGAAGTTGAAGGCGAGCACGACGGTGAGGATGGCCAGGCCCGGGAAGACCCCGATCCACCACTTGTCGAACTGCTGGGTGCCGTCCGCCACCATCGCGCCCCACTCGGCGGTCGGCGGCTTCGCACCGAGCCCCAGGAAGGACAGCCCGGACAGCAGCAGGGTCGCCGTACCGATGTCGAGGGTGGCCAGGACGAGCAGCGGCCCGAGCACGTTGGGCAGGATGTCCACGCGCAGCGACCGCCAGGCGGAGAAGCCCAACAGCCGTCCGCTGAGCACGAATTCACGGTTGCGCAGACCCATGACCAGGCCCCGGGTGACGCGTGCGTACGACGGCCAGGACACGACCAGGACGGCCAGTACCGCGTTCTGGAGGCTGGCGCCGAGAGCGGCGGCGACCACCATCGCCAGGATGACGGTGGGGAACGCGAACACCAGGTCCGCGATCCGCATCACGGTCTCGTCCACCCATCGTCCGAAGAACCCGGCGCAGGCCCCCAACACCCCGCCGACCAGCAGGGACATGGCCACCAGCAGCAGGGCGAGGGGGATGGAGACCCGGGCGCCGTACAGCACCCGGCTCAGTACGTCACGGCCCAACTCGTCGGTGCCGAACCAGTGTCCGGAGCCGGGGGCGGCCAGCCGGGGCAGGTCCTGCGCGAGGGGGTCGTGCGGGGCGAGCAGCGGGGCGGCGACCACGATCAGCAGCCAGAACACCGCGACCAGGCCGCCGGTGACGGCGAGGGGGCGGCGCCAGGCGGGCGGCAGCCGTCGTAGGAGGGAGAACCTCACTCGCCCTTCGGGACTGCGTTTCACTGCACCCTCACCCTCGGGTCGATCACGCCGTACAGGACGTCCACGGCGAGGTTGACGGTCAGGTACACCAGGCCGACGACGAGTCCGACGCCCATGACGGCGGGCAGGTCGAGGGTGGTCGCGCTGCGGTAGGCGTAGGCGCCCAGGCCCGGCCAGGCGAAGATCGACTCGACCAGGACGGTGCCCGAGAGGAGCGCGCCGAAGGCGAGCCCGGCGACCGTGACGACGGGGACGAGGGCCGCGCGCAGGACGTACTGGAAGAGGACGGTCCGGCCGGGCAGGCCCTTGGCGCGGGCCGCTCGGACGTAGTCCTGGTTCAGGACTTCCAGGACGGCGGAGCGGGTGAAGCGGGTGAGCAGGCCGACGGTGTACGCCGTCAACACCAGTGCGGGCAGGGCGAGATGGCCCACCGCGTTCCAGAACACCGGCCACTGGCCGGCGAGTGCCGCGTCTACCGTGTAGAGGCCGGTGACATGGGGTGGGGCGGTCATGCCCGGGTCGAGGCGACCGCTGCCCGGGGCCCAGCCGAGCCGGTAGAAGAAGAGGTAGAAGGCGAGCAGCGCCAGCCAGAACGTCGGCACCGACACGCCCAACAGGCTGACGACACGCAGGAGTTGGTCGGTGAAGCGGTCCCGGCGCAGGGCCGCCACGACACCGAATGCCACGCCCACGATCAGGGAGACGGCGATCGCGGCCCCGGCGAGTTCCAGGGTGGCCGGGACTGCGGTGGACAGGTCGGTGAGGACCGGCTGATGGCTCTGCTGGGACTCGCCGAGGTCGCCCTGGAGCAGGTTGCCGAGGTAGGTGACGTACTGGACGGGCAACGGCTTGTCCAGGCCGTTCGCGTGCCGCCACTGGGCGACGATCGCCGGGTCGCCGATCGCCCGCTGGCCGAGGTTGGCCGCCGCCGGGTCGCCCGGGACGAGGTTGGTGAGGACGAACGTCACCAGGGTCACGCCGACGGCGAGCAGGACGGCGGTGGCGGTACGGCGCAGGAGGAAGCGGGCGAGCGGGTGGCGGGCGAGGGGACGGCGGCGGACGCGGGGCCGTCCACCGTCTCCGCCGCCCGCTTCCCTACTTGGCGCCCAGCGCGGCGACATCGATCGTCCATACGGGGTTGTAGGCGACGCCGGTGACGGACGCGGCGTAGACCGTGTTGCGGCTCGGCTGCATCAGCGGGACGAAGGGGCCGTCGGCGTTCAGCTTGGTCTGTATCTGCTCGTACAGCGTCTTGCGGGTGTCGTCGCCGATCGTGGTGGCGGCCTTGTCGCCGAGCGCGCTGAGGGCGGGGTCGGCGCCGGCCTTCCAGCCCGCGCGCAGGCCGACCAGGTTGCCGGGCAGGAAGGTCAGGTAGTCGCTGGGGTCCGGGTAGTCCGGGCCCCAGTACCAGAGTCCCAACTGCTCTTTGCCGTTGCGGTAGTTGTCCAGTTCCGTGGTGGTCGGCGCGGGGGCCAGCGTGACGGTGATGCCGACCTCCTTCAGCTGCGCCTGGACCCGCTCGGCGAGGGTCTGCAGGGACAGCCCGTCGACGGTCAGGTCGCTGGCGTACCCGAGCGTCACGGACGGCTTGGCGATGCCGCTCGCCTTCAGGGCCGCCTTCGCCCCGGCGAGGTCGCGGCCGGCGGCCGCGGAGGCGGGCAGCGCGCCGAGGAAGGTCGAGGGGATGATCCCGGCGGGCTGGACCGAGCCGGTGCCGGCGAGCGAGAGGAGGCTCTTGTAGTCGATGCCCTTGCGCACCGCCTCCGCGAACTTGGCGTTGGCCGTCGTACTGCTGACCTTGGTGTTCCGGTTGAGCAGCAGGAAGATCACGTCCGAGGACGCGCCGCTGTCCACCTTGAGTCCCCCGGTCAGCCCGCCGACCTGGTCGGAGGTGAGGTCGAGGGCGATCTGGCTGTCGCCGCGCTGCACGTTCAGCTTCTGGGTGGGCGCCTGGACGTTGCGGATGACGATCTTGTCGTAGGTCGGCTTGTCCGTGCCCGTGTACTTGGGGTTCTTGGCGAGGACGACCTCGGTGTTGGTGTTGAACGAGGTCAGCGTGTAGGGGCCGGAGCCGGCCGACGTGGTGTTGAGGTACTTCTCCGCCCCGTCAGTCGAGCTCGCCGAGCCGCCGTGGGCCTGCACCGTCCTAGCGCTGAGGATGCCGAGCGCGGGGTTGGGGAGGATGAAGGGCAGGGCGGGGTTGGCCTTCTTCGACACCAGGGTGACCGTCGAGGCGTCCGTCTTGGTGACCGTGACGCCGTCGAGCAGGAACGACGGGTTGCCCTTGAGCGCGATCACCCGGTTCAGCGAGAAGACGACATCGTCGGCGGTGACCGCGCTGCCGTCCGCGAACTTCGCGCCGGTCCGCAGGTGCAGGGTGAGCGTCCTGCCGTCCGCGGACTGCTCGTAGGAGGAGGCGAGACCCGGCACCGGCTTGGTGACGTCGGAGCCCTTGAAGGTCAGCAGCGTCTCGTAGAGCGCCTTGTCCACGATCTGCCCGGTCGGCTCGAACTCACGGCCCGGGTCGGCGGTCTTCAGGTTGAACGACGTGTCGACGACCAGGGTCTTGCCGGCCGACGAGCCGGTAGCGCTCGTACCGCCGGAGCAGGCGCTCAGGGTGAGCGCGGCGACCGCGACGAGGGAGAGTGCCACCGGGTACGACCCGGCACTGGATCTGGACATGCGTGCCTCCGTGAGCAGGGCGGAGCGGAAGAAGGCCGGGCGGGAACGGGCGGACACCGGGAGGGGACCTGGACGATTCGCCGTTAGGGTGGGCTGAAACTAACCAGGACTTTCGGCCGACGGGATCACCGCGAGACGAAAATCGACGGAGAGGCGCGAACATGGAAGATCTGTCGAGCCCGGAGACCCCTGCCGAACGCCGCTCTGGACGGATCGGCATCGGCCTTGCCCTGGATTCGGTGCATTTCAAGATCCTCGATGTGCTGCGCACCCAGGGCCGGATCTCCGTCGCGGCCCTCGCGGAACGCGTCGGTGTCTCGCGCGCGAACGCCTACACCCGCCTCGAAGCCCTGCGAGCCGACGGCGTGATCAACGGCTTCAGCGCCCGCGTCGACCACACCCGGGTGGGGCTGGAGATCTGCGCCCTGATCTTCGTCACGGTCCGCCAGGAGCTGTGGAAGCAGTTCCGCACGGCGCTCGCGCAGATGCCGGAGGTGGAGTACTGCGCCGTCACCACCGGCCAGCACGACGCCATGATCCAGATCCGGGTGGCCGACGTCACCGCCGTGCACCGCCTGGTCACCGACCGGCTGTCCACGATTCCCGCGGTCCGCGCCACCGAGACGGTGATCATCCTGGACGAGGTGCTGCGCCGCCCCTACGTCCTGCCGTCCGCGCCCCGCTCCAGCGAGACGGCGGCCGGCCCTCCCCAGGACACCGCCGCCACGAGCCAGTTCGGCATGACCCGCTTCATCCGTGCCGCCGAGGGCCGGGCCGACCTCCAGCGGACGTCCGAGCCGGAGGACTGACGGGCACCGGGCTCCGTGCTTCCCGGCGCTCGCTCCCGGGGCATTGTCAGTGGTGACAGGCAGGATGAGAGTCATGACTACACCAGCTGCAGTGATCGTGGATGCCGTCGGCTACGCACAGGCGGTCGAGGACGCGGTGAAGGCTTCGGCCGCCTACTACACCGGCGGCACCTCGGTGCTGGACGACGACTCCTACGACCGGCTGGTGCGCGGTATCGCCGTGTGGGAGGCGGACCATCCCGAACAGGTGCTGCCCGACTCCCCGTCCGGAAAGGTCGCCGGCGGCGCGGTCGAGGGCGACGTCCCGCACACGGTGGCGATGCTCAGCCTGGACAATGTGTTCTCCCCCGAGGAGTTCACCGCCTGGACCGTCTCGCTGGCCCGAAGAACCGGCCACGAGGTCACGCGGTTCAGCGTCGAGCCGAAGCTCGACGGCCTGGCGATCGCCGCCCGCTACACCGACGGCCGCCTCACCAAGCTGATCACCCGCGGCGACGGGACGGCCGGGGAGGACGTGTCCCACGCGATCGGCACCATCGAGGGCCTGCCCGCCGAGCTGACCGAGCCGGTCACCGTCGAGGTGCGCGGCGAAGTCCTGATGACCACCGCCCAGTTCGAGCACGCCAACGAGGTCCGCACCGCGCACGACGGACAGCCGTTCGCCAACCCGCGCGGCGCCTCGGCGGGCACGCTGCGCGCCAAGGAGCGCGCCTACACCGTGCCGATGACGTTCTTCGGCTACGGCCTGCTGCCGCTCGCCGGCACGGAGGCGGGGCTCGCGGAGCGGCTGGGCGAGCTCGCGCACAGCGAACTCATGGACCGGACCGCCGAGTTGGGCGTCAACACCACCGCCACCACACCCGTGCCCGGCATCACCGCCGACACGGTCGAGGAGGTGCTGACCCGGGTGCGGGAGATCGCCGCGCTGCGGGCCGGGCTGCCGTTCGGGATCGACGGGATCGTCATCAAGGCCGACCTCGCCGCCGACCAGCGGGCCGCCGGGTCGGGCTCACGGGCCCCGCGCTGGGCGATCGCCTACAAGCTGCCCGCCGTGGAGAAGATCACCCGGCTGCTGGAGGTGGAGTGGAACGTGGGCCGCACCGGCATCATCGCCCCGCGCGCCGTGCTGGAACCGGTGGAGATCGACGGGGCCACCATCACCTACGCCACGCTCCACAACCCCGGCGACATCACCCGCCGCGATCTGCGCCTGGGCGACCACGTCATGGTCCACCGGGCCGGTGACGTCATCCCCCGCGTCGAGGCGCCCGTCGCGCATCTGCGGACCGGAGACGAACGGCCCATCCTCTTCCCGGAGGTGTGCCCGCGCTGCGGTTCCGGCATCGACACAGGCGAACTGCGCTGGCGCTGCGAACAGGGCCGCAACTGCCACCTGGTCGCCTCCCTGTCCTACGCCGCAGGCCGCGACCAGCTCGACATCGAGGGCCTGGGCCACACCCGCGTCGTCCAGCTCGTCGAGGCGGGTCTGGTCACCGATCTCGCCGACGTGTTCGCCCTGACCCGCGAGCAACTCCTGGGCCTGGAAAGGATGGGCGAGACCAGCACGGACAGCCTCCTCGCCGCGATCGTCACGGCCAAGGGACAGCCGCTGTCCCGGGTGCTGTGCGCGCTCGGCGTGCGCGGCACCGGCCGGTCCATGTCCCGCCGTATCGCCCGCTACTTCGCCACCATGGACAACATCCGCGCCGCCGACGCGGAGGCGATGCAGCGGGTCGAGGGCATCGGCACCGAGAAGGCCCCTTCGATCGTCGGCGAACTCGTCGAACTGGCCTCGCTGATCGACAAGTTGGCCGCCGCCGGGGTCAACATGACCGAGCCCGGCGCGACGCCGCCGGCGCCCGTGACGGACGAGGCGGCGGCCGACGGCGACGGCTCGCCGGACACGGAGACGGGTGCGGGTGCGGCGGACGGTCCGCTGGCCGGAATGGCGGTGGTCGTCACCGGCGCGATGACCGGCGCGCTGGAGAAGCTGAGCCGCAACGAGATGAACGAACTCGTCGAGCGCGCCGGCGGCCGCTCCTCCTCCAGCGTCTCCAAGAAGACCACTCTGGTCGTCGCGGGCGCCAACGCGGGGTCGAAGCGCGCCAAGGCCGAATCGCTCGGCATCCGGCTCGCCACCCCCGAGGAGTTCGCGGTCCTGATCGCCGACTACCTCGACTGAGGCCGGGAACAACCCGGGCCGGTCGGCCGTTCTTCCCACGTGCGGCCCCGGCCGGTCTCCCCCGTCCGGCCGGGGCCGCTTTCACTCCCAGGAGCGACCTCTCGCACTCCGCGACAAGGGCAGAATGGACGCCACACAGCCGCTGCGGATGGGGAGTTCATGGACACGCGTACGTTCGACGCGCTGACGGAGTCGATGAAGAGCGCGTACGTCGCGGGTCTCGGTGAGGACGCCGTGCCCCGTCCGGTCATCATGCCGCTCGTGCGCGGCGAGTTGGTCGGCCTGATCTGGCTGCGCCCGGTCGAGCCCGGCCGCGACGCCCTCACCGCGATCGCGTCGCTCTCGAACATCGCCGCGGCGGCCGGCGCCGACGAGATCGTCCTCGCCTGGGAGACCCACGACGTGGCCACCGTCTGCGAACTTCCCGTCGACGGCCCGTCCCCCTGCCTCAACATGGTTCACGCGTCGAAGGACGGCCACACGCTCCACCAGTTCCCCTACACCGAGGACCCGGCATCGGGCGTGCCGCAGTGGCAGCCGGCCCCGGCCCCCCAGCCCGACGCCAAGCTGGCGCCGCCCGTGCAGGCCGCCGTCGACTACGCCTTCACTCCCCTCGACCTGGACCACCCCTCCCCGTTCGGCGTCACGGTCGTCCTGATGGAAGAGGACGGCTACCACCTGCGCCTGACGGAGGCGTTCGCCTTCTGACCACCTCGGGGCCGACGACATCGTCATTCGGCACACCGAAAACGGCCGTCACAGACATGACACAGTTCATGGCCCAACGGCGCCGCGCGCCCGCCCCGGGCCTACGCTGTGGCGGTGACCAGTGTCGATGTCGCCGTAGGACCCGCCGCCGAGAGCGGTCCCGAACCGCGCACCCAGTCCCTGATGCTGACCTTCTTCGGCGCCCATGTACTGGGGCGGCCCATCGCCGTGTCGTCGGGCAGCGTGATCGCGGCGCTCGGCAGGCTGGGCAGCACCGAGGAGGCGGTGCGCACCACCCTGAACCGCATGGTCAAACGCGATCTGCTGGAACGCAGCCGCCAGGGCCGCAAGACGTACTTCGGACTGACACCGCACGCCGTCCAGGTGCTGACGGACGGCCGCGACCGCATCTGGCGCACCGGCGCGGTGAACCGGGACTGGGACGGCCGCTGGACGATGGTCGGCTTCTCGCTGCCCGAGGCCTGGAGCCGCGAGCGGCACGATCTGCGCTCCCGGCTGATCTGGGCGGGCTTCGGCCCCCTGCAGAACGGCCTGTGGGTGGCCCCGGCGCCCGTCGACGTCCGCGAGATGGTGGCGGGTCTCGGCCTGGAGCCGTATCTGCGGGTGTTCCGGGCGGAGGTGGAGTCGCCGACCGACGTCCGCGAGGTGCTTGAGCAGGCCTTCGACGTACCGGCCATCGGCGCGCGCTACCGGGCGTTCCTGGAGCGCTGGGACCGTACCGACCCACTGCCCGCGGCAGCTTCCGGAGACGAACTCGCAGGCCAACTCCTGCTGCACACCGACTGGTTGGACCTCGTACGACGCGACCCGCATCTGCCCGCCGAGCACCTGCCCGCGGACTGGCCCGCCGCCCAGGCGGAGACGGTGTTCCGCGGCCTGGCGCGCCGCTGGGACCGCCCGGCGGCACGCGCCGCCGCACGGCTGCTGGACACCCTGACACTGGGCTGATCCACTCCCCGCGCCTCGCCGGTCCACCCCGAGCCCCCGCATGCCCCGAGGACCGCACCCGTCCGCCTCATTATTGGTCATTCTATTGACGGCAATGAAAAAAGAGCCCTACATTCACAGCGCTCTTCCGGCTCGGCCTTCCCGGCCTGGCCTTCCCGCCCGCTCCCCCACTCGGTCCCCCCTCGACCCGCGGAGCCGCCGTCATGCCCCGACCCCGTCTCTCGACCCTCGCCGCAGCCTGCGCGACAGCCCTCGCAACCGCCCTGATCGGCCCGGTGGCCGACGCCCATGCCACGACCGCCGCCCACTACTCCGGCACACTGACCGACGGTGCCACCTGGATCGCGGACACACCCGAGACCTGGAACGGCACCCTGCTCCTGTTCAGCCACGGCTTCGGCCCTACGACCGCTGCCGACGCCCCGTCTCCCGCGGTGGCCCAGGCCCTGCTGGCCGCCGGTTACGCCCTCGCCGGCTCCTCCTACGACCCGAACGGCTCGATGTGGGCGCTCGACTCGGCCGAGCGGGACCAGTTCGCCGCGCTCACCGCGTTCCGCCGAGAGGTCGGCGCCCCGACCCGGGTCATCTCGGTGGGCCAGTCGATGGGCGGTCTCGTCAACGCCCAGGTCGCCCGGGACGGCGCCGGACGTGTCGACGGTGCGCTCGGCCTGTGCGGCCTGGTCGCGGGCGGTGTCGACCTGGACAACTACCAGCTGGACGCGGAGTACACCCTGGCCACGTTCTTCGACCCCGGCGACGCCGACGCCCTGGTGGACCTGGACAGCCAGGCCGACGGCGCCGCCCTCGCCGGTCGGCTCACAGCGGCCGTGGAGACGGCGCAGCAGACTCCGACGGGCCGCGCCCGGATCGCCCTGGCCGCCGCCTACCTCAACCTGGCCGACTGGGCGCCCGGTCAACAGCCGCCCGCGCGCGGGGACTTCGCGGGCCAGGAGCAGCAGCAGTACGCGTGGCTGGCCCAGGGCCTGCTGGGGTTCATCGTCCCGGCGCGCTGGTCGGTGGAGCAGTCGGCCGGCGGCAACACGTCCTGGAACAAGGGCGTCGACTACGCCGGGCTGCTGCGCGGGTCCGCCCACGCCAAGCAGGTCGAGGCGCTGTACCGCGACGCCGGGCTCGACCTGCGCACCGATCTGAATCGACTCACCCGTGGTGCGGACATCACGGCCGACCCGGCCGCGGTGGCCCGTCTGCAGCGGACCTCGACCGCCGGGCAGAGCCTGGCCGTACCGCTGCTGGACATCCACACCGTCGCCGACCAACTGGTGCCCGTGGAGCAGGAGTCGGCCTTCGCCGGCCGAGTCCGCGCGGCCGGCGACTCCGCGCTCCTTCGCCAGGCCTACGTGGCCCGTCAGAGCCACTGCAACTTCACCACCGCCGAAGTGGTCGCCGGTCTGCACGCGGTGGAGCACCGGCTGGACACCGGACGCTGGAGCGACTCCGTCTCCGCCGCCCAACTCCAGCGCAGCGCCGACGAGTTGGGCCTCGACGGCGCCGCCTTCACCGACTACCGGCCGAGCCGCCTGACCGGCACGCGCTGATCCCGATACGCCCGCCCCACATCTCTCTCCCGTCCCCGCCCCGTCCCGCACGCATCAGGAGCCCTCCGTGTCGATGACGACCGAACCGACCGAATCCTCCACCAGAACCGCCACCGGGCCCGGCCTGACCACCGGCACCCTGGTGGCCGGTCTCCTCGCCGTCTGCCTCGCGCAGATCGGCCTGGCCATACCGGCCACCCTCAACGGGCTGTTCCAGTCCGACCTGCATCCGGTCGGCTCCCAACTCACCTGGATCTCCGACGCGTTCCTGCTTCCGGTCGCCGTGCTGGAGCTGACCTTCGGTCTGCTCGGGGACCTCTTCGGACGCAAGCGGCTGCTGGTCGGCGGCGCCGCGCTGCTGGCCGTGGGCGAGTTGGTCAGCGCCACCTCCTCCGGCGTCCACCAGCTCTGGACCGGGCAGGCCCTGGCGGGGCTGGGGGCCGCCGCCCTGTTCCCGACCTCGCTGGCCATCCTGGCGGCCGGCACCACCTCACCCGCGCAACGGGCCCGCGTCATCGCGATGTGGGCGGCCCTGTTGTCCACCGGCGGGTTCATCGCCCCGCTGCTCGGCGGAGTCACGGCGACCTACGGATCCTGGCGCTGGTCCTTCGTCGTGGTCACCGCCGTCGCCGTGGCGAGTGTCGCGGTCAGCGCCCTGTTCGCCGTCAACTCCAGTGCACCCGAGGGCCGTTCACTCGACATCGCGGGACAGGTCACCATCGGCCTGGGTCTGTTCGCCCTGCTCTACGCCATCATCCAGGGCCCGACGGACGGTTGGGCCTCGCCCTCGATCGTCATCGCCTTCGTCCTGGCGGCCCTGTTCCTCGCGGCCTTCGTGCTGGCCGAGAAGCACGCCAAGTCACCGCTCCTGCGCCTGGACCTCTTCCGCAACCGCGCCTTCGCCGTCGCCTCGGTCGTGGCGGTGGTGGGCATGTTCGCCTTCCTCGGCACCGCCTACTCCGTCAGCATCCGGCTCGGCCCGGTGCAGGACCAGGCACCCATGCGCACCGGCTTGGCGTTCGTCCTCCTCAACGGCGTCACCCTGGCCATGCTGCCGCTGACGGAACGACTGCTGCGAACCGTCGCTCCCGGCCTGCTCCTGGGCACCGGGCTGCTGTTGATCGCGGCGGGCGACTACTGGGCGGCCACGCTCCCGATCACCGACACCGCCTTCACCTCACTGATCCTGCCGCTCGGTCTGGTCGGCCTGGGCTTCGCCATCACCGTCTCGTCGATCACGGCGACCGCCGTGAACACCGTGCCGACCCATCTGGCGGGCATGGCGAGCGCCACCACCAACCTCCTGCGCGACTTCGGCTTCACCCTCGGCCCGGCCGTCATCGGCGCGGTCGCCCTGAGCCGCGCGGCAAGCAGTTTCGCCGCCTCCCTCGACAACTCCGCCCTGCCGCAGGCTCTGAAGGGCGCGGGCACGGCCGTACTGGAGGAGGGCGGCCCGCTCGCGGTGAACGGCGCCTCGGCGGCCTCACCGAAACTGGCCGACCTGCACCCCCTCGCGCTGGACGCCCTCGGCCACGGCTACTCGATCGGCTTCGTCGTCTGCGGCAGCGCGGCCCTGGTCTCGGCACTGCTGGCCCTCGTCGCGCTCCGGGGCCGCAAGGCTTCCTCCGTATGACGGGTCAGCCCGGGATCCGCCAACCGCCTTAACCACAGGGCGAGTTGGGCTCCCGGATGCGGGACGGGGTCCTTTCAGTCCGCGCCGAGGAACCTGCCCACGCCTTCCAGCCGCAGGGCGAGTTGGATCTCCAGGGCGTGGGCCGGGCTCATGCCGCCGGCGAAGTACGCGTCGAGGGTGTGCAGCAGATCGGTGCCGCGGCCCTCGTCGTACTGCGCGACCGGGCCGCTGGTCTGCTCGACGAAGCCGCCGATGTCTCGGTCCCCGGCGAGGGGCAGTCCGAGGTGGCCGAAGTCCTCGGCGGCGGCGCCATCGCAGCAACGGCCCAGGAAACGCAGGGCGTCGAGACACCGCAGCGCCTCCTGGTAGGCGGCGACCACGGCGTCCGGCGCGGCGGCGGGTATCCCGAAGGGCCCGGAGGTTCCGACGGTGACCGCTTCGTGGACCGCCGCTCCCAGGTGGGCGGCGGTGCGCCGGGCCAGGTCCGTGGCGGTGTCGCCGGAACCGAGGGGCAGCAGCAGGACGGTGCTGCCGTCGCGGGCGGCGGCCGAACCGTACCGGGTTCCGGCGAGATGCGAGGCGGCGGACCACAGCCGTCCGCTGGCGGCGGCTTCCTGGTCGTCGTCGCCCTCCGGGCCGTCGAGGCGGGCGGCGAGGACGACATGGGTGGCGCCCAGGTCGGCGTGCAGCCCGGGCGCGCGGTCCCGCAGCAGGCGCGGATCTCGGGCGCGGGCGTCGAGCAGGTCGTCCAACAGCTCGCCGCGGACGCGGTGTTGGGCCTGGGCCGCGCTATGGCCCCACCACATAGGGGCCGAGCCCGTACTTCAGTCAGACGTCGTGGTGTCGAACCATGTGGGTGCGTCGGCCAGGGTCTGCTTGATCCGGAACAGCTGGTGATCGCTGAGCTCGGGCAGTGCGTCCAGCTCGAACCATCCGACCTCCAGGGACTCGTCGTCGTTCACGGCCGCCTCGCCGCCGACGGCCCGGCACTGCAGGGTGATGTCCATGAACTGGCAGGCGTCACCGTTCGGGTAGCTGATCGGCCCCCCGGCCTTGACCATGACGACCCGCTCTGCCACACACTCGACGGCCGTCTCCTCGAACACCTCGCGCACCGCGCACACCGCGGGCTGCTCACCGGGCTCGGGAATGCCGGAGGGCAGGGCCCACTCGTGGTTGTCCGACCGCTTGCCCAGCAGCACGCGTCCCGCGTCGTCGAAGACCACGGCGCTCACCCCGGGAAGCCACAGCAGTTGGTGCCCGGCGGATTCCCGGATCGTGCGAATGAAATCAGGAGTAGCCATGGTCAGACCCTAACGGGACGATCCATGGCCACTCCACCAACTGCCGCGCGCGCGGCGGATGTACGACGGGCGTACGGCTAGGCGTCGCTCGTGCGCCGTCGGCGCAGACCCGCGCCGATCGCCCAGCCGAGGCCGCCCGCGGCGACGAGGACCAGGGCCATCTCGGGCAGGATGCCGAGCTTGGTGGCCGGTGTCTCCGAGGAGCGCAGCGGCACCTTCTGGACCAGGGAGTCGGCCACGAACATGCCGGTCTTCTGGGTGATCTTCCCGTCCGGCATGATGATCGCGCTGACGCCGCTGGTCACCGGGACCGTGACGGTCCGACTGTGCTCGACCGCGCGGACCCGGGACATGGCGAGCTGCTGGTAGGTCATCTCGCTGCGGTCGAAGGTCGCGTTGTTGCTGGGCACGGAGATCAACTGGGCGCCGTCGGTGACCTCGGAGCGCACGGCCCAGTCGAAGGCGGCCTCGTAGCAGGTGACCAGGCCGATCCTGGCGCCGTTCATGGTGAACACGCCCGGCTTGGTGCCCCGGCTGAAGTCCTGGCGGACCATGCTGGTCCAGTTCTTGTTGATGGCCCCGAGGAGCGAGCGCATCGGAAGGTACTCGCCGAACGGCTGGATCTGGCGTTTGTCGTAGGTGCTGGTCGGGCCCTTCACCGGGTCCCAGAGGATCTGCTCGTTGTAGAGCTTGCCGCCCCGTTCGACCACACCGCCGACCGAGATGGGCGCGCCGATCGCCTTCGCGGCCTCGTCGATGTCGAAATAGGCCTGGGCGTCGGCGAACGGATCGACGTCGGAGGAGTTCTCCGGCCACAGGACCACGTCGGGCTTCGCGACCTTGCCCGCCTTGACCTTCGCGGCCAGCCGCAGGGTCTCCTTGACGTGGTAGTCGAGGACGGCACGGCGCTGGGCGTTGAACTCCAGCCCCGCGCGCGGGACGTTGCCCTGGATGACCGCGACGGTCGTGGTGCCGTCCTCGGCCTTGTCGCTCACCAGGGACCGCGCGGCCAGTGCGCCGACGACCGGTACGGCCACGCTCAGCAGGGCCACGGCCGCGGCGCTCCGCCGTACCTCGTGGGTGCGCCGCCTCTCCAGGGCCAGGCGCACGATCTCGTACAGGCCGAAGCCGCACAGGACGACGGCGAAGCCGAGGACCGGGGTGCCGCCCACCGCGGCGAGCGGCAGGAAGACGCCGTCCGCCTGGCCGAACGCGATCTTGCCCCACGGGAAGCCGTGGAAGGGGGCACGCGCGCGTACCGCCTCACCGGCGATCCACAGTGCCGCCGCCCACAGCGGCCAGGCGGGCAGTCTCGACACCGCGGTGATGGCCGCGCCGACCAGGGCGACGAAGATCGCCTCGACCGCGACCAGCGCGAGCCAGGGGCCTGGGCCGACCTCGACGCCGGTCCACACCAGCAGGGGCAGCAGGAATCCCAAGCCGAAGAGGTAGCCGAGGCCGAGGCCCGCCTTCCAGCTGCGGCCGCGCAGCACCCACCCGAAACAGGCGAAGGCGGGCAGCGCCAGCCACCACAGCGTGCGGGGCGGGAAACTGACGTAGAGCAGCACTCCGGAGAGGGCGGCTACGGCGGCCGGGACCAGACGGACGAGCCGGGCGAGGCGCGCTGCGGGCGCGGCCTGGGGCTCCAGCTGGTCCGACTCGTCCACGGAAGTTGCGGTGACGGTCACTCCGGGAGTGTACGGCGGTTGACCTTGGGGCCGACAGCGCGGTCCGGATGGCAGCACGGGGCACGGAACAGCCCGGGAGCCGCATCGTTCCTGCGCAACTCGTCCACAAATCGGTCATCAGCCGTTACGGTGTGCCGGAGCCCCTGTCGTGCGGTCGGTCCAGGCCGGCGGCCGGGGTCGGTCACGGGTCGGGGGGCTCGGTTCAGGGGGCGGCGGGGTGGGTTCCACGGGGATGGCGTCGGCGACCGGTCCGGACGCCGACAGCGAGAGACGAAACGTTTCGGATGCCGTAGGGGCCGCGGTGCTCGGGGCGTGCGCCGCGTGGTCGCTGATCACCGCCGCGATGCACGACGGCCGGCCCGAGGGGGTGCTGCTCGCGGTCCTGGCAGTCTCCGCCGGGTATGCGTCGGGACGGATCTCCGGGGCGCTCGTGCCGGTCGCCGCGCCCTGTGCCGGGGCGCTGGCCGGTCTCGGTCTGGCGCTGGCCGAGCCGCGTCTCGCCCCGGGCCCCCAGTTCGTCGCCCCGCTCGGCGACGCCGGTGCCACCGCGGCCCTGCTGACCCTGGCCGCCGGTTGCGCGTGCTGCGCGGCCTGGGCCGCCACTGCCCCGGTGTTGCGGCTCGCGCTGCGGCTGCTGGCCGCCGGGATCACGGTCACCGCGCTCGTCCTGGGCTCCGTCTCGGGGTTCGTCACCTGTACGGCGGTGTTGTTGTGCTCGCTCGCCGCCGGCCGGATGCGGCACCGCGGTCTCGGTGTCGTGGGCCTCGGTCTGGCCGCCGCGCTGGTCACCGGGGGGACCTGGGCCATCGCCGGGAACGTGCTGCCGGACGGGCTCACCGAGTCCCTGGAGGGCCAGCTGAGCCTGCACCGGGTCCAGCTGTGGCAGGACGCCCTGCACATGGCGCATCGGGATTCCGCCCTGGGGGTGGGACCGGGGCGCTTCGGGGAGCTGAGCAACGCGGCGGCCGAGGCCCTGCTGCCGGACGGGAAACCGCACTCGGCGCCGTTCCAGATGGCGGCCGAGCAGGGGGCCGTCGGCGTGCTCCTGCTGGCGGCGGCCTTCTGCTGGGTGCTCCACGCGTTGTGGCGCACTCCGCGCTCCACCCCGATCGCGCTCACCGCGGGTGCAGCGCTGACGGGGCTCGCGGTCATCGCCTCGGTGGGCAACGCGCTCAGTTTCACGACGGTCACGGCCGGCGCGGGCTTCCTGGCCGGGCTGGCCACGGCCCACCCGATCATCGACGACGCCTCACGCGCCGTCCCCGACGCACGCGCGCGTGGCGATCGCTTCACCCCATGAGGGCGTGGGTGCCGTCAGTGCACCGCACCGGGTGTGGGCGGCACCAGCCGGTCCGTGATGATCCGTACGGCCGCCTCGGCGTTGTCCACGGTGATGGTGAACGTGTGTCCGTCCCACAGCCGCAGCACGATGCCCTCACCCCGTCGCACGACGACGGCGGTGCCCTTCTCGGGCCGCCAGCGGTAGCCCCAGCCGCCCCACTGGCGCGGGGTGACGTGCGGGGCGAACTCGGCGCCCGCGACGCTGGCGAGGGGGATGCGGCGGCGGGGCACACCGATGTGGCCGCAGCGCACTTCGAGGGTCTCCGTGTCCACCTTCAGGGCGACGTGCACGAAGGCGAGCGTGCCGAACAGCATCAGCAGTCCGGCCGCGATGCACCC
This sequence comes from Streptomyces sp. NPDC001100, assembly GCF_053598575.1. Taxonomy (NCBI): domain Bacteria; kingdom Bacillati; phylum Actinomycetota; class Actinomycetes; order Kitasatosporales; family Streptomycetaceae; genus Streptomyces; species Streptomyces sp. NPDC001100. Next base: position 281,379 of record NZ_JBSFKO010000011.1, read on the forward strand.
GACGACGGACATGACGAGCGGGGCGATGCCGGACGTCCAGGCGGAGTCCACGGCCAGCTCGATGCCGAGCGCCATGCAGGCGGCACCGGCGAGCGCCAGCAGCCACTGGAACCGGTTGGTGGCCCGTCCGGTCCAGATCTCGGTCTGCGGGGAGGTTTCGTCGCGGGGGTGGTCCCTCATGCCTACGAGACTACTCAGGTTTCGCTGCGCGGGTACCGCGTTGCGGAGGGTGACCGTTTTGCGCGACGGTAGGGCGGACGCACAGCGTCCGCTTCTTCGCGGGTGGTCAGTGGGCCGGGGTGACCGCCCTCAGCAGCCGGCCTTCCGCGTAGGCCGCCGCCTCGACGGGCAGCGCGCCCTCACGGCCGCTCAGCAGCACCGTCAGGGTGCCGTCGGCCGGCGCCTCGGGTGCGGGCTGGACACCGATCCGGCGCAGCGCCTGGGCGGCGACGGCGTCGGCGGAGCCGTGCAGGAGGAGCGGCGGGCGGTCGGGGTGCTGGACGGCCGCGCGGATGCGTTCGGCGACGATTTCGTAATGGGTGCAGCCCAGGACGACGGTCGTTACATCGTCGGGGGTGAGCGCGGCGGCCGCCGCGATGGCCGCGTCGATGGCCGTCTCGTCCGCGTGTTCCACGGCCTCGGCCAGTCCCCAGCAGGGGACCTCCGTCACCGGTACTCCATCGGCGAAGTCCTCGATGAGGCCGCGCTGGTAGGGACTGCCGGTGGTGGCGGGCGTGGCCCAGATCGCGAAGGGCGTGCCACCGGCGGCGGCCGGCTTGATCGCCGGGACCGTGCCGATGACCGGGATGCCCGGCTCCAGGAGGTCGCGCAGTGCGGTCAGGGCGTGGACCGTCGCCGTGTTGCACCCCACGATCAGGGCGTCGGGCCGGTGCGCTGCGGCGGCCTCGGCGACGGCGAGCGCGCGCCGCGTGAGGTCTTCCGGAGTCCGCGGTCCCCAGGGCATGCCGTCGGGGTCCAGGGAGAGCACGAGATCCACGTCGGGGCGTACGCGTCGTACCGCCGCGGTGGCCGCCAGAAGGCCGATTCCGGAGTCCATGAGCGCGATCTTCACCCGGCCACGATAGACGATGGCCTCTGTGGAGCCGCTTCCCTGGGGCAGACTGCGGCCGTGAGCACCCTCGCGTGGACCGCCGCCGTATCACTCGCCGCCTGGCTGTGGCTGCTGCTCTGTCAGGGCTTCTTCTGGCGCACGGACGTCAGACTGCCGGCCCGCACCGACCCGGAGGACTGGCCGTCGGTCGGCGTGGTCGTGCCGGCCCGTGACGAGGCCGCCGTACTGCCGGAGAGCCTGCCCTCGCTGCTCGCCCAGGACTATCCCGGGCGGGCTGAGATCTTCCTTGTCGACGACGGGAGTTCGGACGGCACCGGGGAGCTGGCCCGTGAACTCGCGCGGACGCGGGGCGGGTTGCCGCTGACCGTGGACTCCCCCGGTGAACTTCCGGCGGGCTGGACCGGCAAGCTGTGGGCCGTACGACACGGTGTCGGGCTGGCACGCGCGCGTGGCCCCGAGTATCTGCTGCTGACGGACGCGGACATCGCGCACGCCCCGGACAGCCTGCGGGAGTTGGTGGCGGCGGCACGCACCGGTGGCTTCGACGTCGTGTCGCTGATGGCCCGGCTGCGCGTGGAGAGTCCCTGGGAGCGGCTGGTGGTGCCCGCGTTCGTCTACTTCTTCGCGCAGCTCTATCCGTTCCGCCGGATCGGCCGGAAGGGCGCCCGCACCGCGGCGGCGGCCGGCGGCTGTGTCCTGCTGCGCGCCGATACGGCGGAGCGGGCGCGGATCCCGGACGCCATCCGGCACGCGGTGATCGACGACGTGGCACTCGCGCGTGCCGTCAAGGGCGGCGGGGGCCACATCTGGCTGGGGCTCGCCGAGCGGGTGGACAGCGTGCGCCCCTATCCGCGGCTGCACGACCTGTGGCGGATGGTCTCGCGCAGCGCGTACGCGCAACTGCGGCACAACCCGCTGCTCCTCCTGGGCACCGTCCTGGGGCTGGCGCTGGTGTATCTCGTGCCCCCGGTGGCCCTGTTCGTCGGGCTGGGCACGGGCAGTGCGGGAGCCTCGGTTCTCGGCGGGCTCGCGTGGCTGGTGATGACGGGGACGTACGTCCCGATGCTCCGCTACTACGGGCAGCCGCTGTGGCTCGCTCCCCTGCTGCCGTTCACCGCGTTTCTGTACCTCCTGATGACGGTCGATTCCGCGGTGCAGCACTACAGGGGACGCGGTGCGGCCTGGAAGGGCCGCACCTACGCGCGTCCTGACGCCGTCGTCGGCGAGGAGAGCTGACCACTCACTTGCGACCCGGGGTCCAGTTCATGCCCCACCCGTAGATGCGGTCGACGGTCCGCTGCGGGCTCACTCCACGGTCGGGCACGAGGTAGCGGGCCTCGCGCTGGACGACGAGGTCGCCGCCGGTGTTGGTGATCAGGGCGAGCGCGCACACCGTGGAGGGGACCGTGCACTCGTCGAGCGAGAAGTCGATCGCGGCGCCGTGCTGGGGCTGGAGGGTGACGGTGGCGTGCAGGTCGGCGAAGGAACGGGCGCCCTCGTAGATGGTCACGAAGACGAGGATGCGCCGGAAGTCCTTGATGTGGTCGAGGTTGATGGTGAGGTTCTCGCCGCTCGCGGACGCGCCGGTGCGGTCGTCGCCGTCGAGGTGGATGTACGGGGGCCGCTGCAGGGAGCCGTACGCGTTGCCGAGGGCCTGGACGACGCCCTTGCGGCCGTCGGCGAGTTCGTACAGGGCGCACAGGTCGAGGTCGAGGTCCGCGTGCATCGCGACGGCACGGCCGCGCTTGCTGCCCCAGCCCGAGAACTGCTTGCGCACCTCCCAGTTGAGGTTCACGCGCATGGCGCCCGAGGTGCCGCCCTGCTTGGTCAGGGAGACCGAGGGGGCCGCCTTGGTGAGCGTCACCTTGGACAGCCGGACGGGGGCGGTGGGCGGCATCGGGGGCGGAGGGGGTGGCGCGGTCACCGGCACGGGGGGAGCCACGGTCACGGGCGGCGGGGGCAGGTTCACCGGTGGTCCCGAGGGCGGCGGCATGGTGACGGCCGGTGCCGCCTGCTGCGGTTCGTCCACGGTGATGCCGAAGTCGGTCGCCAGGCCTTCGAGCCCGCTGCCGTAGCCCTGGCCGACGGCCCGGAACTTCCAGGCGCCCTGGCGGCGGTAGAACTCGCCGAGCACGAAGGCGGTCTCGACCGTCGCGCCCGTGCTGTCGAAGCGGGCGACCACGGTGTTCTGCACGGCGTCCCGGACCTCGATGTACAGATCGGGGACCTGACCAAACGTTCCTCCGTCGGCGGAGGCGGCGAGGACGACACGGTCCACGGCGGCCTCCACGCGCGCGAGGTCGACGAGCAGGGTGTCGGTCATCCGCCTGCCGGCGTTGTTCTTGCCCTCGTGGCGGACCGCGCCGGAGGAGTGCGCCGGCTGGTTGTAGAAGACGAAGTCGGCGTCGGTGCGGACCTTCCCGTCGACCAGGAGCAGGGCCGAGGCGTCCGCGTCGGGGACTCCGGGGCCGGGCCGCCACCCCAATTCGACGCGCAGCGCCGTCGTCGGCACCGGAACATTCGATCCTTTCGGCATTGACATGTCTGCCCCCATCACGTGTCGCCGTGCCAGGACACGCCCCGGCAGCCCATTGGGTGTCTACACGCACAACCTATTCCCCGGGGCCGCGAACGCCCATGAGGAGCGCGGCAACACCCGTGACCAACCGCTGGTAACCCGCCGGGAACTCGCGCTTTACACGATCCGAACACGGATCCATGCCCTTTTTTGACAAGTTCGCTCGCATTGGGGATCCCATGCCGCTGCCGACACGGAAAACAACCCTCTAATCGGTCTCCCCAACCACCACATCGTGGGCTTAACTTATGTCCCATGACCTCCCCCCGCTCCACTTATGGCGGCGGCTACTACTCCGCCTCCTTCCCGGACACTCCGATCTACGACTCCCTCGTGGCCGAGCGGGGGACCCCGCAGATCGCCCCGATCCGGGTTCCCGCCGCGTACGACATGCCGGGGAGCAACCTGCCCGCGCTGCCGTCGGCGCTGCCCGCCCTCCCGGCGGGCCCCTCGCAGACCCCCTACGGCTATCCGCAGGCGCAGCAGCCGTCACCGCTGCAGCAGGCGCCCGCCGCGTACATCCCGCAGCAGGCCCCGCCGCGCGGTTACGGCCAGCAGCAACAGCAGCCGCGTCCGATGGCGGCTCCGGCCGGCTACGAGGCGATGCGTCCGGCGGCTCCCCGCCCGGGTCCCGCTCCGTACCAGCAGGACCCGTACAGCAACAACCAGCAGTACCGCGGTTACTGATCCGCACCCTGCACTGTCGGTGCCGCCTGGCACGATGGAGTGATGGGGAATGCGGAGCTGCGGTCGATCCACGTTCATCCGGTCAAGGCGCTCCGGGGCTTCTCTCCCCGGGAGGCTCACGTGGAGCCTTGGGGGCTGGCCGGAGACCGACGCTGGGCGCTGATCGACGACGGGGGAAAGGTCGTCACGCAACGCGAGCACCCGCGTCTCGCACTGGCCGCCGCCGAGCTGCTGCCCGGCGGCGGTGTTCGTCTGTCCGCGCCCGGCCTCGACCCGCTGACCGTGTCCGTTCCGGAGCCGGCCGCCACCGTGGTGATGGAGATCTTCGGCACCAAGGTGGACGCGGTGCCCGCCCCGGACGCCGCGCACGCGTGGTGCGGCGCGTATCTGGGGTTCGGGGTACGTCTCGTCCACATGGACGATCCCGCCACGCGACGCCCTGTGGACCCCGAGTACGGACTTCCCGGTGAGACGGTCGGCTTCGCCGACGGCTATCCGCTGCTGCTGACCTCCGAGGCCTCCCTGGACGCCCTCAACTCCCTTGTCGCGCAAGGCGATCACCCCGCCGAGGGGCCACTCCCCATGAACCGGTTCCGGCCCAACGCGGTCGTGGCGGGTACGGCCGCCTGGGCCGAGGACGACTGGTCGCGCGTCGCGATCGGCGAGGTCACCTTCCGGGTCGCGAAGATGTGCGGGCGCTGCGTCGTGACCACCACCGACCAGGCCACCGCCGAGCGCGGCAGGGAGCCGTTGCGCACCCTGGCCCGGCACCGCCGTATCGGCGGCAGGCTGATCTTCGGGCAGAACCTGGTGCCCCTGTCCACCGGCACGATCAGCGTCGGCGACCCGGTCCGGATTCTCGCGTAGGCGAAGATCCACCGTTGGCGGTGCGGGGCGGGAACCCTCCCTGTGGGCCCGGTCGTTGAGATCCCGTGAGAAGTTCATGAGAGGCCCGGGGAGAGGTGATTTCGCTCTCTCTTCGACGCCCGTCTCGCATGGACGGCTCTCCCAGGAGTTATTACGGAGCGGGAAGGGGGTGCGGGACGGTGGGAGCAATCAGGGGTCTGTGGCGCTGGCGGCACAATCCGCTGCGTCGCGCGACCGATCTGGTCGAGGCCTGGCTGGCCCTCGTGGTCCTGCTGCTGGTCCTGGTCGCCGCGCCCTTGATCGGTTCACTCGTCGGCGCCGTCGCGCAGGACACCCTGCAGCGGTCGGTGCGTGAGCAGCGCGCGGACCGGCATGCCGTGACGGCCACGGTGGTCAAGAAGCTCAAGGGGGCCGAGCTGGACCCCGACCCCGATTCGGCGACCGCGCGGGACGTCCGCACCCGGGTCCTCGCGGACTGGACCGCACCGGACGGCACCGTCCAGCACGGCGCGGTGATGGCGAGCCTCAACACCCCGCACCAGGGTGACCACTTCACGGTCTGGACGGACCGGCGCGGGCACATGGTGGCCCGCCCGCTGGACTCGGCCACGGCGACGACGCACGCCGTGCTCGCCGGGTTAGGTGCGGCACTGCTGGCCGCCGGGCTCGTCGACAGCGGCCGACGGTTCGTGCTGTGGCGCATGGTCCGCCGCAGGTACGCGCGTTGGGACCGGGCATGGGAGCGGGCGGGCCCGGACTGGGGCCGGACCGGCACCGGCAGCTGACAGCCTTCCGGCTCTGGTCAACCCACCGCCCGCACGCACGCTACGGTGGACCGGCGAAGGCTTCGGCATCATCCCGCGTACCACGAGGTGGGGGCACAGCAGCGCCATGGCACAGGGCACGGTCCAGGTGACGCACACCGGCACATCGCGGTGGCGGCGCCGCACAGGTGAGTACGCGTCGCTCGCCGCCGCCCTGGAGGCCGCGGCCGAGGGCGACGTACTGACCGTCGCTCCCGGCACCTACCGGGAGAACCTCGTCGTGCAGCGGTCGGTGACCCTGCGCGGCCCCGAGGGTTCGCCCGGCTCGGTGCGCATCGCGCCCCTGGACGGCGTGCCGTTGACCGTTCGCGCCTCGGCGATCGTCCAGGACCTGCATGTCGAAGGACAGGACTCGGCCGCGCCCGCCCTCCTTGTCGAGGACGGGACACCGGAGTTGACCGATCTGCGGATCGTCACGCGCTCCGCGTCCGGCATCGAGGTGCGCGGCGGCGCCCGCCCCACCGTGCGGCGCTGCACCGTCGACAACCCGGCCGGCATCGGGATCGCCGTACTCGACGGCGGTGGCGGGGTGTTCGAGGAGTGCGAGGTCGTCTCGGCCGGCCAGGCGGGCGTCGCCGTCCGCGCCGGCGGCCACCCGCGCCTGGAGCGCTGCCGCATCCACCACGCCTCGGGGGTGGGGCTGTCCGCCACCGGCGAGAACTCCTCGCTGGAGGCGGTGGGTTGCGAGGTCTACGAGACGCGCGGCAGCGGCGTCCAGATCACCGCCCGGGCCACCGCGCACCTCACCGACTGCGATGTGCACCGTACGGCCGCGGACGGTGTCACGCTCGACACGGACGCGGTGCTGACGCTCGCCGACTGCCGGATCCACGACATCCCGGAGAACGCGGTCGACCTGCGGTCCCGGTCGGTCCTGACGCTGACGCGGACGACGGTGCGTCAGTTCGGGCGCAACGGACTGTCGGTTTGGGACCCGGGCACCCGCGTGGACGCCAACCAGTGCGAGATCTTCGACAGCACGGGCGACTATCCGGCGGTGTGGGTCAGCGACGGCGCGACGGTGGTCCTCGACTCCTGCCGGGTGCACGACGTACCGGACGCGCTGTTCGTGCTCGACCGCGGCTCGCGCGCGGACGTCGTCGACAGCGACATCTCCCAGGTGCGCAACACGGCCGTGTCGGTGAGCGACGGCGCGACCGCGCAGCTCGACGACTGCCGGATCCGGGACGCGGCGACGGGCGCCTGGTTCCGCGACCACGGCAGTGGCGGCACCCTGAACAACTGCACGGTGGACGCCACCCAGACCGGCGTGATCGTCACCAAGGGCGCCGACCCCACCATCGAGCGCTGCACGGTCGACTCCCCCGCCGAGGCCGGTTTCTACGTCTCCGCGGGCGGCCGGGGCACCTTCCAGGGCTGCCGGGTGACGGGCAGCGGCGGCTACGGCTTCCACGTCATAGACGGTTGTCGTACGACGCTCAAGAAGTGCCGTACGGAGCGGTGCGCGCGCGGTGGCTACGAGTTCGCGGACGCCGGACCGGACGCGGGGCCCGGCACCGGACCCGTCGTCGAGGACTGCACCAGCGACGAGAGCGGCCTCAAGCAGCCCACCGCCCACGAGACGGCCGTGGAGACGGCCAGCCAGGTCACCAGCGTGCTGGGCGCGATCCCCGGCCAGCGCACCGCCGAGCAGGCGCCCCCGGTCACCGCGCCGGAGCCGGAGAGGGAGTCCCGCACCTCCAAGGCCGTCCTCGGCGAACTGGACGCGCTCGTCGGGCTGGACAGCGTCAAGCGCGAGGTGCGCTCCCTCATCGACATGATCGAGGTGGGCCGCCGCCGCCAGCAGGCCGGCCTCAAGGCGGCCTCCGTCAAACGGCACCTGGTCTTCACCGGCTCCCCCGGCACCGGCAAGACGACGGTCGCCCGGCTCTACGGCGAGATCCTCGCCTCGCTCGGCGTCCTGGAGAAGGGGCATCTCGTCGAGGTGTCCCGCGTCGACCTGGTCGGCGAGCACATCGGCTCGACGGCGATCCGCACCCAGGAGGCCTTCGACAAGGCGCGCGGCGGGGTGCTGTTCATCGACGAGGCCTACGCGCTGTCCCCGGAGGACTCGGGCCGCGACTTCGGTAAGGAAGCGATCGACACGCTGGTGAAGCTGATGGAGGACCACCGGGACGCGGTCGTGGTGATCGTCGCGGGCTACACGGCCGAGATGGAGCGCTTCCTGTCCGTCAACCCCGGTGTGGCGTCCCGCTTCTCACGGACCATCACCTTCAGCGACTACAACGCCGGGGAACTACTGAGGATCGTCGAGCAGCAGGCCGAGGAGCACGAGTACCGGCTCGCGGAGGGCGCGTCCGAGGGACTCACGAAGTACTTCACCGCCATCCCGAAGGGCGCCGCGTTCGGCAACGGCCGTACCGCGCGGCAGACCTTCGAGGCGATGGTGGAGCGGCACGCGAGCCGGGTCGCCCAGGTCGAGGAGCCGAGCACGGACGACCTGACCCTGCTCTACGCGGAGGACCTGCCCGAGCTGCCCTGAGGCGGCACCTCGGGCCGCAGCCTGGCCAGCAGCCGCTCCCGCTCCACGGCGAACGCCGGGTCGGCCTGGTAGTCGGAGTGGCCCAGGATCGGGGCGGGCAGCGGGTGTTGGGCGGTACGGCCGTACGCGAGTGGGTCCTTGAGGGGGCCGTGGTCCACCTCGGGGCCGCAGTCGCCGGTCAGCCGGACCGGGCCGCCGATGGGGTCGGTGAGCCGGTACAGATTGCGCCAGCAGTCGACCTCGTGGTGCAGGCGGCTGAGCGCGGCCGGTCCGAAGTGGGCGGGGAACCAGCGGCCGTAGAGGCGCTCCAGGGGTGAGCCGTAGGTCAGGAGGGCGACTCGTTTGCGCTGGGCCGGTTTGAGCTGCCAGGCCGCGGCGGCGGCCAGGACGCTGCCCTGGGAGTGGCCGGAGAGCACGAGCCGGCCGCCGGTTGCGCGGGTCCAGGTGGCGATCCGCCAGGTCAGGTCGGGGACCGCGCGCTCGGCGTAGCAGGGCGGCGCGAAGGGGTGGGCGGCGCGCGGCCAGAAGGTACCGACGTCCCACAGGATGCCGATGGTGCGCCGCGCGGAGGCGTCCTTGTAGGCGCGCCTGCCCCAGGTGACGAAGAGGATGAAGCCGAGCCCGATCAGCCAGGAGCCGAGGCCCTGGCAGGTCTGGGCGGCGCCGTGCACCAAGGCCTGGCCGCCCTCCCCTGCCCGCGACGGTGTCCGGTCGGTGGTGAACGCGCCGACCAGCGCTCCGGCGCCCAGGAGCAGGGTGGCGGTGGCGGTGACGGCAACGAGGAGGGGGCCGCGGTCGGTGAGCGTGGCCATCGCGCGCGTGCTCGCGATCCGGGCGGTGCGCGCCCGGTCCTTGCGCCCGCCCGGGTAGTCGAGCGCCACGGCGGCCAGTTCGCTGCGGCGCAGCCGCCAGGTGCGGTGGCCCAGCAGGGCGCAGAGGACGAGTACGACGACCAGGAGCAGCGGGATCACCGAGGCCTGCCAGGTGAGCAGGACGGGCGGGCCCGCGATGGAGGTGCCGGTGCCGTCCAGCCAGTCGGAGACCCGCTGGGACACCCCGCCGGACATCACGCCGCCCAGCGCGCAGGCCAGCATCGCGACGGCCGGTCCGCCGAGGCCGCGCATCGCGGCGCGCGGGTCGGGGTGGGTGCGGTGCAGCAGGTGGGCCACGACGGCGAGGGCGATCACCAGCAGGCCCTGGACCAGGGCGATTCCGCCGAAGACGGGGTCTCCCGGCAGCCGCCCGGACGACTCCCATCCCGGACGCGACCAGCCGGCGTACAGCAGGGCGAGGGCGAGCAGCAGGAGCGCGCCGAGCGGCAGGCGTCGTACGAGACGGCGGTCCAGGGCCTGGTCGAGGCGGTGCTCGCTGCGGCCCCGGCGGCACACGACGTAGACCACAACCAAGGCGAGGCCGGCGAGCGCGGTCTCCAGGAGCGCGCCGAGGCCGGCCAGTGCGTGGGAGCCGTCGGGTCCGCGGTCGAAGCGGGCCGCCGAGACGGTGAGGGCGGCGGCGACCGTCAGGAGGCCGGCCGCCGTGTGGGCGGCGCGGAGCCGGGCGACCAGGCGGCGGCCGTACCAGAAGCCGGGCCGGCCCAGGGCACTGCTGTCGGGCTCGTCGTCGGGTTCGGCTCTGCGGGGTATCGGCTGCTGGGACTCGTACTCGCTCCAGGTGCGGCGCGAGAGGTACCAGAGGAGGACTGTCAGCGCGGTCGGCACCAGGGCGGCGAGGGCGAGGCGGCGGCCGGGTCGGCTCCACCAGCTGTCGTGCGACACGGCGGGCGACAGGAAGCCCAACCAGGAGTGGCGCTCGGCGCACGCGCGCGTGCCCGCGCACTGCCAGGCGGCGAGATCGAGGGCGACCTCGCAGGCCGCCGCCACGAGCAGCACGGTCAGGGTGAGTCCCGCGAGCCGCACCAGCAGGCCGTAGAAGCGCACCGTGCGCTTCCGGTCGCGGGCGGTGGGGCGCATCCAGTGCGCGAGGTTGACGACCATGAACGGCAGCAGTAACAGCCACAGGGCGCGGGTGCCGTTGCCGGAGGTCAGATTGCACCAGACGTACGCCTCGCGGATCGGTCCGGTGCGGCCGTCGGCGGTTCTGGACTCGGCGTCGACGTCGGCGGTGCGCCGGAAGACGGCCGCCGTGTCGTCGCCGGTGATCCGCACCGTGCGCGGATCACCGAGCATCTCCTCGGGTGTGGCGCCGCCGACTCCGTGGACCAGGAGTTCCAGGGCGGGTTCGGTCCGGTCGGACCGGTCGGTTGGGTTGGTTGGGTCGGGCCGTCCGGCGGGCTCGTCGGCCCCGCTCGTGACGGCATGTTCCTGCACACGCTCCACTGTTCGCACATCCCCCGTGACGTACCGTCTGGCTGTGTCCGTGTGACCACCAGGATCGCCCCTTTCGGCGCGTCGCACACGCCCTGTCACCGAATCTCCCCGATCCGTGTGACAACACGGGGGACGGATGAGGCCCCGATGACATGTGCGCGTCGGGACAGGCGATGGCGCAGTGCTTGCGGGGGCGTGCAAGGATGGGGCGTCCGCGCACCGCAGCCGGGACGAAGGTCCTGCTCCGAGCCGGTGCGCCGGACGGTCGGACGGGTTGAGGCGAAAGGACCGGAGCGTACGTGAGTGAGAATCAGAACCTCCTCGCGGAGCAGCGGCGCGCCCTGATCCTCGACGAGGTCCGGCGCCGCGGCGGCGTCCGCGTCAACGAACTGACCCGCAAGCTCGGCGTGTCGGACATGACGGTTCGCCGTGACCTCGATGCGCTGGCCCGTCAGGGTGTCCTGGAGAAGGTGCACGGCGGGGCTGTACCGGTCGTCGAGGCGAGCACGCACGAGCCGGGCTTCGAGGCGAAGTCGGGTCTTGAACTGACAGCCAAGGAGGACATCGCGCGGGCCGCGGCGGAACTGGTCGCACCGGGCACGGCGATCGCGCTCTCGGGCGGTACGACGACGTACGCGCTGGCGCACCACCTGCTTGAGGTCCCCGATCTCACCGTGGTCACCAACTCGGTGCGGGTGGCGGACGTCTTCCACGCGGCGCAGCGCACCTCGGGACAGCGGCAGGGCGCGGCGACGGTCGTCCTGACCGGCGGGGTGCGGACCCCCTCCGACTCGTTGGTGGGCCCGGTGGCCGACCAGGCGATCGCGGCGCTCCACTTCGACGTGCTCTTCCTCGGTGTCCACGGCATATCGGTCGAGGCCGGGCTGTCCACGCCGAACCTCGCGGAGGCCGAGACCAACCGCAGGCTCGTGCAGTCGGCGCGGCGGGTCGTGGTGGTCGCCGACCACACCAAGTGGGGGACGGTGGGCCTGAGTTCGTTCGCCGCGCTGGAGCAGGTCGACACGCTGGTGACGGACGCGGGGCTGCCGGCCGACGCGCGCGAGGACATCTCCGAGCATCTGCGACGGCTCGTGGTGGCGGGCGAAGCCGACGACGAGGACGAGGACGACATCTGACGGGACGGGGCAGACATCTGACGGATCGCCAGCTATCGTGACCCCGCTCCGGCGTCGCTTCGGTCAACATCGCTTCCGTCAACATCGCTTCGGTCAACTTCCCTTCTCCGCCAAGGGGGTTCGCGTCCATGGCTAACCGTCTCCGGCCCGTCGGGCTCGACTTCATCGACACCGCTCCGGTACGGCTGATCTTCGCGCAGGAGATGTCCGCGGCACCGGACGCGGTCTTCCACGCCCTCAACGACGACGTACCCGGGTGGGCCGAGTGGTTCGCGGCCGTGACCCGGGCCGAGTCGATCGACGACGGTGCCGGGCGCGACATCCGGCTCAAGGGTGGCGGGCGCTTCCGGGAGACGGTGATCGCGGCGAAGGAGGCGGAGGTGTACGCGTATCGGGTCGACGTCACGAATGCGCCGGGGGCGCGGGCGTTGGCCGAGGAGTGGCGACTGGTCCCCGCGGGGGACGGGACGCGGGTTCAGTGGACGTTTGCCGCGGATGGGAACGCTGCGTTTCGGGGGGTTGTGCGGTTGGCTCGGCCCGGGTTGGGGCGGGCGTTCAAGGGGGCGGTGCTTGCCCTGGATCGGCGGTTGAAGCGTTAGGTTGCGTTGGCCGTCGGTCGTCGGTCGTCTGCAGGTTCGTTGTGGCCGGTCGCGCAGTTCCCCGCGCCCATGACGGGGCGCTTCAGTTGGGGCTGGACCAAAGTCCCGTCTTCAGTAGTGATGCGATCGCCTTGCTGTACGGCGCGATGTCCAGGCCCTGTTGCTTCAGCCACTCGTCCGAGTAGTACTTGTCCAGGTAGCGGTCGCCCGGGTCGCACAAGAGGGTTACGACGCTGCCCTGTCGGCCCGCCGCCACCATCTCGGCGATGATCTTCAGGGCGCTCCAGAGGCCGGTGCCGGTGGAGCCGCCCGCCTTGCGGCCGATGGCTTGTTCCAGGGCTCGTACGGCGGCGACGCTGGCCGCGTCCGGGACCTTCATCATGCGGTCCACGGCGCCCGGCACGAAGCTCGGCTCCATCCGGGGGCGGCCGATGCCCTCGATACGGGAGCCGCAGTCGCAGGTGACGTCCGGATCGCCGGTGGTCCAGCCCTCGAAGAAGCAGGAGTTCTCGGGGTCGGCGACACAGACCAGGGTGTCGCGCTGCGTGTAGTGGACGTAGCGCGCGAGCGTCGCCGAGGTGCCGCCGGTGCCGGCCGTGGCGACGATCCACGCGGGCTCCGGGAAACGCTCCAACTCCAGCTGGCGGAAGATGGATTCGGCGATGTTGTTGTTGCCGCGCCAGTCCGTGGCCCGCTCCGCGTAGGTGAACTGGTCCATGTAGTGGCCGCCGGTCTCCACCGCCAGGGCGGCCGACTCCTCGTACATCTTGCGCGAGTCGTCCACGAAGTGGCACCGGCCGCCGTGGAATTCGATGAGGCGGATCTTCTCGGCGCTGGTCGTGCGCGGCATGACCGCGATGAACGGGACGCCGATCAGCTTGGCGAAGTACGCCTCGGAGACGGCGGTGGAGCCGCTGGACGCCTCGATCACCGGGCGGGTGGGCCGGATCCAGCCATTGCAGAGTCCGTAGAGGAAGAGGGAGCGGGCCAGGCGGTGTTTGAGGCTGCCCGTGGGGTGGGTCGACTCGTCCTTGAGGTACAGGTCGATGCCCCACTGGTCGGGGAGCGGGAAACGGAGGAGGTGGGTGTCGGCGGAGCGGTTGGAGTCCGCCTGGACCTTGCGGACGGCTTCTTTCAGCCAGCTCCGGTAGGCGGCGTCGCTGCGGTCGATGTCGAGGGTGGCACCGGTCGGGGCCTGTGGGGTGGTGCTCACGGCGGGGCTCCTTAGACTTCGCGCCGACGGCGCCTCGCGCGGGCCGACACCTCGATCATATGCACCTTCCGCACGCTTCTCACCTGCATAAACATGCCTTTGGGGAGCTCAAAGGCAGCCCTGGGGGCGACCACCACGGATCCCGGGGAGCGATCACGGATGATCATGGGGAACGGTCACGGATGATCCTGGGGAGTGATCACGCCGGATCCTGGGGGCGCATTTATGCGAGTGCTTCGGGTACTCACCGTGACCGCGTCGTGCGTACTGGTGCTCGACGCCCGCTGCGGGCAGACTGCACCGGAGCGGGACGAACGTCCTGAACGGGGGCGCACACTGGATCACGAGATGTCCTGGACCAAGGGGGCGGGGAAGCATGGCGGAGCCGGAGTTCACGGCCACGGGCGTGCGGATCGGGAAGCGGCTGCGGTCACTCACCCGGGCCGGACAGGTCCGGATCAATGACGGCAGGCTGGAGTTGCTCACCAGCTACGGCAGCGAGATCGACAGCGCGCCGGTGCAGGCGGTACGCGCGTCGAAGCCCTGGTTCGCCCCGGAGGACCGGGCGCTGGCCGATCTGAACGGCAATCGGTACCTGCTGACGCTCGGCGAGCACGACCCCGCGCCGGGGCAGCCCGGGCCCCCTGCGGCACGGCGGTTCATCGAGGCCGTGCGTAAGGCTGCTGGGCGTGGGGGCGGCTGACCGGCCTGCGCCGGGCGTCGCGGGCGGGCGGGCCGCGTGGGCCGTGTGGGGCGTGTGGGGCGGCGACTGACCGTGCCGCGCAGGGCGGCGGCCGACCGTGCCACGAGCGGGCGGTGAACAGCGGCAAGTTGCGGGACTGCCACCCCTGCGTCACTCTGGTCTCACGTCACTCTGGGTTTACCGGCGATAACGCTGCGAACCAGCCGCCGGGCACAACAGCAGGCGGCCTATTTCCCTCGACCAGCCTGCTGGATCCGAACTCCGTGTTCTTCCGGGCCTCTCGTCGGGGAGTCGCAGCCGTGATCACTCACCCAAGCAGGCACTGCGCGGTAGAGCTCCAAGCCCTGCCGTCGCGGATCGGCCAGGTCCGCAGAATCGTATCTGCGCAGTTGCGCTACTGGCATCTCGATCCACTCATAGACCGGGCGGCGCTCGGTGTGACCGAGCTCCTGACCAACGTCCACCGGCACGCCCAGCCCGACAAGACGTGCACCGTCGAGATCGAGCTGCTGCTCGACCACCTCGTCGTCTCCGTGCACGACCACGATCCCCGGCTCCCGGTCGCCGGCGACATCTCCGACGTCGCGGCCACTGCCACGTGCGGGCGAGGGCTCGCGATGGTGGCGGCGGTCAGCGAGAGCTGGGGGGTGCGACCGGAGGGGGAGTCGGGGAAGGTCGTCTGGTTCATGCTTTCGGCCAAGCCTGCGACAGCGCCTGCGGCGGCAGCGGCAACACCGACGCCCGCGCGTCGGGTGGGTGCGGTGAAGCCTGCGCAACGGTTCGTCAGCGAGGTTGAGCTTCCGGACGAACACCGGTCCCAGCACGCTCCCGCCCGGTCGGCCGTTGCCGGTTGATCGGGCGGTGATTTGCGTGGGGGGATGGGGGCTTGAGGGAGGTGGGGGGGTGACCGGGTCGGCGTCGTGAGGGTGTCGGGGAGCTGGGGTGGGGTGGGGTGAGTGCCGGGGAGGTGGGCCGGTGCGGGGTAGGTGCCAGGGAACTGGGCCGGTGCTGGACAGGCGCCGTGCGCGCACCTCTTTTGGTTCGGTCGCCTTCGGGGCGCCTGAAGC